>CAYGNN010000053.1:0-8365 GCA_964351165.1 uncultured Phycisphaeraceae bacterium
GAAGCAGGCGGTGTACGGCGCTGTCGGGATCGACATGCTGGCCGGTCCGTCAGAGTTGCTGGTCATCGCCGACGGCAGCGCCGACGCCGAGCTGATCGCCGCGGACCTGCTCGCCCAAGCCGAGCACGACACCGATGCGGTCCCGATATGTATCACGACCTGCGCCGCGCTCGCAGGGCGAATCGAGGATGCTATCGGTCGGCAACTCGCCCGCCTCCCCACCGCCGAGGTTGCGCGGGTCGCGCTGCGCAACGGGTGGGTTTGTGTGGTGGAGAGCATCGACGCAGCGATCGAACTGACGGACCGGGTGGCGCCCGAGCACCTGGAAATCATGACCGAGGACGCCGCCTCGATATCGGCGAGGGTGCGCAACGCCGGGGCGGTCTTCATCGGGAGCCGGACGGCGGAGGTCTTCGGCGATTACGGCGCCGGTCCGAATCACACGCTCCCCACCGGCGGCGCCGCCCGGTTCAGCGGCGGGCTGTCGGTGTTCGATTTCATCCGTGTGCGGGCGTGGATCTCGATCGAGGACGTCGGAGCGGCGACCCCGCTGATCGAGCAATCCGAACGCCTCGCCCAGATGGAGGGCCTGCACGCGCACCGCGAAGCGGCGAGCAAACGGCGGAGTTCGGCTGCTATCTAAGACGCGGGAATGGGCGTAACTGGACTCGAACCAGTGACCTCTGCCATGTGACGGCAGCGCTCTAGCCAGCTGAGCTATACGCCCGCGACGCCGTGGCCGGTGGGCTCCGGTGCGGCGGACGGGGGAGGATAGCCGAAGCCGCTTTGGAGTCCAGCGGGCATCCTTCCCGGCGCTGGATTTCGCACCCTTGGATCCGGATGACGTGCTAGCATTCCCCCTGTATCGCCCGGCCTGCAGGATGGCCCGGCCGAGCTCCGGTCCTCATCGTGGAGATCTTCATGCGTTTCAAGCACTCGATCCCTGTCTTCCTCGCCGGGATGGCCTCGGCGGGCGTCGCCTACCACGCGCTCAACCTCACGGCTTCCGCGCAGCAGAACGCCGCGGCGATGCACCAGGCCGACCAGCGGGTCAGCTACGCCCTCGGCTGGGACATGGGTCGCGAGGCGCTGACCAACCTGGGGCAGGACGGCGTCGCGATCGATCGCGAGTCGATGGCGCTCGGCTTCACAGCCGCCCTGCAGGGGAACGACCCGGCGTACAGCCTGGAGCAGATGCACAACGAGCTGATCGAGTTCAACGACGAGATCTTCGCCGGCATCCACGCCGACCGCATGCAGAATGATCCGGTGTATCAGGCGCAGGCCGCGGCCAACGCCAGGGCGGGGGAGGCGTTCAGCAAACGATTCGCGGCGCTCGAAGGTGTCCGCACCACCGATTCCGGCACGCTGTACCGGGTCGAGAAGACCGGCGACGGTCCCTCGCCGAAGATGGGCGATTCGGTCGTCGCGAACTACCGCATGCTGCTCCTCGATGGCACAGAGATCGGCGAGGGCGATGGCGAGGTCATCGACACCAGGACCATGCTCAAGAGCACGCAGGAACTCGTTCTACAGATGCGTGTTGGTGACAAGTGGACCGTCGTTGTGAACCCTCGCGGGACTGCGGGGCTCGCAGGTCGCGGCTTCGGGATCGGCCCGAACGAGACGATCGTTGCCGAGATCGAGCTGCTCGGGATCTCCACCAGGGCCGGCGAGTAACCCATGCCCAGCGCTGCACAGAATCGCTCCCCGGTGCGCCGCCCGGCCTTCGTCTGCGGCGCCGTGCTGTTGCTCGCCACGCTCGTGATGGCGCAGCACGCGCTTGATGCGAATCTCCGCGTCGGAAGCGGCGGCCGGAATGCACCCAGGCCCAGGCAGGCGACGATGGCGAGAGATCCCTACTCCGTGAACCGGTGGGGCACGATCACCTACAACCGCTCGCAGGCGTTCAATGATGATGCGTACAGCAGGCCGATGATGCGGCACCAGCAGAGCATCGGCAGCATCGAGCCGACCAGGATGGCCAGCCGCTCCGGATCGACGCTCGCCAGGTCGCGCTACAACCCAGGGCAGGCCTCTGCGGCGCGCTCCACGGCGCAACGATCGAAATTCCAGCCTTCGACCAGAGTGCAGAGTGTCCACCACGCCGCAGGGAGCGCAACGATACAGCGCTCGAGCTACCGACCGAGCGGGCGTGTCAAAACCGCACGAGCGAGCAGCCGCGTGAGTGCGATGCAGACCCCGACGGTTTCGATCGCAAGGCAGCCGTATTCAGCGACCGGGCTGGCGAGCCAGCCTGTGCGTTCGAGGTGATCGGCGCCTCCAACGGCTGATAACTACGCCCTTTGAATGGCTTTCCAGCCCCCCTGGGGCTGGCCTGCGTGCGCTGCCGCGCGGGGTCCAGATCCACGGAAACCGTGACGCTGACAGTGTTTTTGACAAAAACCATTGACGGCAAAAACCGATCTTGGTACGGTGGTGACGCACACAGGGAATCGGCGGTCCTGCACAGACCGCCCCAGATACGGAGAGAGAGTTTTTCCATGGACAATCTGAAACGTTTGGGCGTTGTCGCATTGGCGACAGCGGCCGGCGTGGTGTTCGCCCAGGGGGCGTCCGCAGGCATCATCGTGGACACGATGGATGGCTCGGCGTTCTCACCGCGCGACACCGCGTCCAGCAATGCGCCGACGGCGGAGATCACCGCCCTCGTGCAGGGATTCAGCATCACGAGCGCGTCAACACTGAACACCGCCGCGATCCGCGGGTACAGCCAGGGCGCCGACGTCACCATCTCGATCGCCTCCATGATCGGGCCTGGCTCGACCGAAACGAACGTGCTCTTCGAGCAGACCTTCGCGGTCACGCCCGATGGGTTCGGCACCAGCATCCGGAGTTTCGCACTCGGCGGGCTCGAACTCAGCGCCGGTGACTATTTCTTCGTCGTGATGTCCGACGACCCGCAGGGGTTCGAGTGGGCCAAGGTCGGCAGCGGAGATTCCATCGGCATCAACGACCGTGGCGCCTCCACGTTCCTCGCCGGTTCGAGCTGGTACTCGCAGGAGTACGACTTCGAGACCGCCGACAACGCGCAGGTCTTCACGCTCGAGATCGATGGCGTCAGCGGTATCCCAGCGCCGGGCGCTGCGGCGATGCTCGCAGGATTCGGAGTTGTCGCGACACGCCGCAAACGCTGCTGAGAACAGCGGTAACCGTCAGTTCGCACTTGGAACGGCGCTCTGCAATGAATATCGCGATCCACCTTTCGGATCGCGCTGATAGAATCCCCCTGCTCGCGCACATGGGGTGCGCGGGCGGGGAGTTTTTGTATGACGATCCGGGACCTCTGCCGTATCCGCCTTGCGGGGATTGCGCTGCTCGCGCTGTTCCTGTTGCCTGCTGCCACGCCATCGATCGCAGCGCCGAGAGAGCGCGCAAGCAAGGCGGACAAGGTCAGTCCGGCGCTCCAATGGCAATTGCAGATGCAGGAGCGGTACTCGCTCGAGCGTTCTGATCGCGCCGCGGAGATGCTCGACGCGCTCGGCATCGGGGTCCATGACCCCTTCAACAGCCGCTGCGTGATCTACGTGGACGAGCCGCTCACCGAGGCGTCCATGGACCAGCTCGCGGCACAGGGCGCCGAGGTCCTGGCGCACACCTACACCCCAGCGATCCCTGGGCGGCACCCCTACGGCGCATACCTCGCCAACGTGGAACACTCCGCGTTCGGGATGCTCCGCGCGATCACCAGCGTCCGGCGGATCGACGTCGCGCCCAGGCCGCTCGAAGCGCACAACGATGTCTCCAGCGTGGTCACCAACACCTCGCAGGTCCGGCGTGGGCACGGCGTCAGCAAGAACACCGGCGCCGGCGTCACCATCGCGGTCGCAGACACCGGGATCGATCTGACGCACCCTGACTTCCCGACACCTATTGAGGCCTTCGATGTCACCGATGGTGATTTCCCGTTCGAGTGGGGGCTGGATGTCTCCAACACCGTCAGCGCACACGGCACGCACGTCGCGGGCAGCGCGCTGGGCAGGGGGACCGCCTCCGGAGGGTCGTACCCAGGCTCCGCCCCTGACGCGGACCTCGCCTTCTACAAGATCGCTGATGACAACAGCGGCAGCGCGTTCACCGCTGACATCGTCGAAGCCGTGTACCGCGCGATCGAGATCAACTGCGACATCTTCTCCCTGAGTTTCGGAGGGCTCGGCAATTTCAACGATGGCTCCGAGTTTCTCGATCAGGTCTTCGACTACGCCTACTCGCAGGGGATGCTCTGCTTCACCTCCGCCGGCAACTCGGCGGATGACGACCTGCACATCTCGGTCGAGTGCCCCGCCAACGGGACCAGCCAGCCGATCCGTTTCCTTATCGAGAACGAGGGCTTCAGCGAGCCCTGGGAGTTCTTCCAGTTCTTCCAGATCAACTGGATCGACCAGATCCCAGGCGACGCCAACCTGACGCTCGAGTTGATCATTACCGATGACTCTGCGGAGCTGGAGTTCGCATTCTCCGACTTCAGCTTCCGAGGGACCGAGATCTATGTCTCGGACTTCCTCTTCACTGTCCCTGCTGACCAGGACACGATCTATGAATTCGTGATCCGCAATGATTCCGACGAGCCGGTCACCGCGCAGGTGTTCGCGATCATCGGGCTCGACATGTCGTTCGTGGACGCCGATCCCTCGTACACCGTTGGCACCCCAGCTGTCGCGGACACCGCCATCGCGGTCGGCTCGATCAACCACCGACCCAGGTACCGCAACTACATGGGCGCTGAGTACGACTACGAGGACTTTCTGGGTGAGCCCCTCAAGGCCTCGAACTTCAGCAGCCGTGGGCCGCGCATCGACGGCGTGATCAAGCCGGACATCGCAGCGCCTGGAGCGATGATGATCTCCTGCCGGGATTCCGTCCCGGGACTCGCGGCGGACCCGCGCTTCATCATCGACAACGACAACCTGAACCTCGACGGCTCCGGCCCTGCGCAGTACTACATCAACGCCGGGACCTCGATGGCCTGCCCCATCGCCGCAGGATCAGCGGCGCTGCTCGTCGAGGCGCACCCTTACCTCGACGCTGAAGCGAGGCGCGCCGCGGTCATCAAGAACGCATCGCAGCCCGATGCGCCGGACTACAACGTCGGCTTCGGGATCGTCTCCGCCAAAGACTCCATCCTCTACGGCCCGGCCACCGGCATCGCCGCAGACCTGAACGGCGATTTCAAGGTCGACGTTGCGGATCTTTCCATCCTGATTGCGGAGTTCATCGGAAACGATGACCTGGCGGACATCAACGACGACCAGACCGTCGATACCGCGGATCTGGGGATGCTGATCCGGAGCCTCGGGACAGGGGTCGAATCGGCGCCCTGACCCGACCCTGAGCAACTGGACGCAGGCTGGCGGAAGTCGCTACGCTGTCCGCCCCCCGGTGGTTTCCCTACCGGTGGGTTGGGTGTGTGGCAGCGGTCCGATCGCGTGGGGCGATGGGCCGTGACCGAACAAAAACTGTCTTGATGACCTGTTGCCGTCTCGCAGCGTCGCGAGGGCTGTGGGTCTCCACCACGACATGAGATAGGACGAACGATGAACTGGTTCCCAGCAGTCCTCGCGCAAGCGGCCGACGCCGCCGAGACCGCCGCAGAAACCGCGGAAGCCACCGGCGCCGATTCCGGCTTTGTGCTCGATACCGAAACGCTGATCTTCTATGGGCTCGCAGCGCTCAAGGTGATCCTGATCCTCTTTATTGGTTGGATCATCGCCGGCTGGGCGCGGCGCATCGTGCGCAAGGGGATGGCCAAGGCAGGCGTCGATCTCACACTCGCCAAGTTTGTCAGCAACATGGCCAAGTGGGCCGTGCTCGCGCTCGTCTTCATCACGGTGCTCGGGATCTTCGGCATCGAGACGACCAGCTTCGCGGCGCTGATCGCTGCCGGTGGTCTGGCTATTGGCCTCGCCTTCCAGGGCACGCTGGGCAACATGGCGTCGGGCATCATGCTGCTCGTCTTCCGCCCCTTCTCCGTCGGCGATGTCATCACCTGCGCCGGCGTGACCGGCAAGGTGGACGAGATCGAGCTCTTCACCACGACCCTCGACACCCCCGACAACCGCAGGCTCATCATCCCCAACGGCAGCGTCTTCGGCTCCACCATCGAGAACATCACGCACCACCCCAGGCGGCGCGTCGATGTCGCGGTCGGTGTGGACTACGGCGCGAGCACCGACGAGACGCGCAGCGTGCTCGAGCAGGTCGTCGCGGACGTCTCGAAGATGGAGGGCGCCCTGACCGACCCGGAGCCCGCCGTCGTGCTGGGCGACCTGGGCGATTCCGCTGTCACCTGGTCGTGCCGCGTCTGGGCGGACACCGCAGAGTTCTGGAACGTCAAGCAGGCGCTGACCCGCGAGGTCAAGCGGCAGCTCGACGCCGCCAACATCAGCATCCCCTTCCCGCAGATGGACGTGCACATCGACGGCGCGATCACCCGCTGAACCAACGTACTCATTCACCCCTTTCGATATTTCGGAGAACAACCTTGAACCGATTCAAATGCATCATGCTGCCCGTGGCGTTCGCCATCAGCGGCGCCGCCCTCGCGCAGGACGAGGCGGCCCCCGGCGAGATCGAGATCCCCGAGCCCCCCAAGTGGGAGCGCTCGCTGGACTTCGGCCTCTCCGGCTCTTCCGGCAACACCGATACGCAGGACATCCTGGCCGCCTTCAACGCGCACAAGGCGACCGATGAAGCGACCATCGACTTCGTCGCGACCTACCGCCTCTCGGAGAGCGACGGCGACGAGACCGCCAACCGCTTCTTCACGCAGGGCCGGTACACGTGGATCTTCGAAGACTCCAAGTGGGGCCTCTTCGCGGACGCGTCGTTCGAGATCGATCGGTTCAAGGATTGGGATCAGCGGATCGCCGCCCACGCAGGCCCTGCGTACCGCTTCATCGACAACGACACGACCTTCCTCGAAGGCCGGGCCGGCGCCGGTGTTGTCGGCACGTTCGGCGGCGACGCGGACGACGACGTGTCCCCCGAAGGCCTGATCGGCGCCTCGTTCCGCCACAAGTTCAACGAGCAGTGGAGCATGGTCGCCAACGCGGAGTACCTGCCCAACCTCGAAGAGTCGGGCTACCGCTTCCTGGGCGACGCCGCGGTCGAGTACAGCCTCGCCGAGGAGTGGTCGCTGAAGGCCGGCGTCCGCGAGGTGTACGACTCCGACCCGGCCGCTGGGTTCGACAAGAGCGACTTCTACTACTACTTGGCGCTCGCAGCGAAATTCTGATCACCAGCGTGTGATCGAAAAGCAGTAAAAAAAGCCCGGGTCTGCCCCGGGCTTTTTCATGCGCACATGCATTTGAATCTGGATTAACGTTCGGAATCAGCCCTGCCGGACCCAGCCGATCAGGCCCTTGAGTGTCGGGGGCTGGCCGTACGCGAGGACGCCGATGCGGAAGATCTTGGCGCTCGCCCAGATGAAGAAGACCACGCCGACGAGGCCCAGCCCCACCGAGACCAGCACCTCCCACATCGCTGGAGGCGCCTGCGCGTTGGCGAGACGCATCGGCATCGCGAAGGGCGAAGAGATCGGCACGAAACTCATGACCTTCGTCATGGTCGAGTTCGTGTCGTTCATGCCTGCGAAGATGGAGAGGTACACCAGCAGGATGATCACACCCATCACCGGGCCCTGCAGCGCCTGCGCCTCGCGGATCTCGTTCACCGCGGAGCCGATCGCTGCAAAGATGCCGGCGAAGATGAAGTAGCCGATGAAGAAGTAGAGGAACGAGAAGAAGATCAGCCCGGTAGGCATGTCATAACTGGCGACAAACGCGATCAACGCCGCGACGCCGGTGCCGCCGTACACCGCCAGGATCACAAGCCCCACCAGCCCCTGGCCGATCACCTTGCCGGTCATCAACTGCAGCGGCGAGATGCCTGAGAGCAGCACCTCCATCACACGGGAGTTCTTCTCCTCGACGGTGCTCATCAGCAGGTACGAGGCGCCGGTGAGGATCGCCATCAGCAGGAAGATCACCGGCGCGAGCGGGATCAACTTCTCAAGCACCTCGTTGGTTTCCTTGACCTCGCCGGATTCCGTCAGCCGCTGCGACTTGGCCTGCGGATGACGCAGCAGGCGGCGGGTGTTCGCTTCATCGAGACCGGCCTGCGCGAAGCGGTGATCGATGACGATCGACGCAACACCATCGCGGATGTTCTCGGCGATGTCGCTCTCGACCGAGGGGTTGAGGATCAACTGGTACTTGTTCTCCTTGGCCGCATCTTTCTCATCATCCGTCGCGTCGTCACCCCAGACCCTGGGCGGCAGCAATGTCTCCGGCGTGACAATGATCAACGCCAGCAGGTCGCCGCTCGTCGCCCGATCGGTCAGCGC
>CAYGNN010000053.1:8375-12073 GCA_964351165.1 uncultured Phycisphaeraceae bacterium
CGATGCTCGCGTCGGCGCCGGCGTTCTCGATGGTGACTTCCGGCGCCTTCCGGATCAGCATGTCCGGGTCGATGACTTTGCTGGCCGCCCCGGCGCCGGGTGCTCCATCGACCAGCTCTTTGGTCTGCTCAACCTCGAGCTTCCGGATCGCTTCCTGCCGTTCCTTATCAAAGTACGACTCCAGACCGCCAACAAAGTACTCGTCGGGTGTCGAATCAACGATGGCGATCGTGCCGCGGATCGCCGGCTTGTCCATGTCGAAGAGCCCCAACGCGAACGCCGCGCCGAGCACCGCCCAGATGATTACAGGCAGCAGGAACGTGCCGAAGATGAATCCCTTCGTCAGCGCCGTCGCCTTGAATTCTCGGATCGCGGTTGCAATGACCTTACGCATCGGTGGCGCCCTCCACGTTCTGTTGCTCGTTGTCGTCCAGGGCGCCGCCGCCGGCGCTCAGCGCCGCGCGGAGCGAATCCTCCGAATCACCAGGGTCCACCAGCGCGATGAAGACGTCCTCCAGTGTCGCCCGGCGCAGCTCCACCTTCCGCATTGGGGCGGCGGCCATCAGCCGCTGCATCACCTGCTGTGGATCAGCGCTGTCGGTGATGTGCGCCTCGATCACGCCGGTGTCCGGTGACTGCATTGCGCTGTGCACACCATCGACCGCATCGACGGCGCTGAGCACGCCGTTGGAGGCGTCCAGCGGATCGACGATGATCGTCTTGGGATCGAACTTCCCGCGGATGCCGTCGATCGAACCGTCGAGGACCTTCTGCCCCCGGTTGATCATGAAGATCCGGTCGCACAGCGCCTCGGCTGACGCCAGCACGTGCGTGGAGAAGATGATCGTCTTGCCATCCCTGCGCAGCTCGTCGATGAGGCCCCGGATGAGTCGCACATTCACCGGATCGAGACCGGAGAATGGCTCATCGAGGATGATCAGGTCCGGCTCGTGGATCACCGCGGAGAGGTACTGCACCTTCTGCTGCATGCCCTTGGAGAGCTCTTCGCACTTCTTCTTGCGCACGCCGGGCAGTTCGAGCCGCTCCAGCCAGTCGTCGATCTTCTTGTTGAGGCCCTCGGTTGGGACGCCCTTGAGCGTCGCCATGTATTTCACGAAGTCGCCGACACGCATCTTCTTGTAAACGCCCCGCTCTTCCGGCAGGTACCCGATGCGGTCCTTCGATTCGATGGCGGACTTCCGGCCCAGCACCTCGATCGAACCGGAGTCAGGGCCGAAGATGGACATCACCATGCGGATGGTCGTCGTCTTCCCGGCGCCGTTGGGGCCGAGGAAGCCGCAGACCGAGCCGGCCGGGACTTCAAGATCGAGGTTGTTGACGGCGGTCTTGGACCCGAAGGTCTTGGTCACGCCCCGGATGCGGATCGCGGGATCGGACTGCTGCATGGAGGTCTCCTGGGGCCTGCACCCCCCAAGGAGGGCCTGCAGGCGGTCATCGAATGGTTGGGATCATACCCATCGCCACAGGCCCCGCTCTCGGTGGCGGAACCGGCGTTGTGGGGATCGAGAGCGGGGAAGTGCCTGCTTTTTCGGAACCTGCGGCGTTTTCTTTCACCAACCAGGAAGCTCCGACCGATCAATTCATCACTTGATCCGGATGAATGGATGAAATAGATTCATGCGTCCCAGCACCCCGCCCCTGACCAGAGACGCCCATGAGCAGCACCAGCCGATTGATCCAGGAACTGACCCAGCGCGTCCTCGTCGTGGACGGCGCGATGGGGACCTCCATCCACGCCTGCGACTGCTCCCTCGAGCACGACTTCCTCGGCAAGGAGAACTGCTCCGAGATCCTCCTCGAGACGCGCCCCGAGGTGATCCAGGGGATCCACGAGACGTTCCTCGACGCAGGCTGCGACTGCGTCGAGACCAACACCTTCGGCTCCGCCGCGTTGGTCCTCGCGGAATTCGACATCCCGGAGAAAGCGCGCGAGCTCAGCCGCATCGGCGCACAGACGGCGCGCCGCGCGTGCGAGAAGTTCGCCACCGCCGACCGCCCGCGGTTCGTCCTCGGCTCGATGGGCCCCGGCACCAAGCTCGTCACGCTGGGCAACACGACCTGGGACGCGATGCTCGCCTCGTACACCGAGCAGGCGCTGGGGTTGATCGAGGGCGGCGTCGATGCGCTGCAGATCGAGACGTGCCAGGACCTCCTGCAGGTCAAGTGCGCGATCAACGCGTGCCTCGCGGCGCTGCGCGCAACCAACAAGACACCCCTCGATATCCCCATCTTTGTCAGCGTCACGATCGAAACGACCGGGACGATGCTGCTGGGCACCGAGATCGCCGCTGCTGCTGAGGCGCTGCGCTCCTACCCCATCGCCTCGCTGGGGCTCAACTGCGCCACAGGCCCCGACGAGATGGCCGACCACGTGCGCTACCTCTGCAAGCACTGGGACCGCGCCGTCAGCGTGATGCCCAACGCGGGCCTGCCTGAGCTTGTCGATGGCGAGCCCTCCTACCCCCTCGCGCCGCAGCCGTTTGCCGATGCGCTGCTCAAATTCGTCGAGCATGGGGGCGTCAACATTGTCGGTGGCTGCTGCGGCACGACGCCCGAACACATCCGCGCCCTCGCCGAGGCGATCGACGGCCGACCCTCCCCACCGATCGAGAAGGTCACCCCTGCCCGCGCCTGCACCTCGCTCTTCTCAGGCGTCGAGTTCCGCCAGGACACCTCGTTCCTGATCGTCGGCGAGCGCACCAACACGAACGGGTCGCGCAAGTTCAAGCGCCTGCTCAATGAGGAAGACTGGGATGGGCTCGTCTCGATGGGCCGCGACCTCATCCGCGACGGCAGCCACGTCCTCGATGTCTGCGTCGATTACGTCGGCCGTGACGGCGTGCGCGATATCAAGGAGGTCGTCTCCCGCTTCGCGCAGCAGCTCGCAGCGCCGCTGATGATCGACTCCACGCAGGTGGACGTCCTCGAAGCGGGTCTCCAGCACGCGCCCGGCAAGTGCATCATCAACTCGATGAACCTTGAGGAGGGCGAAGAGAAGCTCGCGGAGATCTGCAAGCTCGCGCGCGAGTACGGCGCTGCGGTCGTCGCAGGCACGATCGACGAGGACCCCGACGAGGCGATGGCCAAAACCGCCGAGCGCAAGATCGCCATCGCGGAGCGCATCCACGACCTCGCGGTGAACAAGTATGGGTTGAACGCCGAGGACATCCTCTTCGACCCGCTCGTGCTGCCCATCACCACCGGTGTCGAGGCGGACCGGCGCCTGGCGCTGGAGACAGTCGAAGGCATCCGCCTGATCGCCGAGCGACTGCCGGAGTGCCAGACGACGATCGGCCTCTCGAATGTCAGCTTCGGCCTGCACCCCGCCGCAAGGCAGGTGCTCAACAGCGTCTTCCTGCACGAGTGCCTGGAAGCGGGGCTCACCGGCGCGATCGTCCACGCGTCGAAGATCCTCCCACGCAACAAGATCGAGGAGGCGCGATGGGACGCGGCGCTCGACCTGATCTACGACAAGCGCCGCGAGGGCTTCGACCCGCTCACCGAGTTCATCAACCTATTCGAGGGCGAGGAGGAGACAGCAGGCCAGCAGCGCGAGAGCCTCGCCGACCTCCCCCTGGAGGAACGCCTGCAGCGCCACATCATCGATGGCGAGATGGGCGGCCTCGACGAGCTGATCGACGAGTCCCTGAAGAAGTTCAAGCCGCTGGAGATCATCA
>CAYGNN010000053.1:12083-13642 GCA_964351165.1 uncultured Phycisphaeraceae bacterium
GGCGAGCTGTTCGGATCGGGGCAGATGCAGTTGCCATTCGTGCTGCAGAGCGCGCAGGTGATGAAGGCCTCTGTTGCGCTGCTGGAGCCGCACATGGACAAGGCGGACACCCAGAGCAAGGGCACGATGGTCCTCGCGACGGTGCAGGGCGACGTCCACGACATCGGCAAGAACCTCGTGGACATCATCCTCTCCAACAACGGCTACAACGTCATCAACCTGGGCATCAAGCAGACGCTGCCCAACATCCTCAAGGCGTTCGAGGAGCACAACGCCGACGCGATCGGCCTCTCGGGCCTGCTCGTCAAGAGCGTCGGCGTCATGAAGAACAACCTCGCCGACCTCGCGGCGCAGTCCTTCGAGACACCGGTCATCCTGGGCGGCGCGGCGCTCAACCGTGCGTACGCGGAGAACGAGCTCCGCGAGGTGTACCCAAGGACCTATTACGGCCGCGATGCCTTCGCCGGCCTGCACTTCATGGACCGCCTCGCGGCAGGCGAGCTGGGCGAGATCGACAAGGAGATCAGCGAGCGCTCCGCCAAACGCGCCGAGGTGATCGCCAAGGTCGGCGCCAAAGACAACGCCGATGCGAGCGCGGTTGCTGTCGCCGACGCCCCAGCAGCGCCGCTGGAGACCATGACGCCCCCAACGCCCCCCTTCTGGGGCAGCCGCGTCGTGACCGACTTCGACCTCGACGACATCTACCCCTACATCAACACCACCGCGCTCTTCCGCGGCCAGTGGCAGTTCAAACGCGGCGCACGCTCGACCGAGGAGTACGAGCAGGACATCGCCGACACCGCCGAGCCCATCTTCGCCCGCCTGAAGGAATCGCTGAAGAACGACAACATCCTCCGCCCAGCTGTCGTGTACGGCTGGTTCCCGGCGCAGTCCGAGGGCGACGACCTGATCGTCTTCGACCCGGACGACCACGACAAAGAAATCGAGCGCTTCACGTTCCCTCGCCAGGCGAAGAACAAACGCCGCTGCATCTCCGATTTCTTTCGCTCCGTTGAGAGCGGCGTCAAAGATGTCCTGGGCCTCTCGTGCGTCACGATGGGGCAGGAGGTCTCGCGCGTTGCGCAGGAACTCTTCGCTGGCGACGAGTACGCCGAGTACCTCTACACCCACGGCATGGGTGTCGAGTGCGCCGAAGCGCTCGCCGAGCTGTGGCACAAGACGATGCGCACCGAGCTGGGCATCGCAGGCGAGGACGATGCCGAGATCAAGCGCCTCTTCACGCAGCACTACCGCGGCTCACGCTACAGCTTCGGCTACCCCGCCTGCCCGGAGATGAGCGACCAGGACAAACTCTTCCGCCTGATCGAGCCGCAACGCATCGGTTGCGAGCTGACAGAGAACTGGCAGATCGATCCGGAGCAGAGCACGAGCGCGATCATGGTCCACCACCCGGCGGCGAAGTATTTCAACGTCTAATGGACGCCGAGTCTGAGCGCAGCGAAGGCGCGGATATCGAGTGAAATTTGTTGATCAGAGACGAGCGAATGGCCACGAAGCGTGATTGAAATCACTCCCCGTCCGGCAGATCGATCGGCGCC
>CAYGNN010000054.1:0-9651 GCA_964351165.1 uncultured Phycisphaeraceae bacterium
GGTCGGTGCGGTCTTCGAGTCCGGCGACGATGGCTTCCGCGAGGGGATGCTCCGAGCCTCGCTCTGCTGCCGCCATGAGCGCGAGGACGCGCTGCTCATCGAATCCGCTCTGCACCTCGACGACAACCAGCTTGGGCTTGCCCTCCGTGAGCGTTCCGGTCTTGTCCACGACGACGGTGTCGATCTTCTCGAATGCCTCCAACGCGGCGGCGTTCTTGACGAGCACGCCCTGCTTGGCCCCTTGGCCCGCGGCGACCATGATCGACATGGGCGTCGCGAGTCCGAGTGCGCATGGGCATGCGATGATGAGCACGGAAACCGCCGCGACCAAGGCGTAGCTGAACGCGGGCGACGGCCCGACGAGGAGCCAGACGAAGAAGGCGATGATTGCGACGACGACGACGGCGGGAACGAACCACGCCGCGACCGCGTCGGCGATGCGCTGGATCGGCGCGCGCGATCGCTGGGCCTCCGCAACCATCTGAACGATCTGGGCGAGTGTCGTTTCTGCTCCGGTTCGGCTCACCTGCATGACGAAGGAGCCCGTCTTGTTCACTGTACCGCCGGTGACCTCGTCGCCCTCAGTCTTCTCCACGGGGACCGGCTCGCCAGTGAGCATGGACTCATCGATCGTGCTACGCCCTTCCACGACGCTGCCGTCGATCGGGACCTTGTCGCCGGGGCGAACGCGCACCCGATCGTCGGGACGGAGGTCCTCGACGGGCACGTCCTCTTCGCTGCCATCGTCGGAGATCCGGCGTGCGGTGGGTGGGGCGAGTTCGAGGAGTTCTCGGATGGCGCCGCCGGTCTGACGTCGGGCATTGAGCTCCATAACCTGCCCGAGCAGCACGAGCGTGACGATGACAGCCGCCGCCTCGAAGTAGACGCCGACGCGGCCATCATCGCCGCGCAGCGCTTCGGGGAACAAGCCCGGCGCGATCGTTGCGATGACGCTGAAGACATACGCGATCGCGACGCCGATAGAGATGAGCGTCCACATGTTCGGTTGCACGGCCCGGATCGAGCGGGTACCCCGGACGAAGAACGGCCACGCGCACCAGAGCACCACGGGGGTCGCCAGCGCGAGTTCGGCCCATTGACCCGCGGCGGGACCGATCCACGACTCGAACACATGCCTGAAGAGCATGTTTCCCATGACATAGACGAGCAGCGGCGCCGTGAAGGCGGTCGCGATCCAGAATCGGCGGGTCATGTCGCGGAGCTCGGTATCGTCCTGCTCCGCGGTCGCGTCGATGGGTTCGAGCGCCATACCGCACTTCGGGCAGTCGCCGGGGCCGACCTGGCGGACCTCGGGATGCATGGGGCAGGTGTAGATGGCGTCCTTGGGCCCTTCGCGCCTTGCTGCTGAGTCGGCCTTCGCTTCGTCATTGCTGCAGGAGTGGTCGCTGTGGTGCGCACCCTCGTCTTGCTTCTCCAGGTAGCGGTCCGGATCGGCGCGGAACTTCTCGGCACAGCTAGTCGAGCAGAAGAGGTACTCGGCGCCGTCGTGCTCGAAGCGGTCTGCCGCGTTGCCGGGGGAGACCTTCATACCGCAGACGGGGTCGATTCGGGATTCAGTCTTCTGCGTCATCGGATGCAGCCTCATTCCGTAGGAACCACCACTCGGTACCGAAGATCAGGGCCATGCCGCCGACGGAGACGCCGACGACCAGAGGGTCGTTCGCGAGCTTGATGTACAGGAACGCGCCGAGTACGACGGCGTCGAGCGCAAGTGCCGACCGGATAGAGGCCGCCGGCGAGCTCGGAGACCTAGCCCGCGAGGGCAAAGATGCCGGCGCCGATCATGACGCCGGCGCCCCACCCCGATCGAGCCGGTCAGCGTAAGGCGACCCTTCTCGTAATCAGATCCGTGGTCGTGCTGGTCGTGGTCACGCATGCTCAATCCTGGGCAGCTTAGAGAGGGGGGGTTCTGGGACTCGTCGCCGCAGGCGGCCATAGTCAGTGGGATAATCACTGCCGAAGCGGCAGTGAGAGCGAGCGCATTCGCTCCCTGCGCGCTGTTCAACCATCGCGCTCTTTCGTGCTGGCAACGAGATTCAGTGCGCTGCGCAACCGTGCGACGAGATCGTCAATCGAGGGCACACCGTCAGGGCCGTCGTACATGCGGCATCCCATCGACGGCGATGTCGGTGGCGGCATTCCGAAGAGGTCTGATCCGTTCACGAGGATCGTGGGGGCCGGGTACCCGCGCCGAAGATCCGAGGCGTCCAGGGCTTGTTGGTCGATTTGCACCAACTCCGGGCGCTGTTCGAGTTGGCTGATCGCCTGTTCGAGCCTGCGCTTCAATCGCGGCGTCAGCGGGCAACTATCAAAGCCCAGCAGCGAGATCTTCATGTCGCTCACTCCATTCGTTGGATAGGCCGGTGTTGCTGTGTCATTTCGGCTTCTTGTGTATTGCTCGCGCTGAGGGCCGCTGTCGCAAGAGACCAGTCCGATCGGCATGAGTGATACCAGTGCAAGTGGAAGCGCCAACTGAATACGTTTCATTGGTGGGCCTCCTCATTGGGCGCAATGCAGTGCGACCGATCGCCATCAGAACGATTGGAACGATCGTCGGTCATGGGAACCTCAGAAGAAGGCGAGGTGTGTTCATGCTGTGCTCCTCTCATGACGAATCGCGTCAGCCGCCGTGGTCGTGATCACCGTGGTCGACACCGGCTGCCGCGGCCGGTACAGACTTGCCCGTGGCCTGCCACGCCTTGTCGATCTCGGCGATATACCTCGAGGGATCCGCCTTGACCTTCGGCTCACAGCTCGCGCAGCAGAATCGCATGAGCCGCCCGGCGACGACCATCTCGGTAGGCTCGCCCATCGAGCCGAGCTTGCCGCCAGCAACAACGCAAGTGTCCAACGGGTAGTCCTGGCGCTGCGCGTCGGACGTTGCCTTGTCCAGCTTGGTTATGAATTTCTTCAGATCGGCATTGAACTCCCGCTCGCACATCTTGCAGCACAGCCGCACGAGACGGTTGCCGTACACGATGTTCGTGGCGATGTCCTCGCCGTCTTCGAGGAGCGGCTCGCCCGACACGACGCAGGTCTGCAACGGGTAGTAGAGCATCTGGTCATCGACGATCGCCTCGTCCACCTTCTCCCAGGAGGCGTCGAGGTCGGCCTCGAACTTGTTGATGCAGCCGGCGCAGCAGAAGCGGGCTTCGCGGCCTTCGTAATTCTTCACAATCGGGTCGCCCATGGACCCGAGTTTCTGCCCGGAGATCGGGCAGGTGTCAAGCGAGTACAGGTCGGTCCATGCCAATGCCCCGTCCGGAGCGGCGGCGTCACCGGCTGGCTGTGCGTTCTCGGTATGATCCATGCCGGGCTCTCGATGTGCGACCGCCAGCGCGATGAATCCGTCCTTGCGGGCTTCGTCCCATGCCATGAATTGCTTGCCGCAGCCTGGGCAGCACAGGCCGATCGTCTTGCCCTTGTACTCGATAGTTCCGGCAGAGGGGACAATCGGCTCCTTGCCGATGGGGCACATCGCGTTGAGGGGCTCCGCGGCCTGGCGCTCGTGCGCGCCGTGGTCTTGCTGGGCCAGCGCCATCGGTAGGGGGCCGGCGAGAAACACGCTGGCGATCAGGATTGTGGGTTTCATATAGATTCTCCTTGTGCCGGAGGCACGTTGGGATTGGATGCCGGGCGAGCGTTTGAGAAACGGAACTTCCACTCCGCCACCCAGCAGTACAGGATGGGAACGACGAACCAGGTGATGGAGGCGACGGCCATGCCGCCGAACGACGGGATTGCCATGGGGACCATGATGTCTGAGCCCCGACCTGTGCTGGTGAGCACGGGCAATAGAGCAAGGATGGTCGTGGCGCTCGTCATGACGGCGGCTCGGATGCGGAGCTGACCACCATCAACGACGGCCTTGCGGATCGCTTCGATGGAGTTGGGCTTGCCTCCGGCCATCGACTGCTCGATTCGGGTCGCCATGATGACGCCGTCATCGGTCGCGATGCCGAAGAGGGCAAGGAAGCCGACCCACACCGCAACGCTGAGGTTGTATGGCTCGATCTGGAATAGCCCCCGCAGGTTGGTCCCGAGCAGTGTGGTGTCGAGGAACCACGGCTGGGCGTAGAGCCACAGCATGATGAACCCCCCGCCCCATGCAACGAATACACCGGTGAAGACCATGAGCGTGACGCCGACCTTGCGGAACTGGAAGTAGAGCAGCAGGAAAATCACCGCGAGCGCGAGCGGCAGCACGATGCTCATCCGTTTCGCGGCACGGACCTGGTTCTTATACGACCCAGAAAACTCGTAGCTAACGCCCGATGGCACGACAACATCCCCGGCATCGATAGCGTCTTGTATAAACCGCTTGGCGTCTTCAACGACAGTGACCTCGGCGAAGCCGGGGATCTTATCGAAAAGAACGTAAGAGACGAGGAATGTGTCTTCGCTCTTGACCATCTGTGGGCCGCGGCGATAGTTGAGCGTGCTGAGTTCGCGGAGCGGGACCTGCGCCCCCGACGCTGTCGGCACGAGGATGTCGCCGAGCGTTTCGGGCTGATCACGAAGCTCGCGGAGGTAACGGACGCGGACTGGGTATCGTTCGCGGCCCTCGACGGTCATGGTCAGCGGCTTACCCCCGATCGCGACCTCGATCACTTCCTGAACGTTCGCAATCGTCAGTCCATACCGCGCAATCCTCTCCCGGTCGATGTCGATCTCAAGGTACGGTTTGCCGACGACGCGGTCCGCAAAGACCGCGAGCGGCTGGACGCTCGGTACCTGTTTGAGAAGGCTTTCGAGTTCAAGGCCGAATGACTCGATCGATTCGAGATCGGGGCCGTAGACCTTGATGCCCATCGGGGCGCGGAATCCCGATTGGAGCATGACGATGCGTGTCTCGATGGGCTGGAGCTTCGGCGCGCTGGTCACGCCGGGCATGTCCGCGGCCTCGACGATCGCGTCCCAGATGCCTTGGTTCGATTCGATCTCGTCGCGCCACTGGCGGTATGGGCGGCCGTCCTCGTCCTCGATTAGGTTGCCTTGATTGTCGCGGGCGAAGGTGTCGTTTTGGGTGTTGTAGCGGAAGTTGAGCCGGCGGCCATCGTCGTCCGTGCGGTACTCGCTCTTGTACTCGATGATGGTCTCGATCATGGAGATCGGGGCCGGGTCGAGCGGGCTCTCGACGCGGCCGATCTTGCCAACAGCAAGTTCGACCTCAGGCACGCTCATGATGCGCCGATCGAGTTCCTTGAGGATCTCGGTTGCCTCTCCAATCGACACGTGGGCCATGGTGGTCGGCATGTAGAGGAACGCGCCCTCGTCGAGCGATGGCATGAACTCGCTTCCCAGCCCAGGGAAGGCGTGCGCAAGCTCAACCATTGTCTCTCGCTGTCGGAGAGATTCCGGGAGCCAACCCCACACACGGTCGAATCCGAGCCATACGGTCGAGCCAATCAGCACAACGAGAACAGCGGGTGAAAGACCAACGAGCTTATGACGCAGCGTCCACGCAAGCACATGCGGGAACGCGAGTCGCACGAGCCAGAACGCGAGCAGCAGACCACCGACGATGGCACCGATGAAGACGCTGTTACCAACGAGGCCCGGTTCGGGTCCGAGGGGCTCCCACGCGCCGGCGAGCACAATGAGCACGATCACGACGGCGACAAGATTTGCCGACCACTGCAGACCGCGGGCGACCAACGACGGGAGCCACGGCTTGGCGAGATAGAACGCGCCGAACGCCGCGATGATTAGCCCGCCGAATGTGTGCAGCCAGATCGCCAACGCGATACCACCGAGCACCAGAGCCGCCGCGCCGATGGTGCGGAGCACTTTGATCCGTGGACGGAAGCCCATCAGCACATGCGCGGCCGCGGGCAGGATCGTCAACGCGATGATGATCGACGCGATCAACGCGAAAGTCTTGGTGTACGCGAGCGGCTTGAACAGCTTGCCCTCGGCGGCCTCCATCGTAAAGACCGGCAAGAAGCTGACGACGGTCGTGGCAACCGCGGTGAGCACCGCCCCGCCGACCTCGCTCGTTGCGCGGTAGATCACGTCGATGGTGGGCTCGCTGCTCTCCGCTTTCTCCGACTCTTCGAGCCGGCGCAGGATGTTCTCGCTGAGCACGATGCCCATGTCCACGATCGTGCCGATGGCGATCGCGATGCCTGAAAGGGCGACGATGTTGGCATCGACGCCAAACGCCTTCATGCCGATGAAGGTCATCAGCACTGTGATCGGGAGCATCGCCCCGATCAGCAGGCTGCTCCGCAGATGCATGACCATCAGAACCACAACGATGATCGTGATGAGCACCTGCTGCGAGATCGCCGCGTTCAGGGTCTGCAGCGTCTCACGGATGAGACCCGATCGATCGTAGAACGGCACGATGGTGACACGGCTCTCGGTGCCGTCGGCAAGAACCTTTGTCGGCAGCCCAGAGGCGATGTCGGCGATTTTGTCCTTGACCCGTTGGATGGTCGCCATCGGATTCTCGCCGTACCGGACGACGACCACGCCGCCGACGGCTTCGGCGCCGGCCTTGGTCAGCACGCCGCGACGTAGAGCCGGCCCGAGCGAGACTTTGGCGATATCGCTCACGAGGATGGGCTGGCTGTCGCGAGCAGTGATCGCGGCTTGTTCGAGGTCGCCGACGCTCTCTATGAAACCGAGTCCACGGACGATGTACTCCGCCCGGTTGACCTCGATTGTGCGAGCGCCGACATCGAGGTTGCTCTGTCGCACAGCGCCAATGACCTGCTGGAGCGACACGCCGGCGGCCCGCATCGCGTCAGGATCAACATCGACCTGATACTCCTGGACGAACCCGCCGATCGAGGCGACTTCGGAGACGCCTTCCACACCGGAGAGCTTGTACTTGACGATGAAGTCCTGGATGGAGCGCAGTTCCTCGGGGCCCCAGCCGCCGATTGGATTACCGTCTTCGTCCCGGCCTTCGAGCGTGTACCAGAACACCTGACCCAGGGCCGTCGCGTCGGGCCCAAGCGCCGGTGAGACACCGGGCGGCAGCGTGCCTGCGGGGAGCGAGTTGAGCTTTTCTAGCACGCGCGAACGCGACCAGTAGAAGTCCACGCCGTCCTCGAAGACAACGTAGATCGTCGAGAAGCCGAATACCGAGTAGCTACGAATGTCTTTCACGCCTGGGATCCCAAGCATCGCCACGGTCATCGGGTAGCTGATCTGGTCGTCGATGTCCTGCGGGCTGCGCCCGGGCCACTCGGTGAAGACGATCTGCTGGTTCTCGCCGATGTCGGGGATCGCGTCGACGGGCACCGGGTCGCGGGGAAGATCGCCCCCCAACACAGTCACGTTCCAATCGAACGGCGCGACGAGGACGCCCCAGAACAACGTGCCGATCAGAACGATCGCGACCACCAGCTTCTGTTCGAGGCAAAAGCGGATCAGGGCGTTGAGCGGACCGCGCGGGGCCTGTGGTTGGAGGTCAGCCATCGCCGTGCCCCTCGTGTGCGTCTGCCGACGGGGCCGCGTCGAGCGTCGGGAATGACTCGCGGACCTCGCTACAGCGGAGCATCTGATCACCGAAGTACGGGTTGTTGATCTGCGTGCCGCGCTGGAGCCAATCGGCCCCCTTGTTGTCGAACGCCATCGGGCAGTGGGCGAGGTTCCATGTCTCGTTGCCCCGATGCCCGAAGCGGCGTTGGATGGCGATCACGCTTTCGCTCATGCGCTCGAAACGGGCCCGCGCGGTGTCGATGCTGGTGATCGCCTCCTCGACACGCAGCCGGGCTGCGGCCCGACGCCACTCGGCGAGCGGCTCTCCGACCAGGCCGGCTTCCTCGACAAAGCCCAATGCGGTCTTGATATCGGCCGCGGCTTGCACAAAGCCTCCAAGGTCGTCCGTGGCGAGTGCTTCCTGTGCATCCAGGTATGCCGCGTATACAGGCTTGAGTGCGAACACGAAGCTATCCGGCGCAGGGACTCGGCTCGGCATCTCGGGCATTGCTCCGCCGGCCATGCCGCCGTGTCCTGCGTGCGGGTTCCCGCCGCCGCCCCCCCCAGGCGTCATCATGCTCGGCTTCGCGGCGATCTGCATCGCGCTGTCGATGCGGAACGCGCCGTTGACCACGACCGAGTCGTTGCGAGTGAGACCGTCACGGACGATATAAAAGTCACCAGCACGCGGCCCGAGCAAGACTGATCGGCCCTCGAACGTTGGTGTTTCAGCCTCGGGCGCCTCGACATACACGACAGAACGAGCGCCGGTGAACAGCACAGCGGAGCGCGGGATCACTAGAGGCTCTTCGACGCCCGATGGATCTCCGACTACACCGAGGGACTCGGCGGACACCATGTCCATGCCGCAGATGTCACACTGACCCGGTCCGTCTTTCACGACGGTTGGGTGCATCGGGCTGACCCAGCGGCCGGCGAGTTCGTTACTGATGACCGCGCCGTCGGCGGCAACGCGCATCCTCACCACGGCCGATGCGAACATGCCCGGCTTGAGCCGACGCCCGGGGTTCTCCACGGCGACGCGCACCGCAGCGGTCCGGGTCCGCTCATCGACCACCGGTTCGATGAACGAGACGCGGCCCTCGAACGTCTCCCCGGGGTGCGCCTCGACCGTGAAAGTCACACGCTGACCCCATCGCAGCATCGGAAGCTGCGACTCGTACGCCTCCATGTCGAGCCAGAGCCTCGAAAGGTCGGCGATGGTGGCGATCGGTGCGCCGGTCTGCACGTAGTCGCCTTCGCGCACGGCGAGGTGCGTTACCACTCCACCGATGGGAGCAAAGATGGTCAGGCGGTCGGCATCGAATGAGCCGTCCTCGACCGCGGCGATCTGCTCGGGTGTAATGCCGAAGAGGCGGAGTTTGTCCCGCACCGCGGACACGGTGTCGCGCGTCGCAGACCTCACGAGGTCGCTCGTCGCGGTGCTGTTCTCCGACGCGGCCTTGGCCTGGCGGAACTCTTCAAAGGCGGCGATCAGGTCGGGGCTGTAGACCTCGGCCATGTGGTCATTCCGGGCGACCCGAACGCCGAGGTAGTTCACGAACAGCCGCTCGATGCGACCCGGGAAGTAGGCGGTCAACCGGGCGACTGAAGTCTCGTCGTACGTGACCTTGCCGTAGAGGCGGACCTCGGCGGTCGGAAAGAACCGGCCGACGGGGGCGGTCTCGATGCGGCTCATCGCCGCTGCGCTCTCGCTCATCGTGACGCGCAGCTCGCTCCCCTCGCCACCGTCCTCGGTGACGGGGATCAGGTCCATAAAGCAGATCGGGCACTTCGCGTCTGGGTCGAGCAGCCGAACGGATGGGTGCATCGAACAGGTGTACATCTGCGGCTCGCCCGGCTCGGCTTCGCCGTGATCGTGATCTGAAACGACAACCTCGTTGGCGGGCTCTGGAACTGGCTTACCGATCTGATAGCCGAGGATGAGGGCGGCCAGGATCGCCACCACCGCGATGCCTGCCGCGGTGTGCCTCCAGAGCCATCCGAGCACGGATCGCAAACGCTTCAGAAACTCACTCATGGCTGCACCTCATTTGATTCGGTCTCAATTGTGGGGCTGGTCGCAGGTTCCGTCGGCACGGTCTCGCCAACGAGCGTGTTCAAGCGAGCCAGGGCCTGGCCACGGTCAGCCCGCGCCCTCTCGGCTGAGATCGCGAACTCCAAGAGCGTGCGCTC
>CAYGNN010000054.1:9661-13580 GCA_964351165.1 uncultured Phycisphaeraceae bacterium
CTCTGTGTCGAGCAGATCCAGGAAACTCGTTCCTCCGGCACGGAAGCCTGCGAGCGAGGCACGCAACGATTCTTCGGCCTTCGGGATCAGCGTCGTCTCGAATAGCTGAACCCGACGGTCCGCGTCGGTGTGCTCGAACCACGCGCGCAGGATCGAAGCGGTGATTCGGTTGACTTCATCGGCCCGCTCGGAAGACACCGTAAACTGGCGTGCGAGAGCCTCGCGGACTCCCGCGTCGTACTTATCGCGCCAGAGGGGAACCGTGATCCCGAAACTCAGCAGGATCGGATCATCGCCGCTCCCAGCGATCGAGCTATCGATGGCGTCGTCGGTGACGATGTAGTCAAGCCCAACCGTGAAATCCGGCAGGCCTTCCTTCCGGGCGAGCTCGCCGCGGATCCGTTGCTCTTCAACCCGCTCTTCGAGCGCAAGTAGAATGGGGTTGGAGTGCCGAGCGATCTCGGCGAGGGCAGGGCCATCAATGGAGGCCACGCGTCCAGGTAGGTCAGTGACTTCCGCCAC
Organism: uncultured Phycisphaeraceae bacterium; assembly: GCA_964351165.1. Classification (GTDB taxonomy): domain Bacteria; phylum Planctomycetota; class Phycisphaerae; order Phycisphaerales; family UBA1924; genus JACKHE01. Next base: position 10,184 of record CAYGNN010000054.1, read on the forward strand.
CGATGCATCTGCTTCTCGATTCAGCACTGCATTCAGGTCCGCGACATAAGTGGGCCGCATTGCGCGGAGCTGAGCGAGCCGGTCTTCGAGCTGGCCGAGTTCGACCTGCACACGAACCAATTCCGGATGTGAACCTGTGCCGACCCGGTACTGGGCGCGGACGACTTCCTCAAACGAAGATAGCAGTTCAAGGTTTTCGCCCGTGATGCGAATCGCGGCGTCCAAGTAGGCAACTTCGTGGAGCGTCTCGACAACACGCTCGGTGACTTCGAGCGTCGCTGCTTCAAACTGACGCCATTCGGCTCGAGCGGCCATCGCGGCGGCGTCTTCGCGATTTTTAAGAAGCCCCGGCCATGGGAATGATTGACTCACCCCAATACGGGCCTGCTGCGGCCCGGTCCGGGTCTCGACCTCTTCGAGGAAATACCCGAAATTCACACGCGGGTCGGGCAGTGAACGCACCTGTGGCAGTCGTTCGGCGGCGGCGACCCAGCGTTGGTATGCAGCCTCGACCTTCGGGTTGTGATAGATAGCGTATCGAACAAAATCGTCCGCAGACTCACCCGTTAGTGGGGCCGGCGCTGCGGCGTCAGGCTCCGATTCGATGCGATAGATAGAACGCGGAGGTGAGTCGGTATCATCCTGGATTGAACGAGCGTAAGAGGGCGGGAGTACGCGGGCAGAGTCGTACGACGACATGCAGCCGCCGACGAATCCGACCACCGCGGTGCCCATCGTGTACGCGATGACACGAATGGCCATGGATGGCTCCTGGGATCTGGTGATTGAATGACCGAGCACATACGACAAGGGTGATTGCGCTCAGCGCGCACCTCCCCTGTGGAACTCGTGGTCTACGTTCGCCAGATACCCAAGAGGGCCTGAATCTCGTTATTTGATTTACCTGCTGATAATCCAAGGACCAACGAAGCCAAGCGCGACGTAGCAGCGTCTGGCTCGCTCACAGGTATCATCCGCAGCGGACCGCTGGGCATGCCCATGACCGTATCGCGGTCAGGCTTTGGCAGTGGCGCTTCGGGCTTAGGTACGGGTTCAGGAATCGGGGCTGCTGCGCACTCGCAAGGCCCGTTGCTCATCGGACAGAACTCGACCTCCGACGAATCTCCGCAGCAAGAGGTCTCGATAACCACTTGATGGCAACCCGAATCGCTACATGCATGCCCCTGAGCCTGTCCAATCGCCAATCCGATGCCCAAACCCGGGGCGCTGGTAATGATGAGGGCCAGGATGGAAATGAAGCGGATCACGAGTTCATTGTACTCCCATTCGTTCTATCGGTAAACAACTATAGAGGCTTGTGTATTCCCTTTTGAAACGTCTCTCGGGGAAATGGTGCAAAATCCCGGCGTTTTCCTTAGAGAATGCCGATCCGTTTGGCTGCTGCTAGTTACTCTGTTGAGTCTTGGACACTGTAGGTGATGTTTGTTGCGATGCTATGTAGTTGAATTCAGAAACGCGACCAGAGTCTTGGATAACCCGTTGTATAGGTTGATGTGGCCACTCGCGGATGATACAGACACCTGCCCAATCGCCTGATATACGACGAACGCGGCGTCATCGGTTTCTTGCATGAACTTGCGCGCGGGACACTGGTTGCACTAAGCAGCGGTAGGTTTGCGAATTCGTGGATGATCAGCGAGGACTAAAGCCCGGCTGAAGGCGCTGCAGGATGTTGATCCGCCCTCAGTTTGAGTCCCCGACGGCGCAGAGCAAATTTATTGTCGAGCTAAAATGGGCATTCCGCGACTCGGTCAATTGCTCGCGATAGACGGAGGCTCACGCAGAATTGGATCACGATCTTCGAGAATAATCAGGGCCAAATATACGAATTAATTCAAATATTTACGATGTTGACAATCAGGTTAAAACTATATATGGTCAGATTGCTAGATAAATACACATTGGAGTGAGCCATGCTTTGCACTTGCTCTGGTGATACACGCGAAATCCTAGAAACCGCGAAATCCACTAAATCCAAATAATTTCGACCACGTCTGAATCTATTCGTCTCACCACAATTTTGGAAACAGAGCATGGCTATCGTTGCAGCTACAAATACGCAGAGCCCATTGTGCACAATCGCCCAAGGCCTTTGGGATGTGGTTTATCGGGTATCCCTCAGATTCCAAACCATCTGGGAACAGATCCAGCCGTACGTGAAGCAGGTTGTTGATGCATGCATGCAATTCGAATGCGCTCGACGTGGTGGCGGGAGACCGAAGCCATCTGTTCAGCCAAAAAATAGGCCACCGCTCACCCCTGATCAGCGTCAGATCTGGGATTTATTATCCGGGCGCGTGATGTCAGGGAAAGAAATCGCCAACACAATCGGCCGCGATCTTTGCAGCGAAGACGCCGTACGGCAACGGATCAGGCGGATGGTTGGGAACGGGTGGCAGATCAAGAACACGCGTGGCTCAGGCTATTGGCGACCGGTTGCGCCGCCACATGGACTCGCAACCGGATAACGACCAGTTGACGCTACAGACATCTCGATAATCGCCGCCAAGATCTCTGCTGAACGAACACTTGTCACGGAAAGGACACTCCCATGCTGATCGAACGGAAAACGATCTCGGACATCAACCCCGCCCCGTACAACCCACGCCTCGACCTCAAGCTCGGGGACCCGGATTACGAGGCGCTAACCCGCAGCTACGAAGAGTTCGGCCTGGTCGAGCCGCTCGTCTGGAATAAGCGATCTGGCAACCTTGTCGGCGGCCATCAGCGGCTGAAAATCATCAAGGCGAGCGGCGCTACAGAGGTCGAGGTGGTCGTCGTCGATCTGCCGGACACCAAAGAGAAGGCCCTCAACCTCGCCCTCAACAAGATCCAGGGCGGCTGGGACGAGCTCAAGCTCTCCGAGCTCCTCGGCGAACTGATGGAGGCCCCTGACCTTGATTTCGAGACTACGGGTTTCGACCTGGATGAGGCCAATGAACTTATCGCCAGCCTGCTAGAGCATGGCAATGACTGAGAAGAAGACTTCGATCTCGACAAGGCGCTCGAGGCAGCCGAGCCGATCATCACCCAGCCCGGGGATCTGATCGATCTCGGCGCCGATCCGAACACCTCGCACCGTCTGCTATGCGGCGATTGCACCGATCCGGCGACTGTCCAAGCGCTGATGAACGACCAAAGGGCGACGCTCTTCGCGACCGACCCGCCGTACTTGGTCGGCTACGACGGCAAGAACCGCCCGGCACCCAAACCCAAACAGGCGAGTAGCAAGAGTCAGGACCGAGCCTGTCCAGATACAGATCCCGTCACCTGGGACGATCCCGAAAAGAACCCGGAACTCTACAAGCGGTTCATCAAGATGGCCGTAGCCGAGGCGATCGACACGAACGCCGCGTGGTACTGCTGGTACGCAAGC
>CAYGNN010000055.1:0-13576 GCA_964351165.1 uncultured Phycisphaeraceae bacterium
CTTCCCATTGCGCACCGGCTTGCCCCGGACTGCATAGAGCAGCGCCGTCTTCAGACCGCTGAACGAGAAATTCAGTGTCTCGCTATCCAGGGCGCTCACCGGGAAGCGGTGCGCCGCGTCGTCGCCATCGCGGGCCAGCTTGTCGATCGCAGGGCCGCCGGGGTAGGGCAACCCCAGCACAACTGCGGCCTTGTCGTACGCCTCGCCGATCGCGTCGTCGATCGTCGTGCCGATGCGCGCGACGCGCACCGGGGATTCGCAGCGGAAGATCGCCGTGTGCCCGCCGCTGACGACGAGCCCCAGCGCCGGGAATGCTGGGTCGTCCGCGTCCAGCGCGCCGGCCCACAGGTGCGCGTGGATGTGGTCCACGCCGACGATCGGGACATCCAGTGACAACGCGAGCGCTTTCGCCGCGGCGACACCAACGAGCAGCGAGCCGATCAGCCCCGGCCTGTTGCCGACCGCGATCGCGTCGATCTCTTCAAACCTGCACCCGGCGTCCTTCATCGAGGCGCGGAGTGTCGGCAGGAACCGCTCGACGTGCGCGCGGCTGGCAATCTCCGGAACGACGCCCCGGTACTCCTCGTGCAGGTCGTGCTGCGAGGCGATCGTGTTCGAGAGCACGCGCACGCCGTCATCAACGATTGCGCACGCTGTCTCATCGCAACTGGATTCGATTCCGAGGATCCGCATCGGGGCCCACTGTACGCCGATCAGTTGGCGCCGTCGTCCTTCTCGACCGGGGCGCCGTTGAGCCACTGGCGGAGGCCATCGCCGGTGATGCGGAGCGTCGTGACGAGATTCCCCTCCGCGTCGTAGATCGTCGCGGAGCCACCCACGATGTCCGCGTCCTCGGGGATCAGGTCGATCGCATCCGCTTCCTCGTCGGTAATCTCGCCCTGGATCGCGGCGACCCTGCGGTCCACGCGGTCGAGCTCGCGCAGCAGGCGGTCGCGCACCTCGCGGATGCGCTGCAGCTCGACGACCTCCATCGTGTTCTCGTCGCCGGCGCCCTCGCCGGTCGCGACCCACTCGCCACTCGCGAGGCGCTGCTCGATCGCGTCCACCGCGACAGCCAGCTGCGGATCGGCGAGCGTGTCGCGCAGGTACTCGACCAGCGCACCTGGCTCGGTCGGCATCCCGTCCGCGTCGTGATCATCGCCGTCGATCACGTTCCGCTCGTTGCGGATGCGGATCATCGCGTTGTATTCCGCGTTGGTCATGGTCGAGACGAACCCAGGGTCCGGATCGACGCCCCACGTTGTGGAGTCATCGGTGCGGTGGATGACCATGTCGCCCGGACCGAAGTACTGCCGCTCGGTGATCTTGATCTGCCCGGCGCCAGAGGGGAGCGAGACGACGTTCTGCACGCTGCCCTTGCCGAAGCTGCGCTCGCCGACAACGATCGCGCGGTCGTTGCCCTGCAGCGCCGCAGCGACGATCTCGCTCGCCGAGGCGCTCTGCCGGTTGACCATCACCGCGATCGGGAAGTCGAGCATCGCGTCCTCGGAAACGGCGTACACCGTTTCGTCCTCGCCGACGCGGCCGCGCGTGGAGACGATCACGCCGTTGTCCAGAAAACGATCGGCCATCTCGATGGCGGCCGGGAAGAGCCCGCCGGGGTTGAACCGCAGGTCGATGATGAGGCCGCCGATCTCGCCAGAACTCTGGATCGAATCGATCGCCGCACGGAACTCCTCCGTCGTCGGCGCGTTGAACTGCGTCACGCGGATGTAGCCGATGCGCTGGATCGGATCGATCAGGTAGTCCCAGCCCTCCCCGATGCGTGTGAACCCCTCGACGGTCCGCTGGGTGATGTGCTGCCTGGTGATCGAGACCTCGAACTCGCGGTCGCCCCGGCCGATCAGCACCTCAACGACTGTCCCCGGCGTGCCGGTGAGGCGGTCGATCGAGTCCTGCAGGTCCTCGCCCTCGGTGGAGACGCCGTCGATCGCCAGCACGCGGTCCCCCGGCTCGATGCCGGCGTGGATCGCGGGGGAATCCTCCAGAGGTGTCGCGATGGTCATCCAGCCATCGACGATGCGGACGCTGGCGCCGATGCCGACGTACTCGCCGCGGAGCGACTTGTTGAAGTCCTCCAGCTCCACGCTCGGCACGAAGACGGTGTACGGATCGCCCAGCTCCTCGATCATCGAGTCGATCACGGCGCGCTGCAGCGCCGGCATGTCGGGCCTCGTCACGAACCGGTCCTGGATCAGCCGGTGCGCCTCGATGATCGGGTCGAACCAGGCGAAGGGGTTCTCCAGGGCGGCGCTCTCGTCCTGCGCCGGGGCGGCGTGCGTCATCGTCACGATGGCGGTCAGGGCTGCGAGAGCGGCGAGGCCGGTTCGGCGGGTGCGGGTCAGCACGTGGGGGCTCCTTGCTGGCGGAATGCGGGCGACTCGGTGCTCACAATCCTACGTCTGCGGCCGCTGGTTGTTGCGGTTTCAAGGGCGAAAACAAGCGGCGACGCGTACGCCGGCGTTCGGATCGACCTACAGTCCCCCTGCACCTGCTGCCCGAACCGGCCCCCACTGCCCCTGATGCCAACCAACACCGAACGCACATCTATCAAGGTCGCCGCTGAACGCGCTGTCCTCGTCGCGGTCCACCTGCCGGACGCCCGGCACGACCCGCGCGATCCCCTTGGGGAGTTGGGATCGCTCGCGCGCACCGCGGGCGCCGTCGTCGCGGCGGAGATGATCCAGAACCGCCAGCGCCCTGAAGCTGGCACCTACATCGGCTCGGGCAAGCTCGAAGACCTCAAGGCGCTCTGCGAAGAATCGGACGCCTCGCTCGTCATCTTCGACAACGACCTCTCGCCCTCGCAGATCGGGAACATCGAGAAGGTGCTCCAGCGCAAGGTGATCGACCGATCGGAGCTGATCCTCGACATCTTCGCCAGCCGGGCGACGACGCAGGAGGCGAAAGCGCAGGTCGAATTGGCGCAGCTCGAATACACGTACCCCAGGCTCCGCGCGATGTGGTCGCACCTCGAGCGTATCGCCGGCTCCGGCGCTGCATCGATGGCCGGCATCGGCACGAGGGGCCCCGGCGAGCAGCAGCTCGAGATCGACCGCCGGATCGTCCAGCGCAAGCGCACCGCGCTGCAGCGCGAACTCAGCGAGATGCTCGGCCGCAAGCGCCGCCTCGTCGCCAAGCGCAAGGTGGACCACTTCACCGTGGGGCTTGTCGGCTACACGAACGCAGGGAAGTCCACGCTCTTCAACACCATCACCGAGGGCGGCGCCTTCGCGAAGGACCAGCTCTTCTCCACGCTGATGACGCGCACGAGGCAGTGGGACCTGGGCGGCGGCCTGAACGTCATGCTCTCCGACACGGTCGGATTCGTGCGCGACCTGCCGCACAACCTCGTTGCCTCGTTCCGCGCGACGCTCGAAGAGGCAACGCATGCTGACCTGCTGCTGATCGTGCTGGATGTCTCCGACCCTGCCGCGTCGATGCAGTACGACACCGTCATGCAGACCCTCGACGACCTCTTCGATGAGATCCGCAAGTCGGATGGCGAGGACGAGGACTGGCAGGAGCCGGAGCGCCTGCTGCTATTGAATAAGGCGGACCTGCTCGAGGACAACGCCGAGCTGTTGCTCTGGCAGCGCAAAGTCGAGAACGCCATCGTCATCAGTGCGCTCCCTGGCGCTGATGGCGCCCTTCGGATCGGAGCTGAGGATCTGAACCAGCGTGTCCGCGAGGCGGCGCAGGGCGCCGTGCGGACGCTGGACATCACGATCCCGCTCTCGGATTCCAAGTCGGTCCACACGCTGGAGAACCGGGCGGAGGTCCTCGACCGGGACTACACCGGCGCTGAGGTCACGCTCCGCTGCAAGGTCGGCGCGAGGGTGCTCGCCCAGCTGCGGTCGGCTGGTGCGAGGCTGAAGGTTGTCCCGGTCTCGACGAGCGATCCCGCTGAGGATCCGGCCCTGAACCCCGCTGACAATCCGATCGAGAGCGGCGAATAGCCCCGGCCGGGCCCTGGGACCCGGAGGCGGTTTTCTTCGCTGGAAAGCGGCCAAAACCGCGGCTACGCTTGACGCCTCGCCACCTTAGCTCAGTTGGTAGAGCGAAGCTTTCGTAAAGCTTAGGTCGCCGGTTCAAGTCCGGCAGGTGGCTTTGATCAACGCCGCGCCAGGGTCTGATGACCAGGGCGCGGCTTGTTCGTGCGCTCGAGCGATCTTGATCATCTCGCACAGCAAAAAAAAACACCGGCGAACCCGAAGGTCCGCCGGTGCATGTGTCACTTTCTTACAGCTTCAGCATTGCTGCTGGCGCTGGTTCAGGACAGTGTCGCGATTCAGCGACGACGGCGGCTCATGGCGAGACCACCGAGACCCAGAACGGCAGCGGCGCCGGGGGCGGGAACTTCCGCGACCTGGAGCCAAACGCTACCGGAGTTCCAGATACCGTCGATGCCGGGGGCATCATCGTAACCCTCGAAGAACTCCATGCGGAGAACGCCGTCGGGCAGGGCGATGTCGCCGATGCCGACGTCGGCCAGCTTGGTGGCGCCCAGCGTGTAGTCGCCGGTGCCGGGGCCGTCATCGCCAACGCCGGGCGAGACGAACAGGCCGGTGCCATCGGGAGCGATGTTGTCATCGAAGTAGATGGAGAGCTCGCTGAGCCAGGAAGCGCCACCGGGATCGAGACCGGCGGTCAGGTTCACGTCCCAGGCGATGCCGTTGAACGTGAGCGGGGTGCCCGGGGCGAAGCCGAGGGCGGTCGCGAGGTCGAGCGCGATGACGGTGTTGCCGGGCGAACCCAGGCCGTCGTGGCTCTCGATGCCGGAGACATCGAACTCGTAGACGGTGCCAACGCGGGCGGTGCCGGTGTTGACGACGTTCGCCTCGGTGGCGGTCTTGACGCCGGTGGACGAGTAGGTGCTTTCGACGCGGGCGCCGAGAGCGGCCGTGGAGGCCACCGAAACGGCGGCGCCAGCGGCGATGATCATGGACATGTTCTTCATTTCTTCCTCCTCGAAGAATTAACGTTTGAAGAATGAGCTTGAAGTATGTGAATTCACCACACTGCAAGAGATTCCCGCAAACGACCTGACCCGGTGACGCGCATCACCACTTCCCGGATCAAACCGTCGTTGGTTGTCTCAACAGCACGGCATCACGCCGGGCTGCGGAAGCCAGCGCCGCCCATACAGGCGACGACAGCAAATCGTTGGATCTGCGAGGTTCACGAAACCAACGCGGATCCCAATCCACACGCGCTGATCACTCAGCATCGCGCAGTCGGAACAACTCCCAGGTATTCGCTTGTGCAGGTGAGTGGTCCAGCCCCACTCCGGCTTGGCGGTCTGATGCTCCGGTTCGCTTCCTACACGATCCGGTCAGTTCCGCTCGACGATGCTTCTTCCCTGCGGCAAGCCCCAAGATGTTTGCCGTCCGCACCACGGAGGGTGTGGCGACATGCATCAAGGTACGGTCATCTTCGCATGATCCCAACAAAAAAGCCAGAATTAGCCGCAAATCCGTCATAATCGGTCTTGCATGTCCTGTAATGCCATCCCCTGCGGAGTACTGAAGTTCCGAGATCTGGCAGGGCCCAATAAAAAACCCCAGGGGGGGCTCCCCTGGGGCGAAGATCGTCAAAATGTCCATTTTCAGCGCCTGAGGGCGGTTTATGCCGCGGAACGGGTCCGCTTGTTCCGTCCGACCGTCCGCTGGGAGGGGTTGGCCTTCCGCTTGGGCTCCTGGAGCATCGCCTCGACCAGCTCGCCGGGGGAGTCGGCCCAGAGGTCGGCGCCGATCTCTTCCGCGAGGCCCTCGGCCCTGGCGAAGACGCCGCCGCCAACGATGACCTGGAGCTTGTCGCAGGCGCCGTTGGAAGAGAAGCCGTCGATGATGCTCCGGATATCGGGGAGATCAGAGGGCGCCGAGGCGAAGATCAGCAGCGCATCAGGCTGGCTGACCTGCACGTGCGAGACGATCTCGTCCTTGGCGATGCCGCCGCCGGCGAAGGTGATGTTGAAGCCGGCGCCCTCGAGCAGGTCCACCGCCATCTGCGCAGCGAGCTCGTCCGGATCGGTCGGCCCGCACACAGCGAAGACGGTGCGGTTCACCGGTGCGCGGCGTTCGAAGCGGAGCGCCGCCTGATCGACGAACATGCGCAGCAGCCTGGTCGCCATGTGGTGGGCGAGCACCGAGAGCTGATCGCTGCGGAAGAGCTTCTCGACCTGCTGGTACGTGGGCCAGTAGAGGTCCAGCACCAGGCGCTCGACCGGGACGCGGTCCCGGATGGTGTCGTTGACAATCTCGCGCGCCGCGGCGCGGTTGCCCGCCACCAACGCATCGAAGAACCGTTCGATCAGAATTTCCTGGGACACTTCACCACGCTCCAGACTTGCTTTGATCCTGTGCTGCACGCAGACAGAAACTGACAGGGGGACGAATCGTCGGCGCCCCCCCGCAGCCGCGGCAAGGTCCGCCATCACTGCCGGGTTGCCCCGGCCCCACCGGGCACTTGCCGGCGGCCCCCCTGTTTCGTCCTCTCCCCCCCTGGAGCGACCAATGTCCCGCCCGCGCGCGCATTGAAAACCAATGACGACCGATAACAGCCCCCTTTTCAAGTGGGAGCGCAATCGGTGCGCAGGCAACATCCGACCATCGCAGCGGATCGTCTCTTGATAGAAGGGGGGTGGATCAGAATTGATGCGACGCGATCGACTCGCGCAGCGGCGTCAGGACGTTGGGAACGACCTTCCGCTGCGTCAGCTCGTCGGCGTGGGCCGCGAGTTCGTCCAGCCTGGCGCCCAGCGTTTCGACATCCTCGAACTCGCCGCTGCGGCGCACTGTGACGAACACGCTGATCGGGTCTTCCGGGTGCTTGCCGGTGCGCGCCTGACGGATCGTCGTGCGCGTCTTCACCTCGACGTACGCCTGCACGTCGCAGCGATCGGTCAGCGCCATGCCGAGCATCGGCTGGAACTCGATGGGCTTCATCGAATCGTGCTCGATCAGCTTCGACAGCGGCGAATCGCCAAGCAGCGCCTCGCACACCACCGCGTTGTGGTTGGCGCGAGCGACGAGGTCGAAGCCGTAGGTCAGCTCCAGGTGATCGATGTCGATCGGCGTGACACCGAGATAGAAGGGCGCGGTGCGCAGCACAGTGCGGTGCAGCGCGATCGAGTCCTCCGCAGAGTGCGGGTTCACAACGCCCGATCGGATCAGCCGCTTCTGCACGCCGGTCCACAGCCGCCGCCGGCCGCGTTCCGGGGATTCGAGCGCCAGCTCATCGGGGTACCGCTTGAGCCGTTTCATCGTCGGCTCGTCCCGGCCAAGGCGCGTGAAGAGGTCGAGCATCGTCTCCCGAGAGTCCGGCAGATCGAGTTTCACGCCCAACTGACAGTTGACGTAGAAGTCCGTACACAAAGCGCCGAAACTGGTCGTCATGCTCGCTCGTCCTCCGTGCGGAGCCGTCCGGCGCTCCGCTTGGGGCGAGCGTACCGCCGCCGCGTTGGCCTGTCGAGATTATCCGACGGAATCCCCAACGCGCCGCATGGGCTGTCGTTTCCAGTACGTCAGCGAACGCCAGAGCCACTCCATCGGACCGAACCGGAACCGCGCCAGCCAGATGGGGCTCAGCACCAACTGCCCGACCCAGATCGCGGCGACGACCATCATCAGCTCGCTGCGGCTCATCGTCCCCCAGAGCCCCAGGCCCCACCAATAGAAGAGGAACGTGCAGATCAGCGACTGCATGAGGTAGTTCGTCAGGGCCATCCGCCCCACCGCCGCGAGCGCGCCGGTCAGCCAGCGCAGCGCGCCGAGCTTGCAGATGGTCATCAGCAGCCCGATGTGCCCCAGGGAGACGAGGATGCTGCCGTAGTAGTTCCAGATGCCATCCGACCTGAAGTTCGCGCCAGCGTCGAAGTCATGCGCGTGCATGGCGCGGATCCCCATCGCGATCAGGAACAACCCCAGGGCATACCCAACCACGATCATCGCGCCGTACACCTTCAAGGACCGCGACGCGTCAAAGACCCTGAGCTTGTAGAGCCCCATCCCGAGCAGCATCAGCCCGCCGATGCGCCAGAACCCCCAGAAGACGAAGACGAACGTTTGCCAGAAGAACGTCTCCTCCGCGTGGTGGAGCAGGAGCTTGTGCCCGCCGTTCTCGCGGAGTTCGATCTCCTCCAGAAGATCCGCCTCACCTGGGTAGAAGTTGCCGTACTCCTCTGTCACAAAGTGATCGATCGCCTGGTGCTGCTCAGGGGTCAGCGTCGCGCCGGCCTCCAGCGCGGTTTGCGCTTCGACATATGCAGCGTGAGAATTGCTGAGCTCGATGCCGAACGGGATGTTCAGCAGCACACCGACGGACATGACCAGCGGCGCGATGATCAGCAGCCCCTTCGCCGGGATCCCGCGCATCCAGAAGATGATCGCCGAAGCGAGGACGTAGGGCACGAGGATGTCGCCGAACCAGATCAGGTACGCGTGGATCAGCCCGATCACCAGGAGCCACGCGAGGCGCCGGTAGTGCAAACCGGTGGGGTTCGTGCCCTTCGCCTTGGCGCGCTCCGTGAAGACCACGATCCCTGCGCCGAAGAGCATGGAGAAGATCCCCATCATCTTCATGTTGAAGAAGAGCTCCTGTACAACCCACGTCCAGTAGTCCGCGCCCTCGCTCCCGCCTGATACGAACGGATCGGGCCACCCATACTGCGACAGCGCAAAGAACGGGATGTTCATCACCAGGATGCCCAGCAGCGCGAAGCCGCGGAGGACATCGATGGAGACGATCCGCTCGGCGCCTGTGATCGGAGTCGCCGGCGATTCGATCGTGTCATTCATGCATCAGTTCCTGATCTCGAAGCCGTCGTAGCCGTGATCGTCGTCAAACCTGGGCGAGGTCACGCTGCTGATGAAGTTCGCCATCCGCGACTGGATGGCGTCGAGGCAGCTGTCCACCGCGGCGGGGGAGCCCTCGAAGACCGCGAGCACCGAACCGTCCGCCTCGTTCCGGACCCAGCCGGTCAGGCCGTGCTCGAGCGCGATCTCGTGGGTCACCATCCGGAAGCCGACCCCCTGGACACGTCCTGTAAATCGAGCTTCGCATCGCATAGCAAAGATCATACCAATCCGGAGCAATCCGAGAACCAAAGAACACCCCCCTCCTGACGCTTCAGGAAGGGCAAGGCATCGTCTGTTTGCGGGTTATTCGTATTGCATCGGTTGACCGGCCTGCGCCGTGTGCTAGCGTTCTCTTGTCTGCACGGCGCGTTCGCTCGCGGATCCTTTGGCTCGCACTGGGGCCTCTTCCCTCGTGGATGAGGAATGCCGAGCCCGGATCAATCCTTCTCTGCGAACGCCACCGGTGGAACGCCTGGTGACCGCCCGCTTCGGCTGGGGAGTGGGAGCGCGGATCATCAAAGTTCAGATGCTTCGGATGTCTGTCGAGCGCTGGTTCTGCGCTGGTTTCTGCCGCTCCGGCAGTGCTGGTCGCGTGCGCCTGACAGGCCCTCTGTTTCAGTAGGCGCCACACCCGATGACGACCGATCGGTCAGCATCCCGGAACGACGACCGCCAGCGCGTCCTCGACGCGACGGATATCGTCGAGCTCATCGGTGAGCACCTGGCGCTGCACGCCAAGGGGCGCGAGTACGTCGCTGTCTGCCCCTTCCACGACGATCACAAGCCGTCCATGTCCGTCGTCCCGCACAAGCAGATCTTCCACTGCTTCTCCTGCGGCGCCAGCGGCAACGCGTACGACTTCATGATGCGTTTCCACGGCATGGATTTCCGCGAAACCATCCGCCAGCTCGCCGACCGCGCAGGCGTCACGCTCACCCCCTTCAAGCCGCAGGCCAATCGCCAGTCGCCGCAGCACGGCGCGGAGGGCGAGATCACCCGCGACGACATCGCGCGCGCCAACGCCTTCGCGCTGGGCTTCTTCCGGTCCATCCTGTCGCACAACGAGCACGGCGCGGAGGCCCGCGACGCGATCGCCAAACGCGGCATCACCGACGACATCGTCGATCGCTTCCAGATCGGCGCTTCGCCCAACCGCTGGGATGGGCTCCTGCTGACGATCAAGAAGCAGAACCTCGACATCAACCACTTCCTCGCGGCAGGGCTGCTCAAGCGCCGCGACAACGGCGAGCCCTACGACGCGCTCCGCAACCGCATCGTCTTCCCGATCCTCGATCAGATCGGTCGGCCGATCGCCTTCGGTGCGCGGCGCATCAACGAAGAGGACGAGCCGAAGTACCTCAACTCCCCGGAGAACGCGCTCTTCGATAAATCATCGACGCTCTTCGCGCTCGACAAGGCCGCGCGCCCGATCCAGAGCGAGCGCCGCGCCATCATCGTCGAGGGCTACACCGACGCGATCGCGTGCCACCAGGCCGGCGTGGGCAACGCCGTCGCGACGCTGGGCACCGCGCTCACCAGCAAGCACGCGACGGCGCTCCAGCGACTGTGCGACCGCGTCGTGCTCCTCTTTGACGCGGACGCCGCAGGCCTCAAGGCCGCCGACCGGGGCGTCGAGGTCTTCTTCTCGTCCAACGTGGACGTGCAGATCGCGGTGCTGCCTGAGGGCGCCGACCCCGCCGACCTGCTGGAGACCGAGGGCGGCCGCGAGCAGTTCGACCAGACCATCGAGAGCGCCGAGGACGCGATGGCCTTCCGCTTCCGCAGGCTGAGCGAGCAGCTCGCAGGCGAAGGCGTCTCCGCCAGAGCGAAAGCGGTCGAGCGCGACATCCAGCGCCTCGTCGAGCTCGGTCTCGGCGCAGTCGCGCCGATCCGCAGGCGGCTGATCATCCGCAACTACGCGACGCTGGTCGGTGTCGATGAGCGGCTCGTGCTCGAGACCATCAACGAAGCGCAGGCCGCGCGCAACCGGCGTGGGTTTGTCAGCGCCAACGAAGAGCCCGACTTCGATGTGTCCGAGCAGCAGGGACCGATCAAGTTGGGCCCCTTCGAGCACGCGCTGGGGTGCCTGCTCACCGATCCCACGCTCATCCACAACGTCTCCACGGACGACCATCACCTGCTCGAACCGGACGCGGCGCCCAGCAGCGCGACGCGCCTCATCGCGCAGATCATCGAACACCGCGCCACGCTCGAAGACGCAGGCTCGCTGGGCGCAACAATCGACCAGATCGAGGACCCCAACGCCAGGGCGCTCGCGAACCATGCCGCATTCGCCGCCGAGCGGATTACCGAGCACAACCGCGACAAACTGCGCGAGCACCTGCTCGATTGCCTGCGGCAGTGGCGGAGGCACGAAAATCGCACCGCGGGCGGCTCGACTTCCGCCGGCTCGACGCCTTCCATGCCCGGCCCCAATCCCAGCAAGGGCCGAAGCACAGGCGACGGGGCGATGATGGATCAGCACTCGACCGCGACGGAGCAACCAGCTGCGACAGCGAACGACGACACCACCGACCTCGGCAGCCTCATCGAGGCCCGCCGCCGATCCCACCAATCCACCGGGGGCGACCCGCTCGCCCTGCCCAAGCCGATCTCGCCCTAGCGCGTGAGCGCTGACCGTCCGCACGCCGTGCGAGCCCGAAAGGGACCGCCCCGGTATTCGAATCAGTTCCGTTCAGACAGTTCCTCGCCCTGACAGGCCGTCGGGCGTTTCCTTCAGAAGACTGCGTGAGGCAATCCGTGATCGAAAGACTGCACCCATCGCTGGCCCACCTGCTCGACCTCTCCAAGAAGCGGGGTTGGCTGAGTTACGAGGAACTCAACACCGCGCTCCCTGACGAGATGGTGGACCCGCTCGAGATGGACCTCCTGCTCGTGCGCATCGACCGCCTCGACCTGGAGCTGCTCGACCTCCGCGAGTGGCGCGCCAGGATCTTCCGCGAGGGCACCGCGCCCGGCGCTGAGACCGCCAACCCCTTCGTCGTGTCCGATGACGATAGCGACGACGCCGAGGGCGATGGCAGCAACGACAACGGCGAGGCGGCCGCCAGCGACGAGCCCAAGCGCGACCTCGAAGCAGAGAAAGCGCTCGCCGAGGCCCTCGAAGCGGAGCAGAACACCAAGCGCATCGACGACCCGGTCCGCATGTACCTGACGCAGATGGGCGCGATCCCGCTGCTGACGCGCGAAGAGGAGATCCGCCTCGCGAAGAAGATCGAGACGACCCGCATGATCTTCCGCAGGCGCTGCCTCGAGTGCGACTACGCCGTCGCGCACTGCGTCGAAACACTCGAGCAGGTGCACCGCAGCGCACTGCCCTTCGACCGCACGATGAAGGTCTCGACCGCCGAGGAGAACGCCAAAGAGAAGATCGCGGCGCGCATCCCCTACAACGTCGCGACGCTGCACAAGCTGCTGGAGATCGGCCGCGATCAGTGGGACGAGCTGGTCGCCGCGAAGGAAGCCGGCGACGAGAAGGCGATCGCAGCGATCACGGCGCGCATCAAGCTCCGCCGCCGCCGCATGTCGGCGCTCACCGAGGAGTGCTCGCTCCGCACGAGCCGCATCGTCCCGGCGCTGCGCAAGCTGCGCTCGATGTCGCAGAAGATGAGCAACCTGCAGCGTGAGATCGCCCGCGCCGAGCGTTTCCCCAACCGCTACGACCCGGACGACATCCTCGTGATGAACGAGGAGCTCGAGGGCCTGCGCGACCTCGTCCAGGCCGAGCCGGACGAGTTCGCCGCCCGCGTCACGCTCCTCGACAACGTCTACTGGGAGTACGAGCAGGCCAAGCGCGACCTGTCCGCAGGCAACCTCCGCCTCGTCGTCTCCATCGCCAAGAAGTACCGCAACAGGGGCC
This sequence comes from uncultured Phycisphaeraceae bacterium, assembly GCA_964351165.1. Taxonomy (GTDB): domain Bacteria; phylum Planctomycetota; class Phycisphaerae; order Phycisphaerales; family UBA1924; genus JACKHE01. Next base: position 12,760 of record CAYGNN010000055.1, read on the forward strand.
TCTCCTTCCTCGACATCATCCAGGAAGGCAACACCGGTCTGATGCGCGCCGTCGATAAGTACGAGTACAAGCGCGGCTACAAGTTCTCGACGTACGCCACGTGGTGGATCCGCCAGGCCATCACCCGCGCGATCGCTGACCACGCCCGCACCATCCGCATCCCGGTCCACATGATCGAGACGATGAGCAAGCTCCGGAACATCCAGAAGGAGCTGCTCCAGAAGCACGGCGTCGAGCCGACCATCGAGGAGCTCGCCGAGCACGCAGGGATGTCCGTCCCGGACGTCCAGCGCGTCATGAAGATCAGCAGGCACCCGATCAGCCTCGACCGCCCGGTCGGCGAGTCGGAGGACTCCTACTTCGGCGACTTCATCGAGGACGAGAAGCAGGAGAGCCCCTCCAACACCGCAGCCAGCGAGATGCTCTCGCAGCGCATCGACCAGGTCCTCAAGACCCTGACCTACCGCGAGCGCGAGATCCTCAAGCTCCGCTACGGCATCGGCGACGGCTACACCTACACCCTCGAAGAGGTCGGCCGCATCTTCAAGGTCACCCGCGAGCGTGTCCGACAGGTCGAGGCCAAGGCCATCCGCAAGCTCCAGCACCCCGTCCGCGCACGCAAGCTCCAGGGCTTCGTCGATGGCACGCTGGAAGAAGAAGAAATGATGCGGTCATAAGGCGTGAAATAGTAAGTTAGGTAGTTTGAGTTAACTCTAATTCACTGGAAAACCCACCCGTTTGAGGTGGGTTTTTCCTTGTAAAGCCCGTGTTCCTCGGGATACAATAGGATTTTCATATCACTCTGTTCTCCCAGGAG
>CAYGNN010000056.1:0-10788 GCA_964351165.1 uncultured Phycisphaeraceae bacterium
GGACATGCCTGCGCCGCTGCCCAGCGCGGGCGATTCGCACATCCCGGTGTCCCACACGCGGTCTGGGAACCGCTCGATCGCCTTGTTCAGCCCCGTCCCGTCCGGCATCGCGGCGGTCGCTGCGACGACCGACTCGTCGCGCTCCATCAGGTCGATCATCGCGTCGGCGTACGCCGCGGTGAAGCTGCGCCCGCCGGAGCGGATCGCAACGCCGTCACCATCGATGTTGAAGGGCGCCGGTGAGTGGAAACACGTCGCGTCGCCCTCCGCGAAGTCGTACCCCTTGCCCTTGATCGTCTTGACGTGCAGCACCATCGGGCGGTCGAAGTCGCGCGCCTCGGTCAGCACCTCGATCAGCGTTGGCAGGTCGTGCCCATCGACCGGGCCGACGGTCATCAAACCGAAGTGCTCGAACCACGAGCCCTCGTTGATCCACACCTTCGTCGCCTCGCCGGCGCGGTGGTACGCCTCCTCGATCAGCGAGCCGCCCGGGATGTGCCCGAGCACCTGCTTCGCCTGCTTCTTCATCCCGGTGTACACCTGGCTCAGGCGCAGCCGGTCGAAGTACCGCGCCACAGCGCCCTGCGGCTTGGCGATCGACATCCCGTTGTCATTCAGCACCACCAGGAACTGCCGGTTCAGCGTCCCCGCGTTGTTCAGCCCCTCCATCGCGACGCCGTTGACGATCGACGCGTCCCCGATCAGCGACACCACCCGGCGCCCCTGCTCGTTGGACTGCGGATCGAACGATTCACCCCTGAGCGTGTCGCCTCGGGCCATCCCGACCGCGGTCGAGATCGCTGTTCCTGCGTGCCCGACCCTGAACAGGTCGAAGGGACTCTCGTTGGGTTCAGGGAAGCCAGAGATCCCGGCGCTCGTGCGCAGCCCTCCCAGCAGCCCCAGGCGACCGGTCAACAACTTGTGGGGGTAGCACTGGTGCCCCACATCGAAGAGCAGGCGGTCGTGCCCGAAATCGAAGACGTAGTGCAGCGCGATGGTCAGCTCGACGACGCCCAGGTTGGGCGCCAGGTGCCCGCCGCTGACGCTGACCTGATCGCAGATCGCTGTCCGCATCTCCGCGGCCAGCGCGGTGAGTTGATCGACGTCGAGTCGGCGGAGATCCGATGGGGTCTGGATGGATTCGAGCAGCGTCATCAGGGCCTCGGAAAACAGGTCAGCGTGGTCCGGATCATAGTGCAGCGAGGCCCCCCGGACCCGGTTTTCCACAATCTGATGGGTGATTCGGAGGCCCGATCCGCGGCGATCCGATCACCGCGTCCGGCACGCGAGGTACGCCGTCAACTCGCGCAGCGTTCGGACGCCAATTCTCGATTCCGGCAGGTTCGATAATGCCTCGATCGCCGCCTCGCGGAGCCGGTGCGCCTCGGCCCTGGAGGCCTCGATCCCCAGCACGCCGGGGTAGGTCAGCTTGTCCGCGTCCTGGTCCTTGCCTGTCTTTTTGCCGGTGTGGGATTCGTGCTGCTCGACGTCGATCAGGTCATCGACGATCTGAAACATCAGCCCGATCGCATCGCCGAATCGAGTCAGCGTTTCGAGCGTTGAGTCATCGGCCCCCGCCGCGATCGCGCCCATCCGGCACGACGCCCGCAGGAGCGCCCCGGTCTTCTGCTCGTGGATCAGCCGGACCCTGGCGAGATCATCCGCGCCCTCGTCGCCGCCGCCGACCGTGTCGAGCACTTGCCCGGCGATCATCTGGTTCGTTGCCTGCGCGAGTTCACGCACCTGCAACGCGGTGATGGTCGGGTCAACGCCCGGCGCATCTGCCAGCAGCCCGAACGCCATCGACATCATCGCATCGCCTGTGAGGATCGCGGTCGCCTCGTCGTACTGGACATGCAGCGTTGGCTTGCCTCGGCGCAGCTCGTCGTTGTCGAGCGCCGGCAGGTCGTCGTGCACGAGGCTGAAGGCGTGGATCATCTCGATCGCCACCGCCGGCGTCAGCGCCGCCGAGCGTTCGCCACCGGCCGCCTCGCACGCGAGCAGCGTCAGCACAGGCCGCAGCCGCTTGCCGGCGCCCAGTGCCGCGTACCGCACGGCGTCGTTGAGCATGGGCGGGAAGACCGGCTCGGTGATCCGTTCCTCGATCGCCGCCTCGATCGCGCGCACGATCTCGCTGTATCCTTCAGGCAGGTCGATCGGCGTCGGCGCGTTGGGTGCAGGTGGCGTCATCGGCATCGGCGAGTCTAGGCGGGAATCGCGTGGTTCTCATGCAGGAGATCGCTGCACCCGGCGCGAACCGACGCCGTATGATGACACGCATGGGAACCGGACCACTGGAAGCAGCGAGACAGCTGATGGAGCAGGGGGGCTGGGTGATGTGGCCGCTGCTGGTCATGAGCCTCGCCTCGCTCGCGATGACGTTCGAGCGCATGCTCTTCTGGGCAACCACCAACCGCGCCGGCAGGCGCCGCTGGATCGTCACCCTCGCCGACCTCTTCCGCTCAGGGAATCGTGAAGGCGTCCGCTCCGCCATCAGGGGCGACTCGTCCGTCTACGCCAGAGCCGCGGGTGGTCTGCTCGACAAGGGCGCCAGCGACGCGGCGATGATCGAGACTGTCGAGACCGTCCGACCTGCCATCGAGCGCTTCTCCGCGGCCCAGTCCACCGTCATCACCGCGGCGCCGCTGCTTGGGATCCTCGGCACCGTCACCGGGATCATCCAGAGCTTCAGCCTCCTCTCCGATGGCGTCTCCGAGCGGGTCACCGACCCATCCCTCGTCGCAGGTGGCGTCGCCGAGGCGCTGATCACCACCGCGTTCGGGATGGTCGTCGCGATCCTCGCGCTCATCCCCTACGCGATCTTTCGCGCCAAGGCGGACCGCTGCTTCGGCCAACTCGAAGTCATCGCTGCAGCCGCCCAGCAGGGCAGCGGAGCGGCGACCTCCCAAGCCGAGAGCGTCGCGCGCGAGCGCACGGAATCAAGCCGCGTCGCGGTGGCCAATTGATCAGCCTTGGTTGTGTTGATGTCGTTGTCGCTGCTTACGAAGCGGCGACTTCCTGCGATTCGAGCAGGGCGTACAGCTCCGCGGCGTCCTGCGCCGCGTAGACGCTCTCGCGGAAGTCGCGCATCGTCATCAGACGGCTGATCCGCGCCAGCGCCTGGATGTGATCCGAGGTGCGGTCGGGGGGGCTCGCCAGCAGCACGATCAGGCGGACCGGCTGCTTGTCGATGGACTCGAACTCGATGGGCTCGGCAGGCTTGCCGATCGCCATGACGAGCTTGTCCACGCTGTCGCTCTTGCCGTGGGGGATCGCCAGGCCCTGACCGATGCCGGTCGTGCGCGTCTGCTCGCGTGACCAGACCGCGTCCTTGAGCGCCTCGGCGTTCGTGACCTTCCCCGCCGCGGCGAGCGTGTCCACCAACTCCTCGATCGCGTCCTTCTTCTCGGTCGCGTCGAGCGGGGCTTTCACACAATCAACAGTAAGGATGTCCAGCAGGTTCATCCGTGACTCTCGCACGACGTTCGGCGTCCAGTGGTGAAACCGGCGACGGCGCGAACGCCAGCAGACCGGTCGACAGGATTGATTCTACCCATCCCATTCAATCGGCGAAAGTCCGGGATCCCAACAACGAAAATCAGTTGGCTTGCCCGGAACGATGTTGCGAACGATCGGCATCCTCGATCGCTGCACCATCGGCGGTTCAGCGGGTCAGGATCGAACCGTACGAACCGTCCGTGTAACGCGTCATCGGCTCGCCGGGCAGGCCGCTGGGAACGGTCATCTGCTCATCGACGACCCGCATCTGGTGCTGCGTCGTCGCCCAGGCGGTCTGCTCCTGGTTCTCCCTGGGGTCGATGCTGCACGTCGAGTAGAGCAGCATGCCGTTGGGCGCGAGCATCGGGATCGCGTTGGCGATGATCTGCCGCTGCACCGAGACGAGCGCCGCGATCGTCTGCGAGTTCGCCCGGTACCGAGCCTCGACCCGGCGGGCCAGCACGCCGGTGTTGGAGCAGGGGACATCCAGCAGGATCAGGTCCGCCTTGCCCAGCCAGAGGTGTGTCTCATTGGGATCGATGACCTCGACCTGGTCGTGCCACTCGAAGACCTGCCGCAGCGTGTTCCGGCGGGGCTCGTTCGTGTCCGTCGCGATGATCTTCGCATCCGGGAACGTCGCGGCGAGCTGCCTGGTCTTGGTGCCGAGCCCGGCGCAGAGGTCGATGATGACCTTGGGATCGGGGCAGCGCTGCGCCGCGAGGCCGATCGACTTCGCTGAAGCAACGTCCTGCGCCCAGACGTCGTCGCACGAGTTGAGCAGTTCTTTCAGATCCCGGTGGTTGCCGCGGTAGACAGCGAAGCCTTCCTGGTCGTGCGGCTCGAGGTCCTGGATCTCGGCAGAGGCGAGCGAATGCCCGATGTTAAGCACGGTCGGCGCCGGCGCCATGTTGTGCAGCGCGATCCGCCTGGCGTGCTCTTCCCCGAAGGTCCGGCACATCGATTCAAAGAGCGCCGAGGGGCAGCTCGTCGCGATGCCGAACCGCATCCGGTCATCGGAGGGCATCGAGTCGCCATTGAGCAGCAGCGCCCGGCCGTCGGAGAGCGGGATCTCGTTCCGCGCCATCGACCACGCAGGGGCGTACCTGCGATCTTCCGAGACAGTCCCAGCGATCTTGCGGAGGACCGCGTTCGTCAGGCGGCCAGCGCCAGGGCGGATGGTCTGCTTCGCCCACTCCACCGACTCGTCGATCGCGGCGTACGCCGGGACGCTGTCGAGGAAGATCAGCTGCGCCGCTCCGGAGAGGAGGACGCCGCACATCTCAGGCTGGAGCTGGGTGAAGGGCTTGTCGAGCCGCTGCTCGATGAACCAACGCAGGGTCAGCCACCGCCTGGTGGCGAACTCGACGATCGCGTTGGCGAAGACGTTCTGCCTGGGGCTGAGCCCGGTCCGGTCGAGATCGAGGGGGAAGAGGTCGGGGCAGCCGTGCGCAAGCGTGCCCAGGTGCGAGCATGCGCTGGCTCTGGCGGGGTCCAGCGGCCTCTGTGCAGTCGAGGGCGAACGCCTGGCCGGGGTGTCGTCGTGTGTTCTCAAACCGGATCCATTCTACGGGAAATCGTATGGCCAAGCGACATTAATCGAGGCGGAGGGCCACGATGGGATCCTGCCTGGCGGCCACTGCAGCCGGGTAAATCCCAAAAACCAGCCCTGTCAGCGTCGCAACACTGAATGACAGGATGACCGACCACCCTGTAACTGTCGTAGGGAGCGAGACATCCTGCTCGAACCAGCGGCCGATCATAGGGGCGTCCGGCAGCATCGGGACACCCCAGCCGACCGCCAGACTGAGCCCGATCCCCAACCCGATCCCGACCAGACCGCCGATCGAGCTCAGAACCCCAGTCTCCACAATGAATTGCAGCTGCACGTCCCGGCGAGTCGCCCCCAGCGCCCGGCGGATGCCGATCTCCCTGGTCCGCTCAGTCACGCTCGCCAGCATGATGTTCATGATCCCGATGCCGCCCACCAGCAGCGAGATCCCTGCAACGGCGCCCAGCACGAGGCTCCACGTCAGCGCCGTTTTCCTGGCGCTCTCGAGCAGCTCGAAGGGGATGAACAGCTCCACGTCATCCATCCTCGGGTGCCGGGACTCGACGAGCCTCCGCAGGATGCTCGCGTCGGTCATCACGTCCTCGCGGTCCATGGAGGTGAGGATGATCTCGTGGATCTGCACTTCCGATGCAGAGGTGTTGCCGCTCTCGCGCCGGATGACGGTGTCGCCGAACGCGACCCGTGCCGTGGACATCGGCAGGTGGATATCGAAGTTGAGGTCGCGCCCGACCAGCGAGGCGCCAGCGCCACCAGCAAGCCCCACCGGCTCCAGCACACCGACGACTGTCACGACGTTCTGATCGATCCGGAAGGTCGACCCGATCGGGTCATCCAGCGGGAAGAGCGACCGGGCGATCTCGTGCCCCATGACCGCGACCATGGCGCGCGCGTCCATGTCCGCGACAGTGATGTACCGCCCCCTGGCGATCCGCAGGTTCATCGCGTTCATCGCGCCGGGCGTCACGCCGAAACTCTGGCTGGCGCGCTTGCGGTCCTCGCGGAGGACCTCGCCGCCGATGCTCTTGAATGGCGTGATCGACTCGACATGCCCGAAGCTCGCCTCGATGACATCAAGGTCATCGCGGGTGAGCCCGTACTTGCTGATGAACGACCGCTGGTTGCCGCCTCCAGCCTGCCCTGATTCCGCTGGTTTCACCGACCGGACGATGATGTTCTTCGCGCCCAGCCGCTCGAGGCGTTCGAGGGCCTCCTGCTTGGAGCCCTCGCCGATCGAGACCATCGTGATGACCGCCGCGACACCGAGGATGATGCCCAGCGCCGTCAGGATCGACCGCAGCATGTGCAGCCGGAGGTTGGTCAGACCCAGGCGGACGATTTCGAGGAAAAAATACAAGGAGAGCGTCTTCCAGAGCCCGCGCAGGGGCAGGTCAGTATCATCAGGGCGAGAATCGGCGCTGCGGAGACAGCGGCGCGTGACGAGCGGGACACGACGCCCAACAGAACGCCGCACCCAAGCCTACCGGAGAACACCCCACAGGTGGCGACCGACCAGAATCCTTCAGGAGTGACCATCACGACGGAAGTCGACACGCCCAACGGCTGGTCGTTCCAGGTCGAGGTCCGCCAGCAGGAGGCGCCGCCCAGGGCCATCACGCTGCGGATGAGCTGGGCGGACTTCGAGCACTGGTCCGGCGGAACGATCCCGCCCTCCGACGTCGCGAGGGCGGTCGTCGAGCTGGCGATCGACCGCAAACCGGAAGCCGTCAGCCTTGGCGACTTCGACGCGGCGATGCTCCGCCGCTGGTTCGACGGCGCGGACGAAGCGCTCAGGGCGCAGCTCCAGCGCGACGCCTGATCGATGTCAACGAGTGTTCACTCGGCGGTGTCGTCCGCGACCGCTTCAGCGACCGGGGTCTCGTCGACCTCCGCCTCTTCCTCATCAGCATCAGCCGGGCGGACCACCGAGATGCCGTACCGCGCCTGCATCTGCGAAGTCGAGAAGGGCCACGCGTTCAGCGCGTTGATGTTGTACTCGCGTGTCCGGTTGAATTGCAGCGCCTCCGCCTCGATCATCCGGTAAGCCTCGGTCGTCAGCGGGATCACGTTCGTGATGCCGGCGATCGCGACCTCGCGGACATCATCCAGCGGCACGCTCAGGAGCAGGTCGATCTCAGGGATGCGGTTCAGCGGATCGTTCACCGCGAACGTGCCCACGCGGTTCATCACCGCGTCACGGAACGACTCCGTGTTGATCTTCCGCAGCTCGAACGCAGGGGGGCCGGTTGTCGGATCGATCGCCTGCACCTGATCCCGCTGGACTTTCACGTCCTTGTAGAGCGTGACGCTCCGGGCCGTCGCCGCGGCATCAGCGCCGAGGTTCATGATGTCATTGAGCATCCGAGGCGCCTCCGCCTGCAGCGCTTCGTACGCCTTCATCCTGCGGATGTCCTCGACCACGCTGTCGCGGACTTCAGCCAGCGGCAGCGGCGCTGAGGCAGACGCCTCGAGCACCCGGAAGAACACCACGTCGCCGGTCCGGCTCGCGGTCAGAGGACCCTCCGCGATCCCGGTCTGCACCGGGTACTGCGGTTCCTCGTTGAACTCGGACACCGAGAACACCAGCTCGACCAGCGGCACGTTGCGAGGACCGATGAGCCTCGTCGCGTTGCCGATGATCGGGATGCCCCGGACATCCGCCTGGGTCCTCCACCGCGTGGAATCATCCTGCGAGGTGGGGTTGGGGATGTCAGGGCCGTGCTTGGCGCGGAGGCGGTCGCCCACATGCTGCGAGATGACGTTGAACCTGGCGCGCTGATCGTTCCAATCCGCAGGGAGCTCGTACGAGCCGTCCCGGTTCTGCGCCAGACCGCCGCGGCCCTTCAGCAGCTCCGCGCGGACCAGCTGCTCCGCCTCGCGGAGGATGGTGGCTGTCTTCTCGTCGCGGATATCCCGCTCGATGTTCTCGCGCTCCGCAGCGAACTCACCGGGGTACCGCGACCGATCGCCGCGCCACCTGGTGTTGGCCTCGATCGGGTCCACGTCAACGCCATCCGCGATCTCCTGCCTGTTGAGGCGGAGCCACTCGAGCTTCACACGATCCTCAGCGCGGTAGCCGAAGCCGTACTCGCCCTCGCCTGGCAGGTCTTCCTTGTACGTGCCGTAATGGAGCAGGACCTCCGTCTCGTCCGGCTCGTACGTGGGATCGATCAGCGCATCGGAGCCGATCGTGTAGAAGCAGACCTCGGCGCTATCGAAGAAGCGGTGGCACAGCTCCATGGATTCCTGCAGCGCAGGCAGATCGAAGGACAGGTACGCCTCGTACATGCGGAGGATGCCGCGGGCCCTGGCCAGCGTGCGGTCCACCATCAGGGGCGGGAAGCCGTTGTTGATGACCTCCGCGCGCGAGGTTTCCAGCTGCGCGATGTACGTCTCGGTGAGCTGCGCCTCGATATCCGGGAGCTGGTTCATGTCCAGCGAGAACCGGTTCTGCAGGATGTACTGCCTCGCGAAGAACCGCGCCGCGACCGGGAGGAAGTTCCGCCCGTCCTGGGCGCCGCCGATGAGCCCATCCCGCTCGGCTTCCCGCGTGAGCAGGATCCAGTGCATCGAGGGGCTGATGTCGTCGGTGGTGGAGCCGTCCTGGTTGAACCCCAGCTGGAGCATGCCGGTGGTGATGAGGGGGCTCATCGCCTGCAGCATGGACAACTCCTGCCTGGCCTCCATCAGATCACCCTCGGTGATCTTCTCCCCGCTCTCGAGGACCGCGGCCGTCGCCTTCCGGGGGTTCGCCCCGAACTGCTGGAGAGCCTGCGGGAGGAGGAAGACCACCATCAGCAGCGAACCGCCGATCGCGAGGATCCACTTGTCGTACTTGCGGATAAGTTTGAACATTGCCGGAGCCAGTCCTTGATCGGCCACCGAGCGGCCGAGCGGAGTATCGCAGCGAGACCAACGGAGCGCAGGCCCGATGGGGGCTCCAGCGCACACCAAAGCCGCACCGAGCGCCGGCGGGACTCCCATCGAGGGCGGTCCGCCGGCGCCGGCGCGGGATCAATTAACGGTAGAACTCGACGATCAGGTTCGGGTTGACCTCGAACGGGATCTGATCGCTGGTCGGCAGGGCGGCGATCTTCGCAGACAGCTCGCCAGGGTTGAAATCGACCCACTCAGGGACGATGTGCCCGACCATCGACTCCATGTTCTCACGCAGCAGCTTGGCGATGCCGGGCTTGAACGAAACGACGTCGCCAACACGCAGGTTGAAGCTGGGGCGATCGACCTTCTTGCCGTTCACCATCACATGACCGTGCGAGACGATCTGACGCGAGGCCCAGATCGTGCGCGCCACGCCCATGCGGCGGACGACGTTGTCGAGGCGACGCTCGAGCAGCTGCAGCAGCACCTCGCCGGTGTTGCCCTTGCGGCGCGTCGCGTCATCGACGTACCGGCGGAACTGCTTCTCCATCACGTGGTAGTGATAACGCAGCTTCTGCTTCTCGTTCAGACGGATCGCGTAGTCGCGCATCCGGCGACCGCGGTAGCCGTGCATGCCCGGGGGGTTCAGCTGGCGCTTGGTGGTGTGCTTGGGGATGTCGGCGATCGGGACGCCAACGCGGCGCGAGAGACGCACCTTGGGACCGGTGTAACGGGCCATAAGTCCTACTCCGTCTGTTCGGCGGTCCCGCCTATTCTGTAGTGGCGGTCCCGCGGTGAGCTTCCCGACCGGACTTGGATGGCCCCAGACTGTTGGGGCGACCCTTGGGAAGCGATCGGCGTGAGTGCCCGCGGCTGCGGCTCAGGCCATGATGATCCGGTCGATTCGGTTGTGAGCGTAATTTCAGCACCGCAATCCGCCCCCGTCAAGCATCGGCGGCCAATGATTTGCCGCCCCTCCATCCAGCCGGTAGCGTCCTGCATCCCTCCAACCTTCTGCCGAGATTCCATTGGAACACCGGATCCCGCTGAACGTTCTCCAGAGCTCCTCGCCAGGCGCCAACGCCGGCCGAGCCGTCGCGCCGGATGAACGCACCCCTGACGACACCCCCAAGGAAAAGTGCGGCGTCTTCGGCATCTGGGGAGGCGATTCCCCGGCAGGCAGTACCTATTACGCTCTCTACGCCCAGCAGCACAGGGGGCAGGAATCCGCAGGGATGGCCGTCACCGACGGCGCTGCGATCATCAGCAAAGTGGGCATGGGACTCGTGCCGGAGGTCTTCAACGAGCGATCCATCCGCGAATTCCACGATTGGGCAAGCCGTGAGGACCGGCCGGAATCCTCCCACGGCATGCTCCGGGGCGTGATCGGGCACAACCGCTATTCCACCACCGGCGGATCGCAGAAGATCAACGCCCAGCCCATTGTCGAGTCCTACGTCGCAGGGCAGGTCGCAGTCGCCCACAACGGCAACCTCGTCAACGCGATGCCGATCCGGAAGGAGTTCGAACTCCAGGGCCGGATCTTCCACTCCACCAGCGACACCGAGGTCGTCGTCCACGTCCTCGCCTCCCCTGAGCAGCAGGCCGCACTCGATCCGCTCGCGGCGACGCTCCGCAAGCTGCAGGGCGCCTTCTCGATGGTCTTCCTCTTCAACGACCGCATCGAAGCAGCGCGAGATCCCTGGGGCTGGCGCCCTCTGACGCTGGGGCAGATGCCGTGCGGCGCCCCGGTCGTCGCGAGCGAGACGGTCGCCCTGCACGCGATCGGTGCGAAGGTCATCCGCGATGTCGAACCTGGCGAGATCGTCACCCTCAGCGACGAG
>CAYGNN010000056.1:10801-11567 GCA_964351165.1 uncultured Phycisphaeraceae bacterium
TGCAGATCGTCCGCGAAACCCTCGGCGAGCGCCTCGCGAAGGAATCCCCGGTCGAGGCGGACTACGTCATGCCGATGCCCGACTCAGGGAGGTCAGCCGCGAACGGCTACGCCAGAGCCAGCGGTATTCCCTACAGAGAAGGCATCGTCCCCAACCGCTACGTCGGTCGCACCTTCATCAAGCCAACGCAGGACGCCCGCGCCGCCGCGGTCCGTCTGAAGCTGAACGTCGTCGCGGAGATCGTCAACGGCAAGCGCCTGATCGTCGTCGATGACTCCGTCGTTCGGGGCACGACGACCAAACTGAAGATGACGCAGCTCCGCGACGCCGGCGCGAAGGAGATCCACCTGCGGATCTCGTGCCCGCCGATCCGCTTCCCTTGTTTCTTCGGCGTTGACTTCGCCGAGCCCAGCCAGCTCGTCGCTGTGGACCGAACGATCGAGGAGATCCGCGACTTCCTCGGCGTGGACAGCCTCGCGTTCCTGTCCCTCGATGGGCTGCTCGAGTGCGCACAGACAGATCAGATCAGCAGAGAGCACTACTGCGCCGCCTGCTACGACGGCGAATACCGCATCGACATCGAGCACCCGCTCACCAAGGGGATCCTGGAGCAGGGGCAGATCCCGATGTTCTCCAAATCGGACTGACCGAGTTACTCGAATTCCGGCGCTGGCGCGCTCAGCGCCTGCTCGCCCCAGGGGATGTCCACCATGTGGCGCGTCGAGCAGTAGCCGAACCCAGCCATCCGGCCCACCGCTGCGAGCTT
>CAYGNN010000056.1:11577-13558 GCA_964351165.1 uncultured Phycisphaeraceae bacterium
CTCTGGATCGATCCGGTAACGGTCATCGATGATCTCGTCATCGACGTGCACGCTGGCGATCTCCCCGATCACCACGTTCCCGCCGTTGGGCTGGCCGGGCGCCATGCGGATGATCTCCCGCACGCGGCACTCGTAACTCACCGGCGCTCCTGCGACGCGTGGCGGCTTGACGATCGAGCTGGGGGCCGCTTCCAGGCCTGCATACCCAAACTCGCTCTCGCCCATCGGCAGCCCCTCTGCAGTCGCGGACATCGCCAGCGCCTGCGATTCGTTGACGACGTTCACCACGAACTCGCCTGTCTCCGCGATGTTGATGAGCGTGTCCTTTTCGGTCCCGTCCGGCTTGTTCGCAGGGCAGAAGAGCAGCGTGAAGGGCTCCGCGGAGATCGCGTTGAAGAACGAGAAGGGCGCCAGGTTCGTAGCGCCAGATTCCGACATCGTGGAGACCCACGCGATCGGTCGCGGCACGACCGCCCCGATCAGGAGCTTGTACCGTTCGGAGAGTTCGAGTTTGGACGGGTCGATCTGCATGCCCGCAGTGTATCCTGTCGTGCGCATGACACCGACCACCACACTCCCCGTCACCATCGATGACATCCGCTCCGCCGCGCAGCAGATCGAGGGCGTCGCCCACCGCACGCCGGTGATGACCAGCCGCACGATCAACGAGCTGACCGGTGCGGAGGTCTTCTTCAAGTGCGAGAACTTCCAGCGCATCGGCGCCTTCAAGTTCCGCGGCGCCTACAACGCGCTGTCCAGATTGAACGACGAGGACCGCGACCGGGGCGTGCTGACGTTCTCCTCGGGCAACCACGCGCAGGCCGTCGCTCTTTCCGCGAAACTGCTGGGGATCCACGCCGCGATCGTGATGCCCCGCAACGCGCCGCCGGTGAAGCTCGCCGCGACGCGAGGCTACGGGGCGGAGGTCATCGAGTTCGATCCATCGGAAGACTCCCGCGAGGCGCTGGCGAGGCAACTCGCGGAGGAACGAGGCCTCACAGTCATCCCGCCCTTCGATCACCCGCACGTCATCGCAGGACAGGGGACCGCCGCCCTGGAGCTGTTCGAGGAAGCAGGGGGGCTGGACCTCATCACGACCCCCTGCGGCGGTGGGGGGCTGCTCTCCGGAACATCCATCACGACCAAAGCGGTGGCGCCGGATTGCCAGATCATCGGCGTCGAGCCGGAACTGGGTGATGATGGCTTGCAGTCGTTCAAAACCGGCAATCTCATCCGCATCGAGGTCCCCGACACGATCGCTGACGGCGCCCGCACCAACGCGCTGGGCGAGCACACGCTCGCGATCATCCGCGCCAACGTCGATCGGATGATCACGATGCCCGACGACGCCCTCGTGCGCACGATGCGGCTCGTCTGGGAGCGGATGAAGATCGTCGCAGAACCCACCGCGTGCCTCCCGATCGCGGCGCTGCTCGAAGCCGGGCGCGAGGGGAAGATCGAGACCGATGGCAAACGCATTGGCGTCATCGTCAGCGGCGGGAACGTCGACCTGACCAGGTGCGGCGAGTGGTTCGTCTGAACTGGCTCTTCTGAAATTGGTTTCAGGTCTGTGCCGTCTCGTGCCGCAACTGACCGCAGGCCGCGGCGATGTCCCGCCCCCGGCTCGCCCGGATGTGCGTGTTGACACCGTGCTCGCGGAGGACCTCCTGGAACGTCCGCACGCGCTCGTCGGTTGGGCGGTCGTAGGGGAGGTCCGCGACCTCGTTGTACCGGATGAGGTTCACGTTGCAGCGCAGCCTCCTGCAGACGCTTGCGAGTTCCTTCGCCTGATCCGCAGAATCATTCAGGCCACCCAGCAGGATGTATTCGAGTGTGATCTCGCGGCCTGTCCGGTCGAACCAGACGGCGCACGCATCGACCAGCTCCTCGATCGTCGTGTGCTCCGACCAGGGGATCAGTTCTCTGCGGAGACTGTCGTTGGGCGCGTGCAGCGAGAGCGCCAGCGTGATGGGCAGTTCCA
>CAYGNN010000057.1:0-1875 GCA_964351165.1 uncultured Phycisphaeraceae bacterium
CCGACTACGAACGCGACCTGGTCCGGATCTGGCGGATCGACCGCGCCGGGCATTCGCCCCAACTCGTTGATTCCGGATTGGAAGTGGAAACAGGGGTCGCGCCGCACGCGGTCGCGGTGGTCCCTTAAGCGGATCGCTCAGGCGACCGACGCGACCGCGAGGTCGCTGTAGCTGGCGCTGATCGGCTCGCCCAGCGCGATGCGCATCTGGTTGCGCACCGATTCAATCAGCTCCCGGCAGCGCGTCGCATTCTGCTTGGGGCTGACCAGCGCCTCGAACTCGACGAACCAGCCGATGCGATCGACCATGTCCACGTGCACGCGCACGGAGCCGGTGATCCACAGCTCCCTGCGTTTGCGGACCTGCGTCCACACCTGCATCTGCCGCGTGCCGAAACGATCGCGGGCCTCGTTCTCCGAATACACCGTGAACCGGCAGACCCTGGCCTGCGGCGAATCATCGCGCTGGTAGGCGATCCATTCGGTGGGCTCGCCCTCGATCTCGCGCTTGAGCAGGCGCCCTGCGGAGAGGCGATAACACGAATCGACCTGGAACGACGTCCCGATGCTGATCGCGTTGAGCTTCCGCAGGCACGCGATCGCCAGCTCAGGGTCACGCAGTTCGTGTTTGATCTCGACGCTCCGCATCACTGACAGGATCGACCAGATCAGCAGGCCTGTTCACGTCCGGAATCAGGGGCGGTGGGCCTCAGGCAGGGTCTCGATCAGCCTCGCCTCGTCCCAGACCTCGACCCCCAGATCGTTGGCTTTGGTCAGCTTGGAGCCGGCCGCATCGCCTGCGATGAGCAGGTCTGTCTTCTTCGAGACGGAACCGGTGACCTTGGCGCCCAGATCCTGGAGGACCGCTTTCAGGTCCTCGCGTTTGAAGTGTTCCAGCGTCCCGGTCAGGACGATCGCTTTATCCGCGAATGGCGAATCGATGGCAGCGGCGGAATTCCGCGCCTCGTGCGAGGTGAGATCGACGCCCAGCGCCGCGAGCGATTCGAACGTTGCCCGGCCGGCGTCGCTGCGCAGGTAGTCGTGCAGCACCTTGGCGCGGACCGGTCCGAACCCATCGACCGCTTCGAGGTCCTCGATGGATGCTTTGGCGAGTGCGCCGATGTCTTCGAACCGCATCGCCAGCAGGCGCGCGTTCGCAGCGCCGATGTGGCGGATGCCGAGCGATGCGAGCACACGCGACAAGCCCCGGGCCTTGGCCGCCTCGATCCCGGCGAGCAGGTTGTCCACCTTTTTCTCGCCCATCCGGTCGAGTTCCAGCAGCGCCTCGCGGTGCTCGTGCAGGCGGAAGACGTCGGCGAAACGTTCGAGCGGGATGTCCGATTCGCCGCGGATCACGTCGATCGTCTTCTCGCCGAGCCCATCGATATCCAGTTGCCGCCTTCCGGCGAACCAGATCAGCTTCTCGCGGATCTGCGCCGGGCATTCAGGGTTGATGCACCGGCGGCCGGTTTCTTCTGTGGAATCGGTGATCCCCTCGGATTCCAGGTGCTCCGGCTCGATCTCGATCGGTCCGCCGCACGCTGGGCACTTGCCAGGCGCCTTGATCTTGCGCGCGCCCCTGGCTCGTTCGCTCAGCACCGGCTCGATGACCTGCGGGATGATCTCGCCGGCTTTCTCGACGATCACCGTATCGCCGACACGCAGGTCCTTGCGGCGGATCTCACCCATGTTGTGCAGCGTCGCGTGCGTGACGGTCGTCCCTGCAAGCAGCACAGGCTCCATCGTCGCCCGCGGCGTGATACGGCCTGTTTTTCCGACCTGGAACTCGACATGCGTGAGCTTCGTCGGCTTGCGCTCGGCAGGGTATTTGTACGCGATGCACCAGCGGGGGGACTTCGAGGTTGACCCCAGCTTC
>CAYGNN010000057.1:1975-7914 GCA_964351165.1 uncultured Phycisphaeraceae bacterium
TTGAGCTGCTTGAGCGTCCCGGCGCAGGCGTTGCGGGGGTTCATGAAGGGCGGCTCGCCCTCCGCCTCTCGCTTCTCGTTGATCGCCTGGAACGTTTCGATGGGGAGGTACGCCTCGCCTCGGATCTCGAGGACGGCGGGCATCCTGCTCGCCTGATCGAGCACGAGGGGGATGGACCGGATCGCGCGCGCGTTGGGGGTGATGTCATCGCCGTGCTGGCCATCGCCTCGTGTGACTGCGCGGACCAGCTTGCCCTGCTCGTATCGCAACGAGAGCGCCACCCCATCGACCTTGGGATCGACGACTGTCTCGAAGGGGAAGCCGCTCCGCTCGCCCTGTTCGAGGGCTTTGGCGACGACCGCCTTACCAGCCTCCTCGCGCGCCTTCTTCGTGGTCGGCGCCTCGGCATCGCCAAAGAGCGAGCCGTCGCTGCTCGGCTCTCCCTCGATCATCGCGTCGCGCCGGTCGAGGGCGGCATGGAACGCAGGGTCGATCTCCTGCCAGGTGCGTTTCGCCCAGGCGGTGACTTCCTCAGGGCTGTACGTGTTGTCCACGCTCAGCATCGGGACCGCGTGGGCGACAGTCTCGAACCCATCGACCGGCTCTTCCCAGAGGCGCCTGGTCGGGCTGTTGGGATTGTCGAGTTCCGGATGCTCGGATTCGAGGCTCCGGAGCTCCTCGATCGCGGCGTCGTACTCGGAATCCGCCATGAACGGATCGGCAGCGCCGTACGCGCGGTTGGCGCGTCGGAGCAGGTCCCGGAGTTCTTCGATGCGCCGCTTCGCGTCCATCGCACAAGGGTATCGCGCCGGCGTTATGCTGGTCATCGAGTCGCGCTTTCCACACCAATCCCAACCGGAGCGATCCCCCGATGACAGCGCAGGGGACGGCACAGATCATCGACGGCAAGGCCCTCGCCTCACGCTACCGCGAGGAGGTGACGGAGCGGGTGCGCGCGCTGCGGGCGGCCGGCAAGCCGGTGCGGCTCGACGCGGTGATCGCTTCCAAAAGGGGCTCCTCGGCGCACCTCTACGCGACGAATCAGGGCAAGGGCTGCGAGGAACTCGGCATCGAGTACCGCCTGCACGAGCTGCCCCTCGATTGCAGGACAGCGGACGTGCTGGAGTGCATGCAGGGCCTGAACAGCGATCCGCTGGTGACAGCGATGATGGTGCACCTGCCGCTGCCGATCAGCGTGGATCCCTTCCTGATCCAGAGCGCGATCGCGCCGGACAAGGACGTCGAGGGCGTGAACCCGGTCAACATCGGGAACATCGTCTACGGCCGATCCTCGCTCGTCCCATGCACGGCGCTGGCCGCGGTGAAGATGGTCGAATCCACCGGGATCGAGCTCCGGGGGAAGACCTGCGTGATCGTCGGGGCCTCCAACATCGTCGGTAAACCGCTGGCGGTGCTGCTGATGCGCGAAGAAGCGACGGTGATCTCCTGCAACAAGTTCACCAAGGACACCGCCGCTCTCACGAGGGAGGCGGACGTCGTGATCGCGGCTGCAGGAGTGCCTGGGCTGATCACGGCGTCGATGGTCCGCGAGGGGGCGGTGGTCGTCGATGTCGGGACGACGAGGGTCACCGATCCGGAGACCGGCAGGAAGGTGACGGTCGGCGATGTGGATTTCGAGGCTGTCAGCAGCGTTGCTGGCTGGGTCTCGCCGGTGCCTGGAGGGGTTGGGCCGGTGACAGTGGCGATGCTGCTGCGGAACGTGGTCGAGGCAGCTGAGGATTGACGGCGTGGTTTGACGCTGCTGTTTGACGTTGTGGGGCATGGGGTCTTGAATAGCCCCTTGGACCGATCGAACCGAAGAGCCGGCGATTTTCCGCTGGATCGACGAGCGAAGGATTCGCGATGCTGACGACTGCTCCTGTGACAACCACGCTGGCCCTCGGCATGCCTGGCCCGGCCGAATTGCTCATCATCCTGGCGATCGGTCTGCTGATTTTTGGGCGCCGCCTGCCTGAGGTCGGTCGGAGCCTGGGCAAGAGCATCGTCGAGTTCAAGCGGGGCGTCCGCGACATCCAGAACGAGATCGAGGAAGAGTCGAGCAAGCCCGAACCCGCCGCGAAAGAGCCGGCGCAGATCCACGCCCGCGAGGGGGTCGAGGCACAGGGCTCGAAGATCGTTGACGCGCCGGTCGAGGCGCCGGCCCAGCCTGAGACTCCTGACGCGCCGCCCGCGTCAGCCTGAGTCGTCCATCAGCATCGACAACCCATCGGCCGCATCGAGCAGGATCAGCGCACTGAGCGGGTCCGGCTTGCCGTTCGTCATCTGGCAGTTGTGCAGCAGCACCTCGGCGTAGTACTTCGCGCTGGCACCCTGTTCGGAGTCGGGATCCACGTTCCAGAGATCGAGGAAGGCGCCGATCGCCCAGGGGTGGTTGGTCGCGTTGTCCGGTTGGGTGTGCTCGGTGTGCCAGAGCGCCGCTTCGCGCGCGCGCTGGCGCCAGGTGTTGTTCGACCGGAGCTGGGCGAGGCGCCAGAGCGCGTGCAGGGCGCCGAGCTCTCGCTCGGTCCACAGCTCGATCGCCTGCGTCGGCTGCTGCTGATGGATCGGTCCTGCTGATCCGACGAGGGATTGGATCTGATCGGCGGTGATGGATGCATCGACCGCAGCGAGCCAGAGGGTTTCGTCGATCCCGGCGCCGGGTTCGGTCCTCGCGCATTGGGTGTGCATGTGCCGGAGGAAGCCGACCGGTCCGATGCGGTGCTGATCGGCAGTGACATCCCCAGCAGCGGCGGCGGTCATTCGGCAGGCGTTGATCCAGTCCTGGAGGGTGGGCATCGGGGCGTGTGGCGTCCTTTGGGGTGATCGCGGTGATGTGGCTGCGGAAAGACCCTATGGTGGTTGGGCCGGCTTTGCGTGAATTGGCCGGCGGGAGAACCATCAACCTCTGGAGCGCCGATGCCTACCACCGCTTCTGTCAGCACTGTCGTCGATCATCTCAAGGCCACTGAATCTGCGCAGCTCGACCGGCTGTGCGACTGGCTGAAGATCCCCAGCATCAGCACCGATCCGGCGTACGCGAGCGATGTCCGCACCGCGGCGCAGTGGGCTGTGGACCGGCTGCAGGAGATCGGCATCAACGCGGTGATCCGCGAGACAGCGACGAAGGAGGCTCCGGGGCACCCGATCGTGTACGCCGAGCACGCTGGCGCGGCGGATTACCAGGGGCCCCACGTGCTCTTCTACGGGCATTACGACGTCCAGCCTGTTGATCCGGTGGACCTGTGGGACTCGGCGCCCTTCGAGCCTGTCATCAAGGATGGGAAGGTCATCGCCCGCGGCGCCTGCGATGACAAGGGGCAGGTCGCGTCCTTCATGGAGTCGCTCCGCGCTTGGAAGGAAGTCGCTGGGGAGATCCCGGTGAAGATGACGATCCTGATCGAGGGCGAGGAAGAATCGGGGAGCGAGAATCTCGAGAACTTCCTGCACGAGAACAAGGACGAGCTGGGCAAGGCGGATTTCTGCCTGATCAGCGACACCGGCATGCTGGGACCTGACGAGCCTGCGATCACCTACGGCGTGCGCGGCATGGCGTACACCGAGGTCATCCTGCACGGTCCGGACCAGGACCTGCACTCAGGGCTCTGGGGCGGTCGCGTGCCGAACCCGATCAACGAATTGACCAAGGTGCTGGCGCAGCTGTGGGACAGCGATCGGCGCGTGGTGCTGCCGAACTTCTACGACGGCGTGCGCGATCTGACGAAGGAAGAGCGGCAGGCGTGGGCGGACCTGGACTTCGATGCGATCGCGGCGCTCAAGAAGATCGGCCTCAGCGCCGAGGGCGACATCGGCGAGGCGGGGTTCACCGCGATGGAGCGCGAATGGGCGCGGCCGACCTGCGACATCAACGGCATCTGGGGCGGGTATCAGGGCGAGGGCGCCAAGACTGTGATCCCGGCGTACGCCGGCGCGAAGGTGAGCTTCCGCTTGGTGGACGATCAGGACCCTGAGCAGGTCACAAAGATTTTCAAGAAGTGGCTCGATGAGCGCACGCCCCCAGGGTGCCGGTGGGAGTTCAAGACGTTCGGCGGCGGCCCTCCTGCGACGGCGAGGACGGATTCGCCCTACCTGCAGGCGGCGCGGACGGCGCTCGAGAGCGCGTCCGGCAAGCACGCGGCGCTGATCAAGTCGGGCGGCTCGATCCCGGTGGTCGGTCTCTTCAAGTCGGTGTGCGGATTGGAGACAGTCCTGATGGGCTTCGGCCTCGATGACGACCGGGTGCATTCGCCCAACGAGAAGTTCAACATCGACTGCTTCAACCTGGGCGCCAGGGCGCACGCGACGCTGATCGACGAGCTGACTCGGATGGGCTGAGCCAGGAACCTGGTCAGACTTCCATGAAGATCTCTTCGTCGTCGGCCTGCTCGCCGGCGTGCAACCCAGCGTTGCGGGCGGAGACGCGGCGGTCGAATTCGATGCGCATCTTCCGCGCCTCGACCTTGATGTCGTGCAGGGCGTTCTCGTCCCGGATCCTCGCGGCGCAGATGTAAAAGACACCGATACAGCAGGCTGCGGTCGCCGCGATCATGGCCAGGGTGTAGATCGGCTGGTAGTCCATCACTGAAAAGCATCGGATCGCGGGAACCGGATCTGAACCCGATGTGTAGAATCCTGCGGTGCGATGGTCCCTGACATCCCGATTGGCCCTGATCCGGGGCGTTCTGCTGGTCCACGCCTGCATCGTGGCGCTGGTCGCTGGGCAGGGCGCTCTCGCGCAGGAGGCAGGGGGGATGGGCGGCTCGTCCGCTGGGAGCGTCGAGGTCGGTGTGGAGTCGTTCGGCGTGGGGAACGTGGCCAGGCCAGGTTCCTGGGTGGGGATCCGGCTGGCGCTGACCGATCACGGGAGCAGGGTCCGCGATGTGCTCGTGCGGATGGAGCGCGCCGACACCGATGGCGATATCGAATCGATCCAGCAGCGCGTGGCGCTGGCGCCCGGCGTGACGCGCGGGCTCTGGATGTACGCGCGGCTGCCATTCCATGGCATCGATGGCGTGATCTACAACGTGCTCGTTGACGAAGTTGTTGGTGATGACAGCGGCGCTGTGGTGACCAGCGGTGATCCGGTCGGATCGGGGCGCATCGGCGCTGCAGGGGTGTACGGGCATAGCAACTCCATCGTCGGCGTGATCGGCCGGCGGTCGATGGGGCTGGAGGAGTACGCGGTCGAGTTCCAGCCTGGGCAGGATGTCTCCGGAACGATGCACAACCTGATGCGCACGATCTCCGGGTTGCGTCCGATCGATCTTCCCGATTCCTGGATGGGGCTCGAGCAGTTCGAAGCGCTCGTGTGGGCGGATGGCGACCCAGCGTCGCTGATGCCGTCGCAATCGCGCGCGATCGAGGACTGGGTCCGGGGCGGCGGTCGGTTGATCATCGTCATGGGCGCCGCGACGCCTGATTGGATGAACCCCAGGGCGAACCCACTGCACTCGCTGCTGCCGCAGACGCTGGTGCAGCGGCAGGACAACGCGGACCTGGAGCCTTCGCGTGAACTGCTGACGATCGACGACAACCGCCCGATGCCGGTGGGGGAGACGCTGCATGTCTTCCGGCCTGAGCGCGAGGCGCCGGATACGGTGGCGCTGCTCCGCGATGCAAGAGGGCGGATCGTTGCGGTGCGCCGGACGGTCGGCTGCGGCGAGGTCACGCTCGTCGGGATCGACCTGGGCTCGATCGGGCTTGCCGGGATCATCGACGCCGAGGCGATCTGGCACCGGGTGCTGGGGCGCCGTGGCGATCTCTTCACGCAATCTGAGATGGACGAGCTGCGCCGCAGCGATGACGGTGCGAACTTCTTCCACCCTGAGGGGATCTGGCTGGATCAGGTCATCACAGGGCGGATCAACAAGATCGGCCGAGCGGGTGTCGGCGTGCTGCTGGGGCTCGTGCTGGCCACGGCCCTGCCGATGGGCTTGTTGCCC
>CAYGNN010000057.1:7924-13290 GCA_964351165.1 uncultured Phycisphaeraceae bacterium
TCGGCGTGCTGCTGGGGTTGGTGGTCTTCGGGGTGTACCTGCTGCTGGCTGGTCCGGTGTCGTTTGCGACGCTTGGGAAGATGGGCAAGCGGCAGCACTCGTGGCTGGTCTTCCTGGCGATGGCCGGCGTCTTCACCGGGATCGCCTGGGGCGGCGCGACGGCGCTGCGTCCTGCGAAGGTGGATATCTCGCACCTGACGCTGCTCGAGCACGTGTACCAACAGCCGACGCAGCGGGCGAAGGTGTGGTTCAGCGTGCTGCTGCCGACGTATGGGGCGCAGACGGTTGCGATCCCGACCGAGAGCGGCGCTGGGCGTGCGGAGTACGCGGCGCTGTCCAACTGGGATGATCCGGAGTCGTTCTCGAGCGGGAACTTTCCAGATTCGCGCCGGTACGCGGTGGATTCGCGCCGGCCTGAGACGTTGCGTGTTCCGACGCGTTCGACGGTGAAGCGGTTCGAGGCGGAATGGGTGGGGGGGCCACGCTGGCGGATGATCCGGCCGGAGGACGGCGACCCGGTCCGCGTCAATCAGGACGGCAGCCTGCGCGGCACGCTCTCGCACGAGCTTCCTGCTGGGCTCGATCGGGTCACGGTGATGTACGTCCGAGGGCAGACGCCGATCACCGAGCGGCGCCTGGGCGGTCCGCTGCTCGCTGATGCGCTCGCGCACCGGCTGACGCAGCGCTGGGAGCCTGGGCAGCCGATGGATCTGGCTCAACTGGGCGCGCCGAGCAGGGCGGAGCGGTTCTTCGAGACGCTCGTCTCCAAGGAGCGGGTGAACCAGTTCACAGGCGTTGGCGCGACAGCGACGCCTGCGGACCGGCTGGACATGCTGATCTGGCGCGATGCGCTGGAGCCGCCCACCTGGCGGGAGTCGAACAACGGGCAGACGTACGACCGCACCCTGCGGACGAGGTCGGCGCACGGCTGGGGCGGCGGGCACTGGATGACGCAGCCCTGCCTGATCATCACGGGGCACCTGGAAGGCGCGCCGAGCCCTGTCCCGATCGAAATCGATGGCGACACGCCGCCAACAACCGGGACGACGGTGGTGCGCTGGGTGTACCCACTGCCTGCGAACCCGCCGGTGTTCCTCGATGCGAGCGAAGCGGACCCTGAGGAGACCAACTGAATGGCGATGATCGAGACGATCAACCTGACCAAACGCTACGGCGATTTCGTTGCGCTCAATGGGCTCAACCTCGTCATCAACGAGGGCGACTGCTTCGGCTTCATCGGCCCCAACGGCGCGGGGAAGACGACGACGATCAAGATCCTCGCGACGCTGCTCAAGCCTTCGTCGGGGCAGGCGTCGATCGATGGCCTCACTGTTGGTTACCAGAACCGGTTGATCCGCCCGCTCATCGGGTATGTCCCGGACTTCATGGGCGCGTACGACGACATGGTCGTTGCGGAGTACCTGGAGTTCTTTGCTGCGTGCTACAACATCCATGGGTCCAAGCGGACAAAGATCGTCGCGGACGTGCTGGAGCTGACCGACCTGACGTACAAGGCGTCGAGCGATGTGAACTCGCTGAGCAGGGGCATGCAGCAGCGTCTCAGCGTCGCGCGCGTGCTGCTGCACGATCCGAAGGTGCTGCTGATGGACGAGCCTGCGTCGGGGCTTGATCCCCGCGCGCGCATCGAGATGCGCGAGCTGCTGAAGGAGCTCAAGCGGATGGGCAAGACCATCCTGATCTCCAGCCACATCCTGCACGAGCTCGCGGAGCTGTGTAACGCGGTGGGGATCATCGAGCGCGGCGATCTGCTGTACCAGGGCACGGTGCAGGACGCGCTACGCCGAGCAGGGATGGGGCAGGGGGTGCTCGTTGGCGTCGCGGACCGCGTGGAGGAGGCTGCGACGATGCTCAAGTCAGTGCCTGGGATCCGCTCGATCGCGCTCGCGGATCAGGCTGCGGTGAACGGGACCGGGGGTTCTCATGGGGGGCGCCTGCTGCGGCTGGTGCTCGACGAGGGCGCGGTCGCTGGGGTGTCGGACATCCCGAACAGGCTGGTCAATGGCGGGTTCCGGATCACGCATTTCGCCGAGGAACCGGTGAGCCTGGAGACGGCGTTCATGAAGCTGACCAAGGGGCTGGTGCAGTAGGCGCTGGGGCTGTTGGGCAACATTGCATGCGGATTGCGGTATGCTGCTGCGTAGCGACGCCCGATCGGGCGGGCGCTGCCGTGCACCATCGACGTCTGGATTGACGACTGGACCCCCATCCGGCTTTTCGGGAGCGAACATGAAACGCAACGCGATCGCATCTATCACACTCTCCGCGCTGACGGCGTCCCTGCTCGTCGTCGGCGGCTGCTCGAGCACCTGCGAGGTGAACACCACGTCGGCCGCCGGCGCCAGCGTCGGCTCCGCTGCGATCGGGTACACGTACCCTGCAGCGCACAAGGTCGATCAGGTGGACACGTTCCACGGCGTCGCTGTCGCGGACCCTTACCGCTGGCTTGAGGACCCTGATACGCCTGAGTCCCGCGCGTGGATCGAGGCGGAGAACGAGATCACCTTCGACTACCTGGGCGGCGTTGAGCAGCGCGACGATATCCAGGAGCGGCTCACGGAACTCTGGGATTACGAGAAGTTCGGCACCCCCTTCAAGGAGGGCGGCCGGTACTTCTACACGCGCAACGATGGTCTGCAGAACCAGAGCGTGCTGTACGTTGCTGATTCGCTGCATGCACGCCCCAGGGTCCTGCTGGATCCGAACACGTTCTCCGATGACGGGACGATCTCGCTCGCTGGGTACACCGTCAGCGACAACGGCCGGTACATCGCGTACGGCACCAGCGATGGCGGCTCGGACTGGCGCACCTGGCAGGTCAAGGACATCGAGACCGGTGAGCTGCTCGAGGATCGGGTCGAGTGGGTGAAGTTCTCCGGCACGTCCTGGACGAAGGACAACGAGGGCTTCTTCTACAGCCGGTACGACGCACCGAAGGCGGACGAGGAACTCCAGGGCTCGAACTACTTCCAGAAGCTCTACTACCACCGGCTCGGTGATCCGCAGAGCGAGGACGAGTTGATCTACGAGCGCCCCGATCACAAGGAGTGGGGCTTCAGCGGCAACGTCACCGACGATGGGCGTTACCTGATCATCAGCGTCTGGCAGGGATCGGCGAACAAGAACCGTGTCTTCTACAAGGACCTGAGCTACCCCCAGTCGGAGGTGGTTGAGCTCCTGCACGAGGCGGACGCCCAGTACGGTTTCATCGACAACGACGGGCCGGTCTTCTGGTTCCAGACCGATCTGGACGCCCCCAAGGGGCGTGTGATCGCGATCGATACGCGCCGTCCGCAGCGTGGCGCGTGGAAGGAAGTCATCGCGGAGCACAGCGACACGATGCAGGGCGTCAACGCGGTTGGCGGCCGCTTCATCGCGTCGTACCTGCACGATGTCAAGACGGTCGTCCGTCAGTACGGCCTTGACGGCCGGAAGATGGGCGAGATCAAGCTCCCCGGCATCGGTTCTGCTGGCGGCTTCGGCGGTGCTCGTGACGAGACGGAGACGTTCTACTACTTCAGCAGCTTCACGACGCCCACGACGATCTACCGTTACAACGTCGCCACCGGTGATTCGGATGTGTTCCGGAAGCCGGAGGTGAAGTTTGATGCGGACGACTACACCACCGAGCAGGTCTTCTACCGCTCGAAGGACGGCGTCCGGATCCCGATGTTCATCTCCTACAAGAAGGGGATGCGTCGCAATGGGGCCAACCCGACGCTGCTGTACGGCTACGGCGGCTTCAACATCTCCGTCCGTCCCTCGTTCAATGTTGCCAACCTTGTCTGGATGGAGATGGGCGGCATCTACGCGGTCGCCAACATCCGCGGCGGCGGTGAGTACGGCGAGGAATGGCACCAGGCCGGCACCAAGACGAACAAGCAGAACGTCTTCGATGACTTCATCGCCGCGGCGGAGTACCTCATCAGCAAGCGGTACACCAAGTCGGAGAAGCTCGGGATCTTCGGCGGGTCCAATGGCGGCCTGCTCGTCGGCGCCTGCATGACGCAGCGGCCGGACCTCTTCGGCGCCTGCATCCCGGCTGTCGGCGTGCTCGACATGCTCCGGTTCCACCTCTTCACGATCGGCTGGGCGTGGGTCAGCGACTACGGCTCGGTCGATGAGGAGGAGGAGTTCGAGGCGCTGTACGGCTACTCGCCCTACCACAACCTCGAGAAGGGGCAGTGCTACCCTGCGACGCTGATCACCACGGCTGATCGCGATGACCGCGTCGTTCCGGCCCACAGCTTCAAGTTCGCTGCGGCGCTGCAGGAGGCTCAGGGGTGCGACAACCCGGTGCTGATCCGCATCGAGACCCGTGCCGGGCACGGCGCCGGCACACCGACGAGCAAGTCCATCGAGCAGGCGGCCGACCGCTGGGCCTTCCTGGTCCGGGCGCTTGATATGGACCCCAGCATCGACTGATCCGCTGGGAGAGGATTTCGATCTCTGGCGCCGGCTCCTCGATGGGGGAGCCGGCGTTTTTCGTAGGGGGCCGCAAGGTCCACATATTCTTGACCGGGCAGTGGTTGTCGCTAGGATAAGGCAGACGGCGACAGGCGGTTGCGTGTTGTCGTTGTGCCACCCCGACGACCGAGCCGGTCTTTGTTCGGGAAAACGCGAATTGGAGCAGCGCTATGGACTCTTCTGACGAGGACGACGGCGCCGGCCCGCACCAGCACTAGGCCCGCATCCGGCGGGGCCCACTGGGCGAGCCGGGGTCAGCAGGCCAACAAAGGCCGAGCCAGGGTCAATACGACCCGGTGATGGGCCGAAAACACACCAGCAGATTTATCGATGCTTCGCGCAGGCGGCGACCGCCTGTGACCCTCATCCAAACCGTGGCCCCTCTGTCGGGGCCGAGCGAACACCCCAAGGCCCTGCCGTTCAGGGCGCCATCGGAAGAGATCAGACTCATGGACTTCAGCAAGATTCGCAACATCGGCATCTGTGCCCACATCGACGCCGGCAAAACGACCGTCACCGAACGCGTCCTGTTCTACACCGGCAAGACCTACAAGATGGGCGAGGTCCACGAGGGCACCGCGACGATGGACTTCCTGCAGGAAGAGCAGGAGCGCGGCATCACGATCCAGTCCGCGGCGACCACCTGCCCCTGGGAGCACAAGGGCAAGGAGTACCAGATCAACCTGATCGACACCCCCGGCCACGTGGACTTCACGGTCGAGGTCGAGCGCTCTATGCGTGTGCTCGACGGCGCTGTCGCGGTCTTCGACGGCAAGGAAGGCGTCGAGGCCCAGTCCGAGACTGTCTGGCGCCAGGCGGTCCGCTACGGCGTGCCCGCCGACCGCCTCCTGCCCGCGCTGGACCGCTACGGAGCGAGGCTC
>CAYGNN010000058.1:0-13157 GCA_964351165.1 uncultured Phycisphaeraceae bacterium
TGGCGCCTTGGACGCGATCCGGTCGCTCCGCGAACGAGGCGATGGCGGCATCCCGCCCGAATCGCTCGCGGCGCTGCGGCGTGATGTGATCGCAGGCGCTGGGAAGTCGCTGGGGATCAACGCGGCTTCCGATGCGCAGCGGGCGCTGGATCTGCTCGGTGGGGGCGGTTCGTGAGTGGTCTCAGTCCAGCCTGACCAGCGCCTTGAACGCTTCGAGGCGATCGTTCAGCTCGTCCTGCGTCAGCGCTGCGAGGCGGTCGAGGCTGAAGGCTTCGACGGTGAAGCTGGCGATGACCGTGCCGTACGCGAGGCCCTGGCGGATCATGTCGAAGGTGACCGGTTCACCGCCGAAGTGCTCGGCGCTGTGCGTGCGGGCGATGTGGCCCATCATGCCGCCTCCGAAGCTGTCGCCAGCGCCGGTTGGGTCGTTGACAGTCTCGGTGGGGTACGCCGGGAGAGCGGCGATGCCGTCCTTGTGGACGAGCAGGCAGCCGTGCTCGCCCTTTTTGATGACCGCGAAGGAGGGCCCAAGGTCGAGGATCGCCTTCCCTGCGGTGAGCGGGTTCTGATGCCCTGTCAGCTGCGCCGCTTCCTGGTCGTTGAGGACGACGCCATCCACTTCCTTGAGGAGCGCGAGCAGCTCGTCCTTGGCGATGTCGATCCAGAGGTCCATCGTGTCCGCGACGGCCAGTGCCCGGTTCGGGAAGTTCGAGAGCAGGTCGCGCTGGACCGCCGGGTGCGAGTTGGCGAGGAAGACGTACTTCGAGTCGCGGTAGTCCTCAGGGGTAAGCGGGGGCGCCTCTTCGAGAACACCCAACTCGGTGAAGAGCGTCTCGCGGACGTTCCAGTTCTCGAGGTACTTGCCGCCCCAGGCGAAGGTCTTGCTGTCAGGGCGCGTCTCGAGCCCCTGCACGCAGACGTTGGGGAACCTGGCGAGGGAGGTCCGCGTGTGGTCGTCGAAGTCGCCGCCCACCGCAGCGACCATGCGCACCGGCGCGAAGAAACTCGCGGCGGCGGAGAAGTAGGTGCACGAGCCGCCGAGGACCTGGTCGGCCTTCCCGAAGGGTGTCTCGATGGTGTCGATCCCGATGGTCCCGGTGACGATCAGCGGCATAAGGGCGGTGCTCCGTAGGGGTGGTCTGAAAAGCGTGCTCGGGAGTGTATCGGGAGAATCGGCCGAGTCTCGGGATCGGTGCGATCAGGATTCGGCGGTGCGTTTCTGGCGGTGCTACGCTAGCCGCATGAGCGAGACTCCCACCAAATCGATCGTCACCCGGTTCGCCCCCAGCCCCACAGGGCGCCTGCACGTTGGGGGCGCCAGGACGGCCCTCTTCTGCTGGGCGCTGGCGAGGCAGGCCGGCGCTGACGGCTCGTTCATCGTCCGCATCGAGGACACCGACCGGGCGCGCTCCAGCGATGCCTCGACGCGGCGGATCCTCGACGACCTCGCCTGGATGGGGATCGACTGGCAGGACGGACCAACCAGGCGGATGCGCTCTGGTCTCGACAGCGGGGGGGATCCCAGGAACGTCGGCCCCTTCGAGCAATCCACGCGGTTCGAGCAGGGCGAGTACGACAAGGTCATCAACCAGCTCATCGACGCAGGGATGGCGTACCACGCCTTCGAGACGCCTGAAGAGCTGACCGAGATGCGCAACGCGGCGCTCAAGGCGAAGAAGCAGTTCCGCTACGACCGCAGCGCCCTGAACATCGACGAGGCGGAGCGGAAGCGGCGCGCCGGATCCGGTGAGCCGCACGTCGTCCGGTTCAAGATGCCGGACGAGGCGATCGAGTTCGACGACGAGATCAGGGGCCACGTGACGATCCAGCCGAGCGAGCTGGACGACTTCGTGATCCGCAAGGCGGACGGCTGGCCGACGTACCACCTCGCGGTGGTGGCGGACGACGAGGCGATGGGGGTGACGCACGTCATCCGCGGCGAGGAGCACCTCGCCAACACGCCCCGGCACGTCGCGCTGCAGAAGGCGCTGGGGTACCGCGTCCCGACGTACGCGCACCTGTCGCTGATCTTCAACCTGGACGGTTCGAAGATGTCCAAGCGTGACCGCGACAAGGCGGCGCGCAAGGCGTGCACCGACGCAGGGCTCACCAGCTCGCCGGTCGACATCATCGCGGAGGACGAGTACGCGCACTGGATCAAGGACAAGCGGCAGGCGCTGAAGCCTGACCAGCTCGAGGCGGTGGCGGACAAGCTGGAGTTCGAGCTGCCTGAGATCGACGTCTGCGACTTCGACGCGGCGGGGTTCCTGCCTGAGGTGCTGTGCAACTTCCTCTCGCTGCTTGGGTGGTCGCCTGGCGATGACATCGAGAAGTTCGACAACGAGTTCCTGAGCCAGAAGATCGACCTGAAGCGGATGGTCAAAACCGCAGCGAAGTTCGACCGGAAGAAGCTGCTCGCTTTCAACACCGACGCGATCGCAGCGATGCCCGATGACGAGTTCCTCCGCAGGTGGCGGACATGGTGCGACATCCACGATCAGGCGGTGCTGGAGCGGCTGAGCGATGCGCAGGTCGAGCTGCTGGCCGCGGCGCTGCGCCCCAGGAGCAAGACGCTCAAGGAGGCTGCGATCTCGGCGCGCTTCGCGCTGGTCGATTCGGAGTCGATCCACTTCGACGAGAAGGCGGTGCAGAAGACGCTGCTGAAGAACGACGGCGAGGGCCTGGGCGTGCTCAGGGCGATCCGCGATCAGATCGACGCGCTGGGCGAGTTCGGATGCGACGCGATCAACGCGATGGTCAAGGCGTACGCCGAGGCGAACGAGATCGGGATGGGCAAGGTGGCGCAGCCGCTCAGGGTCGCGCTGACCGGCAACACCGTCTCGCCGCCCATCGACGCGACGCTGTCGGTGCTGGGCAAAGCGGAAGTGCTGGCGCGGATCGATCGTTGCCTGAGCGAGTGCGCCGTCGGGGCCTGAGATTCAGTCCGGCCGGCCAGTTTATTCTGGCCGGTACGTCGCCTCGCACCCCGGCGCTTCGCCGATGCGGACGAATGACAGGCTGACGCCTCCAGGGAGCGTCGGGATCATGCATTCCGCGATGTGCCTGGCGACATGCTCGGCGGTGGGGTTCACGTCGTTGAAGGGGGCGATCTCGTTGAGGTTCCCGTTCCGGAAGGGCGCGACGATCCGCTCCAGGTTCGACTCCAGCTCGTGGAAGTCGCAGACGAGGCCATCGCCATCGAGCGAATCGCTGGTGATCTCCACCACCACCGACCAGTCGTGGCCGTGCAGGGGCTCCTGAGCTCCAGCGAAGAAGATCGAGTGGGCGGCGGAAAACGTCGTTCGGATCGTCAGGTCGTAAGGCATCGCTGCGGCTAGTCTAGGGCGGCCCGATCAATCTGTACGGAGCAACAGCAGCACGATGACAACGACAGCCCCACTCATGGTCACGGTCAGCGGCATGCGCGGCATCGCAGGCGAGAGCCTCACCAGCGATGCGATCGGCCGCTACCTCGCCTCGTTCGCGTCGATCCTCAAGGAAACAGCAGCGAGGCCCAGGGTCGTCATCGGCCGTGACGGTCGCAAGGGGGGCGACGAGATCCTGTCCTTCGCGATCGAGGGCCTGCTCACGGCAGGGTGCGACGTCGTGAACCTGGACGTCGCGATGACGCCGACAGTGGGGCTGATGACGAAGACACTGGGCGCCGATGGCGGTGTCGTCATCACCGCCAGCCACAACCCAGGGCAATGGAACGGTGTGAAATGCATCGACGCGACCGGCGCTGCGATGGCGCCCGACGTCGCGGCGCGGCTCGTCGCGGGGTACGAATCCGGTGTCTCGTCCGGCGATGGAGAGCGCGGCGAGCTGACGACGAACACCGATTCGGCGCGCACGCACGTCGATGTCGTCCTGCAAGCGATCGGCGAGATCGTCCCGATCGAGTCGATCCGCGCCAGGGGGTTCAAGGTCGTGCTCGATTCTGTGAACGCCTCCGGCAGGATCGCCGGTCCGATGCTGCTTGAAGCGCTGGGCTGCGACGTCACGCACATCGGCGGTGACGACAGCGGCGTCTTCCAGCACATGCCAGAACCCACCGAGGCGCACCTGGTCGATCTGTGCGCGCAGGTCCGCGACGCCGGCGCTGACGCGGGCTTCGCGCAGGACCCAGACGCTGACCGGCTGGCGATCATCGACGAGCACGGCGCCTACATCGGTGAGGAGCACACGCTGGTTCTCTCTTCTC
This sequence comes from uncultured Phycisphaeraceae bacterium, assembly GCA_964351165.1. Classification (GTDB taxonomy): domain Bacteria; phylum Planctomycetota; class Phycisphaerae; order Phycisphaerales; family UBA1924; genus JACKHE01. The sequence continues at coordinate 4,205 of CAYGNN010000058.1, forward strand.
GGGCGATCCTCGGTGGGAATCCGCCGGCTGATCCGAAGGTCGCCGCGAACCTCTCGACGAGCCGCATGATCGACGATTTCCTGAGCGAGATCGGCGGCGAGGTGGTGCGCACGAAGGTGGGGGAGGCGAACGTCGTCAGCGGGATGCGCACGAACAATTGCCAGCTCAGCGGCGAGGGCAATGGGGGTGTGATCTGGCCCAGGGTCGTCGAGATCCGCGATTCGCTCAGCGCGATGGGGCTGACGCTGGCGTTGCTGGCGCGGCAGGGCGAGCCGCTGTCGGCGGTTGTCGCGTCGTACCCCTGCTACGCGATCGTCAAGCGCAAGGTGGACACGCGCGAGGGACTCGCGCCAGCCGCGGTGGCAGCGATCGCCGATCGCTACAGCGATGAACGGCTCGATACCAACGACGGCGTCCGCGTCGACTTCGATTCGGAGCGAGCCTGGCTCCACGTCCGCGCGAGCAACACCGAGCCCATCCTGCGGCGCATCGCAGAGGCGCCGGACGAATCGACGGCGACCAGCATCCTCGATGAAGCACAGGGCATCGTCGAGGCGCTGTGAGCACCGATCAACCGCTCCATGATTGGGCCAGCGTTGCCCCAGATGGCGCGCTGCTGCTTCGCATCAAGGCGGTCCCAGGCGCCAAGCGAGACGAGATCGCAGGTGCGCTGGGCGAGGGTGCGCAGGCGAGGCTGAAGATCCGCATCAGCGCACCGCCGGAAGGGGGCAAGGCGAACAAGGCGATCTGCAGGCTCATCGCGCAGGCGCTGGGAGCGAAGCCGCGGGGCGTCAGCGTGCACGCTGGGCAGACGAACCCAGAAAAAACGCTCCGCATCGAGGGGGTCGATGCGGAGCGGTTGGATCTGCTTCTGGATTGAATGCCTGTTACGCCGGCGATGGGGTCAGGCCGGGGGCCGGGCCCTCGTCCTCGCGGGGCTTGTCCTTCTTGGCGGGCGGTTTCGCGTCGCGCTTCTTCTTCGCTTCCGCGGCGAGGAGCTGGCTCACGGTCGGCTTGTTCAGCTGCTCGCCACGCATCAGGGCGTTGATCTCGTCGGCGGTCAGCGTCTCGTGGATCAGCAGCGCCTCGGCGACCGCCTCGACCTTGTCCCAGTTCTCTTCCAGGATCCGCTTCGCGTCGTCGTACGCCTCGTCGGTGAAGCGCTTGATCTCCTCGTCGATGATCTTCGCGGTCTCGTCGGAGTAATCGCGCTCAGGGATGTAGCTCTCGCGCGTGTCGGAGCCGGTGTAGCGGACGAACCCCAGGCGGGAGCTCATGCCCCACTCGAGCACCATCGTGCGCGCGATCTGCGTGACCTGCTGGATGTCCGATGCAGCGCCGCTGGTGACGTCGCCCATCTTGATCTCTTCCGCGATCCGGCCGCCGCAGGCGACACGCATCGCGGACTGGAGCCATTTGAGGCCGAATCCCATGCGGTCCTTGTCAGGGAGCGACATCGAGGCGCCCCCAAAGTTCCCTCTGGGGATGATCGTCACCTTGTGCAGGGGATCGGTGTTGGGCAGCACGATCTGCAGGACGGCGTGCCCCGCCTCGTGGTACGCGGTGGCGAGGCGGTCTTCCTCTTCCACGACGCGGCTGCGGCGCTGGCGCCCAAACTTGATCTTGTCCCTCGCCTCTTCGAGGTCCTCGTGTTCGACGAAGTCCTTGTCCGCCATCGTCGCGATGATCGCCGCTTCGTTGATGATCGCTTCGAGGTCAGCGCCGGAGAACGTGGGCGTGCCGCGTGCGACGCGCTCGAGGTTGACGTCCGGTCCGAGCTTCACCTTCTTCGCGTGGACGCGCAGGATGGCGAGGCGACCCTTGATATCAGGGAGCTGCACGACGACCTGCCGGTCGAAGCGGCCGGGGCGTGTAAGCGCCGGGTCCAGCACGTCGGCGCGGTTGGTCGCGGCGATGACGATGACCTGATCGGAGGAGCCGAAGCCGTCCATCTCGACGAGGATCGCGTTGAGCGTCTGCTCGCGCTCGTCGTGACCGCCGGTGGAGAACCCACCGCCGCGTCGGCGACCGACCGCGTCGATCTCGTCGAGGAAGATGATGCAGGGGGAGTTCTCCTTCGCCTGCTTGAAGAGGTCGCGCACGCGGCTGGCGCCCACGCCGACGAACATCTCGACGAAGTCAGAACCGGAGATGCTGAAGAACGGCACGTCCGCCTCGCCGGCGATGGCCTTGGCGAGGAGCGTCTTGCCGCAACCGGGGGAGCCGACGAGCAGCACGCCCCTGGGGATGCGCCCGCCGAGGCGGGTGAACTTCTTGGGGTTCTTGAGGAACTCGATGAGCTCTTCGACCTCGTCCTTGGCTTCCTCGATGCCGGCGACGTCGTCGAAGGTGACGCCGGTCGAGGCCTTCGAGAGCACGCGGTGCTTGGAGCGGCCGAAGTTGCCGAGCATCCCGCCGCCGCCGCCCATGCCGCGGAGGCCGCGGAGGATGAAGAACCAGATGAGGATCAGGAAGAGGATCGGGACGAGCCAGGGGCCGAGGATCTGCTGCCAGAGAGAGGGGCCGCCGTCGTCTTTGAAGTCGCCATTCGTGAGTTCGGAGAGGTCTTTGTAGCGGACCTCGCGCGCCTCAGGGCTGATGGGCACGCGGACCATCGCAGGCTCCGCGTCCGCGGTCGCCGGCTTCTGGAGCGCTTCGATCGCGCGGGACTTGAAGATGATCGAGTTCTCGACCAGCTCGTTGTTCGTGTAGAGGTTCTTGAACTCCGCCCACTTGTAGTCGCGGCCAGGCTGCTTGATGCTGTTGAACGTCATCAGCAGCAGGGCGACGAGGACGATGATCATGACCCAGCCGAACATCCCCCGGCCCGGCTTGGTGGGCGGGGCGCCGTTGGGGCCTCCCGGCTTGTTGGGGCCGCCCTGATTGGAGCCCCGGTTGGGGTCGTTGGGTTGCTGGTTATTGCGTCCTGGATCCGGCATCGCGGCTCCTTCTCAATCCGTTGCGAATTCCGGCCCGGTGACGCCTGATCGAGGCGTCGCCCGGTCGGTCGATTCCTTCTGTGCCTGCTCTAAACAGTAGCCCCGCAGGGGCGGCCGGGTTCACCAATCGGCCCGGAGTTCGGCGACGATCCCCTGTGCGACGCTCTGGATCGCGCCCTCTTCGCCGATTCTCGTCCGCTCCGCGGCCCCAGGCGCTGGGATATACGTCCCGGACCCCCTGAAGTTCCGCCTGGAGAGGATGGTCTTGCCGGTGCGGTTGTCGCGCCAGGTGAAGTCGATGACGATCTCCATCGCCATCTCCTGCCCCAGACCGCTGTCGCGGTTGACGCTCAACTGCCTGCGGTGCACCACTTTCACAACGCCGGTCAGCGTCGAATCCGCGTCGGTCGACGAGGACGTGACCGCGTATGGGGAGACCCTGTTCAGTTCCTTGGCGATCGCTTCTCCGAGCCTCGCCTCGACGCCCCGCTCGAAGGTCCGGTTCTCGAAGAGCGGCGTAGAGATCGAGCGGATGTCCGACCGGAACCCGGTCCCGAAGACATACCCCTCGCTCGCGCTGACCGCGCAGCCGCTGAGCGTGTGCAGCGTCGCCGAAGCGGCGCCGAGCATCGCGACCATCGAAACGACACGGCAGCAGAAGGCACGGTTCATCGGCCCGCCCCTCCCGCCTGGTTTTCGGTTGTGTCGGACGGGGATCCATCAGCAGGAATATCGGCGTTCGGCGTCATGGGCTGCGGTCCAACCTCGGCATTGTGCTGCGACTCTTGGGGGATCGTGTCCCGCTCGATCCAACGCTGCGATTCCATGACGCGCACCGCTACAGCGGCGGCCTGCGAACGCGGGTGTTTCCGGACCAACTGCTTGAGCATGAACTTGGCCGAGGGCTGATCGTTCCGCTGCATGTACCACCGGGCGGTGTCGAACATCTGGTCGGCGCTGGCCTCGTCGATCGCCTCGAGCTGCGCATCGCCCAGGCCTTCACGCTCCGCGACGTTGGGGTAGAGCGTCATCAGCCGGCGGATCTGCTCGCGCGCATCGAGCAGCGAGGCGCCGTTGTACGTGGGGCCCCGGTACAGCGCGATGTTCGCCTTGATCGCCAGCACGAGCGCCTCGACCCTTCGCTGCCCCCTCGGGTAGTTCGTCAGATAGATGTCGCTCATCGTCGTCGCGAGTTCGAGCTGGCCGGTGCGGTAGTAGTAATCCATCACCTCGATCGCGGCGCGCTCGGCGAGCTCGCTCCGCGGCATCCGCTCCTGGATGCGCAGCATCGCCTCGACCGCGTCGTCCGCGGCGCTCTCGAACCGGACGCCCAGCACACGGCGTTTGAGCCCATTCATGTAGAGCTTGGCGATCTCGAACTGCCGCTCCAGCGCGATCGGGAAGACGTCGCTCTCCGGGTATCGCGCCGCGATGTTGGTCTCGTAATCAGAGAGCGCGTGCCACTCGCGGTCCATCGCCAGCAGGCAGTCGCCGCGGAGCAGGTAGGCGTTGGGCAGCCAGGGAGAGCCGCCGCCGACGAACTCGATGCCGCGGTCGGTCTTCACCCTGGGGTTGTCGCCCAGCGGGTCGTTCTCCTGGATCCAGCGGTCGATCAGCGCGTAGGCCCTGCTGGGGGAGCCCTCGACGAGTGCGGTCCGCGCCTCGGCGATCACCGCCTCAGGGGTGCCTGGCTCCGGTCGGGCGACCTCGACCCACCCCTCGGCGTCGTCGAGGTTGTACTCGGTGGACTGCGCAGCGGCGCCAGCGGTCATCAGAGCTGGGGCGAGCAACGCGAGCAGCAATCGTGGGGGGGCAATCCGGGGCATCAGGGACACGATACCGACCAGCCAGCGGGGCGTCTGCACCTGTGGATCAGCGCCTGGGATTCCGCGCCGAGGGGGCGCCGGACGAGGTCGAGGAACCGCGGCGGCCGTTGGCGCCCTTGGGGCCGATGGGGCCAGGCTTGGGGGCCGGCGCCTCGACGACCGGCTCCGGTTCAGGGGTTGTCGATTCCGCTGGCTCGTGGTCGTCGTCCTTGGTGTCGATCTTGCCGAAGATCAGCCGCCCGGCGCTGGTCTGGAGGGAGTTGGTGACCGTGACTGTGACGATCTCGCCGATGTGGTCGCCCCCATCGACCGCGATGATCATGGTCCCGTCATCGAGGTAGCCCACGCCCTGCCCCGCCTGCTCGCCGGCGCGGATGATGCGGATGTCGAAGACCTCACCAGGCGCTGCCTGCGTTTTGACGGAGTTCGAGATGTCGTTGATGTTGAGGACCTTCACGCCCTTGATCCCTGCGATCCGGTCGAGGGCGACGTCGGTCGTGACGATCGTCGCGCCCGATTGCAGGGCGTACTCGACGAGCATCTGATCGACGTTTTTGCCGTGCACGATGGTCTCGTCGATGGTCACGTCGAGCATCGGGGAACGCTGGAGCTTCGTCACGATGTCGAGCCCCCGCCTGCCCCGCTGCCGCTTGCCCCGGTCGGCGGAGTCCGCCAGCGCCTGCAGTTCCGCGAGGACAAACGCCGGGATGAGGATGGGCGCCTGCGTGACGCCGGTCTCCGCGAGGCCCAGGAACCGGGCGTCGATGATCGCGCTCGTATCGAGGACCAGCGGCCGCACGCCCCGGATCTGCTTGGCGAACTCGACGTAGGGGATGATCAGGCGGAAGTCGTCCTGCGTCTGGAGGACGATGGTGATCCCCAGATAGCTGCACGCGACACCGATGAGGATCTGGATCGCGCCCAGGACCGCCTTGGATTCGAAGTTGGTCAGCTGCGCGATGAGGTCCACGATGAAGCCGATCGCGACCGCCGCGAGGATGCCGGCCATGAGCCCCATGAAGACGCCGGCGACGGTCTGAAGTTTTTTGGTGGGCGTGGCGAAGTCGATCAGGATGACGCACATGCACAGCGCGGCGCTGATCAGGGTCGGCCACCACCACTGGCTGGCGATACGGAACGCCGCGGAGTCGAGGGAGTTCTTCTCCTCCGCGAACTTGAAGATCGCGATGAAGGTCACCGCGATCCAGAGGAGGAGGAAGATCGCCCGGAACGCCCAGATGACGGCAGCCCCCTGTCGTTTGAGGGGGGTGTCTTCGCGTCTTGTCCGATTGTCGCTGCTCATCAGCGTACAGTGTACGCGATGGGGGTCGGGTGGCTACGATGGCCCCCCGGAAACGCCCACGCCTCGGGGTTGACGGCCGGGCCCGGTGCGCGGGTGGCCCGTGAACCTGGTCAGGGCTTGATCGCAGCAGCCATAAGCGGCCGTCGTCCGGCGCCGCCGGTGTCCTGGCCGTCAACCCCGAGGCGTTTCCACGCGTTCCCGTCGATCCACGTCCGCCATTCAGGCCCCGATCCCGAACCCCGATGTCTTACACAGTCCTTGCACGCCGATACCGCTCGCAGAGCTTCGACGAGGTCGTCGGGCAGGAGCACGTCGCGCGGACGCTCCGCAACGCGATCGAGCAGGACCGCACCGCCCACGCCTACCTCTTCGTCGGCACGCGGGGCGTCGGCAAGACCTCGATGGCGCGCATCTTCGCCAAGGCCCTCAACGGCGCTGAATCGAACGAGGACGTCGCCAAGGCGATCATGACCGGCGAGGACGTGGACGTGATCGAGATCGACGGCGCGAGCCACGGCCGCGTCGAAGAGGCCCGCGACCTCATCGCCAACGCGACCTACCGCCCGATGCGCGGCCCCTTCAAGATCTACATCATCGACGAGGTCCACATGCTCTCGAACGCGGCGTTCAACGCGCTGCTCAAGACCATGGAGGAACCGCCGGAGCACGTGAAGTTCATCCTCTGCACGACGGAGGCGAACAAGGTCCCAGCGACGATCCAGTCGCGCTGCCAGCGCTTCGACTTCCGTGCGATCAACACCGACGCGATCGCCAGGCACCTCACACGTGTGCTCGAGCAGGAAGAACTCAAGGCGACTGAAGAGCTCGTCTTCGCCGTCGCCCGCCTCGGCCACGGCTCGATGCGCGATGCGCTCTCGATCCTCGACCGGCTGCTGGCGGCGCTCGAGCCGGGGCAGACGCTCGATGTTGAACTCCTCCAGCGCCTCATGGGCCTGCCCCAGCGGCAGGTGATGCTCGATCTCATCGGCGCCTTCGCGGACAGCGACCCAGGCGCAGCACTGGCGCACAGCGATGAATTGATCCGCCGCGGCATCGCGATCGATCAATTGCTCGTGACGCTCGCCGACACGCTCCGCGACCTGATGATCGTCAGCGTCTGCGGCTCGGCCTCCGAGCTGGTGGACATCGCAGACAGCCAGCGGCAGGAGATGACCGACCTCGCCGGCCGGTTCGACACCGCAGCGCTCGTGCATATGGTCGCGCTGGTCGAGAGCGTTGGGCTCTCGATGAAGCACGCGATCTCGCCCAGGGCGATCTTCGACGCCCTGATGGTGCGCATGGCGATGACGGAGAAGCTGGCTGACGCTGCGGCGCTGCTCAGCGGCGCCCCGGCCGCCGCTCGGACCCCTTCGAGGGGGAGCCCGGCAAAAAAAGCCTGACGGCGAGCGACGCGAGCCAGCCGAAGAAACCGGCGGCAAAGCGACCCTCGCCGCAGCCGACGATCACCGAACCGAAGCCTGCGCCCAAGCCGGGCCCCAAACCGAAGGCAGCGCCCAGGAAGGCAGCGCCGACCGACCCTGCGAAGGTCTGGGACGAGGTCATCGCCCTCGCCGACGAGCGGCCAGCGATGCGCGCGCTCTTCCGCGAACTCCGGCTCGCATCCTTCACCGGTGGGACAGCCACGATCGACGTGCTGGATTCGTCGTACGGCAACGTCGTCGACGGCCGCATGGAGCACATCGCAGATCTCTTCCTGCGCGTCACCGGCGCGCCGGTCCGTGTGGTGATCGGCCAGGTCGGCGACGGCGAAGCCGCCGAGGCGCCGATCTCGATCGATCACCCGGTCACGAAGGACCCGGTCGTCCTGCAGGCGAAGGACCTCTTCGGCGGCACGATCGTGAACATCCAGAAAGACGCTGCGGCGCCGAAACAACCAGAACACACTTGAACGAGTAACAACGATGTTGAATCAGATGAAGGCGATGGGCGCCGTCGCGGGGCTGCTCAAGAACAAAGAGAAGCTCAAGGAGCAGGCGGAAGAGGTGAAGGTCAAGCTGGAGACGACCCGCGTCTTCGGCGAGGCGGCCGGCGGCGCGGTCCGCGTCACCTGCACCTGCCGCCTTGTCGTCGAGCGCATCGAGATCGCCCCGGCGCTCGCATCGAGCGCCGAGCACTCGGAGCTGGAGAACCTCGTCGAGGAGGGCGTCAACGATGCGCTCACCAAGGCGCAGGACGGCGCCAAGGCGATCATCGCCCAGGCCGCGGATGAGATGGGCCTTGGCGAGATCATCGGCCAGGGCGACCTCGCAGGGCTGCTCGGTTGAGCCATCACCTGCGGCGTATGATCTGAGCAGATGCCGCGGAACCACCGTCACAACGCGAGATCCCACGAGCCCTCCAGCGCAAGCAGGGGGTCCACGTCGGCGTACCCTGAGCCTGTCGAACGACTCATCGAGCAGTTCACCAAGCTCCCAGGGATTGGGCGCCGGACCGCGGAGCGGCTGGCGTTCTACGTGCTGAAATCACCTGCGGAAGAGGCGGACCACCTGGCCGCGGCGCTGCGCGATGTGAAGCGCGCCGTCCGCCATTGCGGCGTCTGCTACAACCTCACGCAGACCGACCCCTGCCCCATCTGCGCCGACGAGCAGCGCGATCGGACGAGCGTGCTCGTCGTCGAGCAGCCCAAGGATTGCATCGCGCTCGAGCAGACCGGCGTCCACCGGGGGCTCTACCACGTCCTGATGGGGCGCATCAGCCCGCTCGATGGGGTGACGCCGGCGCACCTGACGATCGACGACCTGTTCGCGAGGGTCGATGACCCGGCGCGCAACCCCGGTTGCGTGCGCCCCAGCGAGGTCGTGCTGGGTCTCAACCCAACGCTCGAGGGTGACGGCACGGCGCTGTACCTCGCGGACGAACTGAAG
>CAYGNN010000059.1:0-13139 GCA_964351165.1 uncultured Phycisphaeraceae bacterium
CTCGAGAAGATCACGCCGAGAGCGGAATCGCTCCGGCACGCCTCGCCTGAACTCGATGCGCTTGTCGGCGACTGGCTGCAGGAACAGCGGCGGCAGAACGAACTGCTCGGGCGCGTGCTGATCCCAGCGATCTGGTTGTTGCGGATGCCTGCCTGACGGTCAGCCGATCTCTCAGCGCCTGCGGCGCGTCGCGGCGATACCAGCGACACCGAGCAGCGCTGCGGCGCCTGGTGTCGGGACGTTGATGAACGCGGCGCTGGAGCCGAACTCGACACGCAGGTTGGTCTCGCCAAGGAAGTCGAGGTCGGGCTGCGCGAGCGAGAGGTTGATCGTGACGATGATCTCGTCCTGGATCGCGCCGGTGCCGCCGAGAGTGACGAGCAGCGGGTTCGCAACGAGGCCAGCCTGCGGGCCATCAGGGTTGCCGTTGGGCGGGCCATCGAGGTTCGGGCCGCCGAAGAGCGTCAGGCCCGACGCGTTGCCGGAGATGAAGTGGTTGCCGAGACCCGAGATCGGGCCAGCCCCGTGCCCCCACTCGCCGCCGACATCCTCGCCGGGGCCGACGTTGGCGATCGAGAACCCGATCGAGGAACTGCTCGCGCCGGTCACGGCCGTGCCGCCGGTGATGCTCTGGCCGACCACGCCGAACGAATCCCACGAGAGGCCGGTCAGCAGCTGATCGGCGCCGCTGAAGCCGCCGGGCGTACCCGTCGAGGTGTTCTGCAGGCGGATCTGGATCTGGTTGGGGTTCAGCAGCGTGAACTCCGCCTCGGCCGCAAGACCGGAGGCGTCCGTGAACGAGATCAGCATCGCGTTGGCGGCGGCGGAGAACGCCAGACCGGCGACGGACACAGCCACAGTTTTCGAAATCATCCCGCGCATTACTCGCCCTCCCAGGCCCTGTCGCAGGCTGCACCGGCAGCCGGTAGTAACAAATTCGCGGCGAGTGCGATCGCCGACCATTCAAGTATGACCTCGGGATCACGACCGTCAAAGCCGGAACCACCGGAATAACCCAAAAAGACTGCAAAACCAGCACAATCCCGAGGTGGACCCTGGATGGGATGGTTCTCGGACGTTTCCCGGTCGCCCGGTCAAACTCACTCTGTAACGAACGCCATGATCCGCTCGGAGAGCGAGTGCAGGGCCGACTGCTCTTCGATGGCGTCATCGACGACCGAGCTGAGCCGTTGCCCGTCGGCGGTCTTCTGGAGCGTGAACCGATCGCGCTGCATGACCGGCTCCCAGGCATCGCGGATCATCGCCCACGTTTCGGCGTGCTCGGACCAGTACGCGTGCGCATGGGAAACGGCATCTTCGCTGACCCTCGTGTAGGTGTTCAGGCCGGATTCGTGCGCAACGATCAGGCGCTGGGCGCCGTCGCCGTCGATCGCAAGTTTCTGGTTGTCCTGTTCGTGCACCCAGCCGGACGGCGTGATCGTGTGCCGGTTCCGGCACTGCACCACGTCGTAGTCCTTGCGTTGGCGCTCGCGCCTCGGGAGCGGGCGCCAGGTGATCTCGCTCTCCCAGCTCGAGTTCTCGCCGAGGTGCGTCCAGCGCCCGACCGCTTCGTACCGCGGCGCGTCGGTGGTCTGGAAGACGGCCTGCGTCCAGGAGCCTTGCACGGCGTCGGCATCCCGGTGGTCGTGCTGCCAGGTGGAGTGGCCGACATACGCCAGGACATCGGTGTCCTGGTACCGCCAGTCCTGGCGCCAGTGCTTGACGATGATCGGATCGCCGGAGCCGGCGTCAACGACGAGCACGTGCTGGAGGCTGATGTAGTCACCCTCGTCCGCGATGACAGTGACGAGTTCGGTCGCGCTCTCGTTGTAGGGCTCGGTCAGCTCGTAGCCATCATCGACAGCGACGGTCTCCTCGAACCGGAACGAAACCTCGAACGCGCCGACCATCGCGAGGATCGCTGCGCGATCGGCCGCCGGCGCAGTCTGGGTCTCAGAGATGCAGCGCTCGGTCGTCCCGGCCTGCTCGGTGATCTGCGGCGATGACGTGCAGGTAATAGCGAGAAGAGACGCGACGATGGGTGTTGAAATCGACATCAGCGGATGGGCTCCTGATCGTGGGACAAGGAGGAGATCATACGCGGATGAGACTCAATCGCAATAGGAGCGGGGCTCTTGAACTGGAATCGGGGGATCAGGGGCTGGCAGGGCAGGAACGCTCGGATCCGGCTCTCAGCTTCCGGATTTGTTCGATTTGAAGGCCTGACGGCCGCTGGCGTATTCCTCAGGAGTGCCCTCGATCGTCAGCGGCTCGCCCGCCTGCCGCTGGCGGTGGAGTTCCTTCAGATAGGGCACGCACCAGCCGCAACCGGTCCCGGCATCGAGGCACTCGCTGATCAGCGATGCGACCGGCGGGTCCTCGCGCTCGAGGTACTTGCAGACCTTCCCCAGCTCGACGCGGTAACACAAGCAGACATGGTCGGTTGGCTTCATGCGATCATCGTAGGAGGGCCGACCGGCTTCGTTGGCGGCGTTATCCTGTCCTTGTGCCACACCTTGATTACCACACCGCCGGCGAATCGCACGGCCCAGCGCTCATTACCCTCATCCAGGGGATGCCCGCCGGGGTCACGCTCGACATGGACCTCATCAACGGCGAGCTGCTCCGCAGGCAGGGGGGGTACGGCCGGGGCGGTCGCCAGCGCATCGAGACGGACACCGCGGAGTTCCTCGCAGGCGTCCGCAACGGCGTGACGATCGGCTCGCCCATCGCGGTGCGGATCGCCAACAAGGACTCTCGCCTCGACGACGCGGAGCGCACACCCCCGGTGCACCGTCCCAGACCCGGTCACGCCGATCTGGCTGGATCAGTCAAGTGGCTGACGACCGACTGCCGCGGCACGCTCGAGCGCGCCAGCGCGCGCGAGACCGCAGCCCGCACCGCCGCCGGCGCGATCGCCAGGTGCCTGCTCCGCGAGCTGGGCATGGAGGTCTTCGGCTTCGTCCGCAGCGTGGAGACGGCGCAGTGGGACGGCTCGGTGACATCGGGCAACCTCGACGCGATGCGCATGGCGCGCGACGCGAGCAAGGTCTACTGCCCCGACGACAGCACGAGCGAGGCGATGATCGCCTGCATCCGCGCCGCGAAAGAGAACAAGGACACAGTGGGGGGGCTCGTCGAGGCGCACGTCTTCGGCTGCCCGATCGGTCTGGGGTCATCGGTGGACTGGCGCGACAAGCTCGACGCGCGGCTCGCCTACGCCGTCATGGGGGTGCAAGCCTTCAAGAGCGTGGAGATCGGCCTGGGCAAGGACGTCGCGGCGCTGCCTGGGTCGAAGGTCCACGACCCGATCGAGTACCGCGCCGCCGACCGCGAGACGCCTGGCCTCGGCTTCCACCGCCCCAGCAACAACGCCGGCGGTCTGGAGGGCGGCATGACCAACGGCTCACCAGTCGTCGTGCGCGCCGCGATGAAGCCCATCGCGACGCTGCTGCAGGGCCTGCCCAGCGTGAACCTGAACACGAAGGAATCCGAACGCAGCGACTACGAGCGCAGCGACGTGTGCGCCGTCAGCGCCGCGAGCGTCGTGGTCGAGAACGTCGTCGCGTTCGAGATCGCCCGAGCCGCGATAAGCAAGTTCGGCGGCGATTCCCTGCTGGAAACCAGGCAGAACTACGACGCGTTCCTGGAGAAGGCGTCGATGCTCCCGCTGGAGCCACCGGCTGGGACGATCGCGTAAGCGTGCGATAATCCGGAACCAGGCGCACTGACGTGCGGATACAGTGCGGGGCCCTCGGACATGTTCGAGGAATCGCCATGCAGTCCTGGTCTCAGCTCGTACGGCACACAACGATTGCGCTGCTCTTTGGCGCTGTGGTCACACTCGGTGTCACGCTGCTCATCGTGTGCCACTATCCAAGGCCAACGAGCAAGTTGGAGTTCTGGAGTCCAAGCTCGCGCGTTCGTGGCGAAATACGACAATCACGGTGGAAGACCCAGGTCAGCGCCTACCGGAGCTATGATCCCGGGACAGTCCCGGCGCCGATCAAGAACATCCAAAAGATCCGTGACTTCGTCGTTTTAGATCCGGCGCTCAATCGAGAAGTTGACAGCGGACATATCCCATCGTGGGCATTGGTCCCCGACGGTGTTCGATACCGGTACTGCGCCTCGACGATCGCGTATGGCTGGCCCTTCCGGGCGATGCGCCGATCAAGGGCGCCAGAACCCGGCGGTTGTTACTTGAAACGGTATGAAAGCCGATCGGTTGATTTGTCGCTGCTCGGTTTGAACGCAGACACATGCATCCCGACACGGGTGCTCTGGCGGGGGTTGGCCGCAAACTCGGCGATCAATGGCTCGCCGCTCTTCTTGGTTTTTATTTCGAGGAATCACCTGCGCTCAAGGCGCCGGCGCCGCGGCCACTGCTCCATGTGCAACTACGATCTCAATCACAACCATGATGCCGGCTGCCCCGAGTGCGGCTGGAACCGTTGTCCCCCGGCATGAAACAACACGACCCGGCGAGCGCCGGATCGTGTCGTGCATAATTCGGTTGGAATTGTCGGCTCAGCCGTCGTTCGGCATGCCGGGGTCAGCGGGCGGGTCGAGCTCTTCGATCGCCTCATCAGCAGCAGCTTCTGCCTCCTCGATCGCTCGCTGCGATTCTTCGTCCAGCTGCTGCTGCGCGTCAGCCGGTCGCTCCCGGTCTCTTGGGCCGCTGCTTGTGGAGGGGGCGGGGCCGGTCTGGATCGCGGGGGTCTGCCCGAGCGGGATGAACTCGGAGAAGACCACGCCGGCGCCGAAGCCGATGAACAGCGTGATGATGGGCGCCAGGATGGGCGCCAGGTTCGTCCGCTCGCCGTCGCCGCTTTGGGGGGTGTCGCTCATAGCGCCGGATCCTAACCGCAGGGGGGGCTGCTGGTCCAGCGGAATCCCGCCGATCTGGTCAGCGGTGCGCGACCGATCGCCCCTGATCGCCCCGAGGCGGTGATTTTGACCACCGCTGGGCTATCGCCACCGCCCCGAACGTTCTACTATGACGCCCCGATGCCATCGCTATTCCCCATCGAGATTTCCGCCCAGTTCTTCGTCGGCATGATCGTGATCGTCACGATCATCCACCTGATGCTCGGCATCTGTGCCTACCTCGTCTACGCCGAGCGGAAGCTCTGCGCGTACATCCAGGACCGCATCGGCCCCAACCGTGTCGGCCCCTTGGGTCTGCTGCAGCCGCTGGCTGATGGCCTGAAATTCATCGTGAAGGAAGACTTCGCCCCCAAGGGGGTCGATTGGGCGCTCTTCACGCTCGCGCCGTGCGCGATCATCGTCCCGGCCCTCATCGGCTGGGCCGTCATCCCCTGGGGCGGCTGGATCGAGATCCCCGACTTCTCCATGCTCTGGGGCGCGATCAACGTCACCGGAGGCACGGTCCTCGTCGCCGCGGCCAACGTGGATATCGGCATCGTCTTCCTGCTCGCGGTCGCCTCGCTCAGCGTCTACGGCGTCACGCTCGGCGGCTGGGCGTCCTTCAACAAGTACTCCATGCTCGGCGGCCTCCGCGCCACCGCAGGCATGATCAGCTACGAGATCCCCATGGGCCTCGCGATCCTCGCGGTGGTGCTGCTCATCGGCAACATCCGCACGGACGGGCTCATCGAGACGCAGGCCGAGCACGGCTGGATGATCGTCTACCAGCCGCTGGCGGCGCTGCTCTTCTTCGTCTGCATCATGGCCGAGGGCAACCGCGCACCGTTCGACAACGCAGAGGCGGAGCAGGAACTCGTCGGTGGTTACCACACCGAGTACTCCTCGATGCGCTTCGCGCTCTTCTTCCTCGCGGAATACGCCCACCTGACGACGGCCAGCGCCTTCTTCGCCCTGCTCTTCCTGGGCGGCTACCACGTCCCCTTCATCGGCTGGACGAGCCCCGAGGCGATGGGCATCGGCCCGGTGCTGCTGAAGACCGGCGTGCTGCTGGGCAAGGCGATCGGCGCGGTGATCTTCATGATCATCCTCCGCTGGACGCTCCCGCGCATCCGCTGGGACCAGGTCATGAAGCTCTGCTGGAACAGCCTGATCCCGATGGGGATCCTCATCGTCATCGGCACCGCGGTCATGGTCCACATGGGCTGGACCGGGATCGTCCCGATGCTGCTGCTGAACCTGGGCCTGACGGTCTTCTTCCTCGTCGTCGCGCCGATGCTGCCCAAGAGCAACGTGAACAACCGCGTCCCGATGGCCGGCTCGCGCTTCATGCCGCTCGAAGGGGAGCAGGTCATCACCGGTCCCCGGACCCAGCAGGCGATGCGCGAGTCTTCCGTCCCAGAGGGCGCGGCGGACCGCCCGCTCGCCAGCGCGACCTGAGCGGCGCAGACCTCTGCTGATTCAACAACCGTGCGCTACCTCGCGATCGATCTCGGCGACAAGCGGACAGGCATCGCCGTGGGCGACGACCTGACCGGGATCATCACGCCGCACGAGGTGCTGCAGGTCCCCATCAAGCCGACCCCCGACCGCCTGCTCGATGCGATCGCCAGCTGCATCGATGACTTCGGTCCTGACGAGCTGGTGCTCGGCCTGCCCTACAACATGGACGGCACCGAAGGCCCGCAGGCGAAATCCACCCGCGCGTTCGGCGAGGCGCTCGCGGCGCGCACAGGGCTGACCATCCACTACCAGGACGAGCGCCTGACCAGCGTGGACGCCGAGCGCACGCTCGACGGCTCCGGCAAAACGCACGGGCAGAAAAAAGCCCTGCGCGATGCGCTCGCGGCATCCGTCATCCTGCGTGATTTTCTCGAAGGCTGAGGCTCGTTACTCGCAGCCGAACCCGAACGCGCCGATCAGGATCCCCAGGTCCGAGGTGTCCACGATGCCGTCGCCGTTGATATCAGCAGGGGAGGGCTGACATTCCGGGGCGCCGTCCAGGATGATCTCCCAGCCGGTGAAGGAGCCTGCAACGAGGAAGTCGTCATCCGCGATGCGCAGCACCCAGGGCCCCTGCGCATCGAGCCCGGCATGGATCGCGTCCAGGTTGACGATCACGCCGTTCGCGCCAGACGCGCGGTACGTCCCTTCCGGGAGATCATCGAGCCCGGTCAGCCCATCCGCGGTGTCCCAGAGGTTCGCGCCGTCATCGGCGAAGGTGTACTCGCCGTTGAAGTCGGCGGAGTTGCCGTTGCGGATGTTCGTTGCGAGCACCGCCGGCGCTGTCACGCCCGGTCGGCGCAGTTCGATCGTCAGGTCAGAGCAGTAGCCGTGATCGAACCCAAAGATGCGGACCCGCACCGATTGCACAGTGAACGACTCGTCCACGTTGATGCAGGAGAGGAAGCCGATCGCGTCGTTGTCCGGGATCAATCCCGCGTAGCCTGGGCCGTAGGCACGCTCGACCGTGCCGCTGCCAGCGGAGGCCGACGCTGTGAGAATCCCGAACCCGACCGCCGCTGTGAACCGCTGAACCGATGCGCGCATCATGTGCTCCTCAATGAAAAAACCGGCGTCGTCGCCGGTCTTCAAGGTAGCAGATGGCCGTTGGTCGGTGTCGCTCGAATCCGCCGGAATGCTCAGGAATCCGCGTCGCTGGCAGCGTTCTCGGACCCGCTTCCGCCGCGCCGAAGCAGGGCGACGAGGGAGACAATCGAACCAAGCCCGATCACGCCAGCTGGTCCTGCGATCGTCGCCACGCTGACGAGGTGCCGGCCGGCTCCCGACGGCGCCAGCCCCAGCGCGAAGCGGTTCTCGATGGTGTCGAGCGGCTCGATCCCGGTGTCCGCGAAGAGGTCCTCCAGCGAACCCTGCGCCGCCTCGGCGTCGCGCGCTGCGCGCTCCGCGTCGTGATACATCGTGAACCCAGCCCGGCCTGTCGCTGACCAGAGCAGGAGCGTCATCGCGATGACAACCGCGCAGCAGGCGAGGACCACCAGGCGCCACAGGATCCGGAGGCGGGGCATGGCAGGCTCAGCGACGGCGCATCACAGATTCAGGAGATGTCGACGAGCAGAAGAGCCGGGTTTCCAGCTCCAGCTCATCGGCGATCTTGCCAGAGGCGATGCCGGGGTCATCGACGCCGATACCGAAATCGCTCAGCAGCACCTTGTAGGTGCAGCGGATCGCCAGCAGATCGCCGGGGAAGCGGGCCTTCGTCGCATCGCTCTCAGGCATCCGCGTGACAGTCGCTGG
The DNA here is from genome assembly GCA_964351165.1 of uncultured Phycisphaeraceae bacterium. GTDB lineage: Bacteria > Planctomycetota > Phycisphaerae > Phycisphaerales > UBA1924 > JACKHE01. The sequence goes on from CAYGNN010000059.1 coordinate 8,146, forward strand.
GATCGACATCTCGCGCGTGACGCCCTTGATGGTCATGTCGCCCACGAGGGTGACGTCGTACGTGGTGAAGGCGTCGCTCGTCCTGGCGAGCTTGACGTCCGTCGTCTCCGCGATCTCGAAGATCACGTTGGGGAAGGAGGCCGCGTGCATCCAACGCTCACCCTGCAGGTGCTCATCGCGCATCGGGATGCCGGTCTCGAGCGAATCGATGGGCAGGTGGAACTCGCCGGCCAGCAGCGAGCCGCCCTCGCCTGCGATCGCGTACCCGATGACGTCGTTGGAGGTGCCCTTGATGAACTCGAGCGGCGCGTCGGAGGTGAAGGTCACCTGCGCGTCCTTGCCCTTGAGCGCGTGGAAGACCGTGCCCATCGAGGCGTGCGAATCTGGGACGACCAGCTCGAAGCCGCGTTCGGTGGGTGTCGCCTCGCCCGAGGCGAACCCGGCGCCCAGCAGCATGGCGCCGCTGGCGGTGATCAGGCCGAGCGTTCTGGCGATCCGGTTCGAGGGGCTACTGAAATGCATGGTCATGGCTCCTGGAGCGTGAGTTTGGGGTGCTGGGAATACAACCGCTGTGCAGTCGGCTCTATTCCTGCCGGTACAGTATTCAGCGTGGGGCCGCGGTTTTGGCTGGAATCATGCCCCTCGCACGACCGAGATGGCCGATAGATCCTGACATGGTACGACACATGACACGCACGAGCCCGATCCTCTCCGCGATGCTCCTGATCGCCCTCGCCCTCCTGCTGGCGCCATCCAACGCGACCGCACAGAACACCAGCGGCGAGTTCGATTCCGCCAGAGCGCTGCTCGAAGCGCTCGAACGCGCCGATCAGGGCATCGAGACCCTCTCGGCGCAGATCCAGTACGACAAGCACTTCAAGCTCCAGGGCGACAAGCACCGCCGCAGGGGCGACCTGCTCTTCCGGACGCAGCGTCAGGACCAGGGCGCGCCGCAGCGCGCCTTCGAGATCAACTTCAACTCGCTGCAGGTCGGCGGCCGACTGGAGCAGGACCGCGAGACGTGGATCTTCGATGGCCAGTGGCTCGTCGAGATGCACCCGGACCGCAAGCAGTTCATCAAGCGCGAGGTCGCAGGCGAGGGCGCAACGTTCGACCCCCTGGCGATCGGCGAGGGCCCCATGCCCATCCCGATCGGGCAGAAGGCGAACGAGGTCATGTCGAGGTACGACGCGCGCCTCGCGCCCTTCGACGAGCCATTCGAGGAGAACGACCCCAAGATCGGCTTCGTCGCCAACACCTGGCAGCTCGTGCTGACACCCAAGCCGGCCGCCGCAGCGAGCCGCGACGAGAAGTTCAAGGAGATCCGCATCTGGTACAGCAAGGACGAGAGCCGCAGGCTGCTGCCCCGGATGGCGCGCACGCTCTCACGCTCAGGCGATGTCACCTACGTGCAGCTCATCAACATCGAGATCAACGGCGCTATCTCGCCGCGCGCCTTCGACGTGGCGCTGCCGCCTGCGGAAGAGCACTGGCAGGTGCAGGTCGAGCGTCTCCCTGAGGCCGATCAGGAGCGGCGCAAGTGAGGCGCGCCTCCCCCCGCTGCGCAAAGATCGTCGCGCTCGCTGCCGGCGCACTGCTCGCTACAGCTCCGGCGCTCGCCCAGCACGATCACGGCATGTCCGCCACCGCCGAGCCGCACGTCCCGGCGGAGCTGACGCCCAACCTCGCAGAGCCTGTCCTGCGCGCGATCGAAGCGCCCTATCTCACAGATGAAGAACGCGCCAACCTCCGCGTCTTCCACGGCGTCTGGCTCGATTCCGACCTCGCCAACGTCAACCGCCGCGCGCGCGCGGCGCTCGTCGCCGGCGTCTGGGACGACCCTTCGCTCGACGACATCGGCGCTGACCCGATCCTCCGCGCCGACGCCGCCCGCCTCAGGGGCGACCTCGAAGACGCGGTCGCGCTCCTCGAGGGCGACGACTCCATCACCGCGCACCGCATCAAGGCGCAGGCCTACCACGCGCTGGGCCAGACGGACAAGGCGCAGCGCGAGATCGACGCGGTCGCCGATTCGCTCATGCGCTTCCAGGCCTCCAACGCGCAGGAACTCGTCGATGGCGTCGCGGCCTTTGTTGTCCGCGCGAACATCGAGGGCCGGCCGGCGCAGGACTTCCGCCGGATGATGCAACTGCTGGGCAAGGCGCAGAGCGACTTCGACCGCCTCTACTGGCCCTCGTCGCTGCTGGAATCCCAGCTGCTGCTCGACAAGGACAACGCCTCCGAATCGCTCCAGGCGCTCGCGCAGGCATTCAGGATGAACCCGGCCAGCGCCGAGGCGCTCATGCTCCGCGGCATGATCGCGGTCCGCTCCTTCGACTTTGACACCGCCGACCAGATCGCCGAGCGGCTCGACTCCATCACGCAGCGCGTGACGAACGACTCCGACGGCGCATCCCCCCTGAGCGGGATCCTCCTCGCCAAGGCGATGCTGCGCCAGAACGACCCGGACCTCGCGCTGGAGCTGCTGCAGCCGACGCTCGACCGCTTCCCGATGATGCGCGAGGCGCTGGCGGTCCGCTGCGCGATCGAAGCGGTCCGCTACGACTTCGACGAGACCGAGCGCCTGCTGGCGGAATTCGACAAGCTCTCGCCAGGATCGCCGCTGGCGCTGTTCACTGTCGGCGCGGCGCTCTCCGAGAGCAGGCAGTACGCCGAAGCCGCGGACTTCCTCGAACGCGCCGCGGCGAGGCAGCCCAACTGGCCGCCCCCGATGGTGGAGCTGGGGTTGCTCGAATTGCAGTCCGGCCGCGACCTGCGCGCGCTCGACGCGCTCCGCAAGGTTGCAGAGCTCGACCCCTTCAACAAGCGCGCCGCCAACAGCCTCGAGCTGATCGAGGAGCTGATGACGTACGACACCGTCGAGAGCGAGCATTTCATCGTCCGCTACAAGCCGGGCGTGGACGCCGTGATGGCGCGCGAGATGCTCGGCCCCCTCGAGCGCAACCACGAGATCGTCGCCAGGGCGATCGACCACGAGCCGCCGGTGAAGACGGTCATCGAATTGATGCCCAACCACCGCTGGTTCTCCGTGCGCATCACCGGGATGCCCGCGATCCACACGATCGCCGCGTGCACAGGCTCCGTCATCGCGATGGAGGCGCCCAAGATCGGCCCGGACCACAAGGGCGAGTACGACTGGGTCCGCGTCCTCAGGCACGAGTACGTCCACACCGTCACGCTCTCGCGCACGCGCAACCGCATCCCGCACTGGTTCACCGAGGCCGCGGCGGTGCACCTCGAACTGTCGCCGCGCGACGAGAGCGCCGCGGTCATGCTCTCGACCGCGCTCAAGAGCGATGGCCTCTTCGACATGCGGCAGATCAACATCGCCTTCGTCCGTCCTGAGAAGCCCACCGACCGAGGGCAGGCGTACGCGCAGGGGCACTGGATGTACGAGTTCATCCTCGATCAGTGGGGCGAGCGCGCGCCGATCGATCTGATGGATCTTTACGCGCAGGGCCTCCGCGAGGACGCCGCGATGCAGAGCGTGCTGGGCATCACCCAGGACGAGTTCTTCGAGCGCTTCAAGGAATGGGCGCACGAGGACGCCAAGGGCTGGGGCGTCATCAACGAGCCGACCATCGATGAGCTGCTCGCGATGGAAGCAGCGAACGACCCTGCAGCGCAAGCCAGGGCCGAGGAAATCCTGATGGACGCCGCCGGTGTCGCCTCGCGCGCTGTCGCCGGTCTCGGCGGCGGCGCGATCGATGTGATCGAAGCCCCACCATTGACCGATGAGCTCGTCGATCGCTGGCTGGAGGAACACCCCAACCACGCCGAGCTGCTCTCGATCAGGATGCACCGCGCGCTGGCGCAGAGCGAGGAGCAGGCAACCGACGACAACGCCCCGCTGCTCGAGCGCTACGCCGACGCACGCCCTATCGATCCCAAGCCCCACCGCCTGCTCGCGCGGCACTACCTCGATTCCGATCAGCCCAGGACCAGGTCTGCGTCGATCCCGCACCTCGAATACCTCGACGCGCGCGAGCAGTACTCGCCGGCCTACGCGATCGAACTCGCCAGGCTCTACGCGGCGGATAAGCGATGGGACCTCGCTGCAGCCAAGGCGGAGCGGGCGACGCAGATCGCCCCCTTCGACGCAGGCCACCGCGAGTTGGCCGCGACCATCGCGATCCAGAAGGGCGACCTCGCCACCGCCGAACGCCACATCGCGGCGCTCGTCGATCTGGAGCCAGGCCGCAGCGTCCACCGCCAACGCCTCGAACGCATCCGGCAGATCATCGCCAACCGGTGACTCGGAGCCGCTCCTGGCTACACTCGCCCGATGACCGCAGATGGCTCCAGCTCGCTCACGCTCGCGATCGAAGCGAGCAACCCATCGATGTGGCCGGCGATGCCAGACGGCATGCTGGTCGGTGGGGAGGTTGCGCTCGGCGAAGTCTCGGCGGAAGGCTACACCCTCCTCGCTGCCGAACCGATCACGCAGCAATCCCCGCGCGACGATGCGCTCGCGCGCACGATCGACCGCTTGCTCAAGCAGCAGGCGGTCCACCCTTCGCAGCTGGATCGCATCGCTGTCAGCGCCGGGCCAGGCGGGTTTACATCGGTGCGCATCGCGATGATCACCGCCAAGGCAATGGCCGAAACGATCAGCGCCGGCGTCGTCGTTGTCCCGACCGCCGAGGCCATCGCCAGAAACACCCGCCGAGCGCACGGCACAACCGGCCCCCTCGCGGTGCTGCTCAGCGGCAAGCGGGACACCTCCTGGTGCGCGATCTACCCCGAGGCGCCCTGGGCATCGCCACGCTGGCCGTCGCCGGACGTTGCCGATGTCGTCGATGCCGAGCAATACGCACGATTCACAGTCGCTCAAGAGATCGCCGCATTGATCGCTGATGAGCACGCTCCGGAGGGATTCATGCGCTGGGCCGAGTCCAACCGTGTCGAGGTGATCCAGCCAGCCTGCAGCGCCGAGATGGTGCTCGCTGCATCCGCTGGCCGCGCCGCGAGCG
>CAYGNN010000060.1:0-1494 GCA_964351165.1 uncultured Phycisphaeraceae bacterium
GAAGAGATCAACGAAGACAACATCGAATCGCCGGACGCAGAGTCGATTGCGGAGCCCATCGAAGAGCCGGCCGAAGACGCCATCGACGAAGCGGTGACCGAACCAGCTGAGGCGATCACCGAGGCGCCGAGCGACGAGGACCTCGACGCGGTCATCGAAGCGCCGGACGCCGAGTCGGACGCCACCGAAGCGGCCGAGGACGTGGCAGAAAACGAAACCGAGACAGGGGATGAGGAAGAGGCCGAGGACGAGAAGGGCCCCTACGACGAGTTCGCGATCGAGGGTGACTTCGACTCCGTCGGGGATGATCCTGCCGGGTCAGCCGCAGCCGATGGCGACGACGACATCGATGATTTCGGTTCGATCTCGACAGAGGCGCCGAAGCCGACCACCTCGGAGGAAGAGGGCAGGCAAGAGCGGGAATCGGCCCCGGTCGGCGCGGCATCGCACAAGGCGAAGAAGACATCGCCCGTCTCGGCGATGACATCGCTGCTGGCGCCGCAGATCCAGAAGGCGGTGGTGCTGGTCAACGCGCCGGTCAGCAGGCTGAGCCCCTCGATCCGGCAGTTCGTCGGCTGGAGCGCGATCAACTTCGCGTTCCTGGCGGTGGTGATCCTGATCGTTGTCGTGCTGCGCTCGATGCGCTGAGCCGACAGCAGGGGCCGCATCCCCATACAATGGGCGCCCATGCCGCGCCGCCTCACACTCGCGATCTTCAACGAACCCAAGGGCTGGTCCCTGAGCGAAGTCCACGTCAACTGGATCGCCGAGCGGGCGCCGGAGGGTGTGGAGGTCGCCGCGGTCACCAACCGCGAGGCGCTGCTCGCGGCGCTCCCTGAGACGGACTACCTGATCGGGTTCCCGCTCTCGAGCAGCACCGACCATGGCCTGCTGAAGCGGCTCCGCTGGGTGCAGCTGATCGGATCCGGCGGCGAAGCGCTCGCGCCGGTCGGGGCGCTCGTCGAAGGCGGCGCCAGGATCACCTCCGCATCGTCGATGCGAGCCGCGTCCACCGCCGAGCACGCGCTCGCGCTGCTGCTGGCGATGACGCGCAGCCTCCCATCCTCGTTCATCGCGCAGCAGGAGCACCGCTGGGCGACCGAGGCGATCGCGCCGACCGTCAACGACCTCGCAGGCGCGACTGTCGGGATCGTGGACCTCGACCCGCTCGGCGCGGAGATCGCGTTGCGACTCGCCCCATTCGGCGTTGATCTGCTCGCAACGGTCAGCGAGAACACGGACCAGGACCTGCACCGCTGCATCGACACGGCGCTGCCGATCAACCGCACCGATGAGCTGCTCAGCCGGTCGGACATCGTCATCGTTGCCAACCCAGGGCCGACGAACACGCCGCTGCTGACGCGTTCTGATCTGTCGCAGCTGCAGCCTGGCTCGATGCTGATCGATGTCAGCGTCTCAGGCGTGCTGAAACACGCGGACCTGGTCTGGGCGCTGGAGCGCCGCGTGTTGGGGGCCGCTGGGCTGGACGTCTTC
>CAYGNN010000060.1:1504-13138 GCA_964351165.1 uncultured Phycisphaeraceae bacterium
GCCGCTGCCGCCGGAATCGCCGCTGTGGTCGATGCCCAACGTGCTGATCACGCCGCACACGTCGCCGGTGAGCCCCCGCTACTGGGACCGCGCGTGCGAGATCATCTCGACCAACCTCGACCGCATCGAGCAGGAGCAGCCGATGATCGACGAGATCACCGGGCGCTGGTCCGATCGCGCGGTTGTCCGCGCCTGAGATGGCGCCCGCCGACCTGGGCCACGCTGGGATTACACCGACACCCGCTCGACCGGTGCTGGCGTTCGTGTTCCTCGCCCTCGGCGTTTCTATCGCGCTGTCCGCAGGCCTGCCGATGGCTCCGGTGCTGGCGCTGCCGCTTGCGATGCTCTTCGCGGTTGGCGCCCTCGTCGGTCCTGCCAGGTGGAGGTTGGCGTCCCTCGCGATCGCCGCGGTCGTCTTTGGGTTCGGCTGGGCGACGCTCCGCACAACGCACGCGCCTGCGGACTTCCTGGGCCACCGGCTCGACGCGGCGGCGCCACCGATCATCACCATCGAGGGGATCGTCACCACACCCCCTGAGATCGGACCGGCGCAGCGCGCCGGCGCGCTGGCGACCTTCGCGCCGCCCATCACTGTCACGCGGTTCGAATGCAGCGCCAGCGCGATCATCACCGCCAGCGGCGAAGCGGAGCCCGCCAGCGGCACGTTCCGCGTGCGCATCAACGAACCGACGGAAACAATGCGCACCGGCGACCGCGTCCGCATCACCGGGACGGCGCTCGCGGTCAGCGCCCCGACGAACCCCGGCGAGACCGACTTCCGCCCAAGCGCTACGCAGGACCGCATCGCAGGGACGCTGCTCGTCCCGACCGCAGGGCTCGTCGAGGCAGCGCCGGATCAATCCCCCTCGATCCGCTCGATCTTCCTCCGCGCCAGGGCCGGCGCGCAATCGCACGTCCGCGGCTGGATCGAACGCACGACCAGCGACAACGCCGATGCCGGCGCACTCCTCGGCGCGTTGCTCCTGGGGGAACGCACCGGCGCTGCAGAAGACCTCCACAGCGCGTTTGCACGCATCGGCCTGTCGCACCTGCTCTCGATCAGCGGCCTGCACCTCGTCGCTGTTGCGTGGGGCGCGCTGGTCATGCTCCGTCTGCTTGGCGACCGCCCCAGGCTCGAAACCACGATCGTCCTGCTCGCGGTCCTCGCGTACTGCTTCGTCGCGCCGGTGCGCACGCCCATCGTCCGCGCCGCGATCATGGTCCTCGCGCTGCTCGCGTCGGAACTCGCAGGCCGGCGGTACCACCCGCTGGCGATCCTTGCGATCACCGCCTGCGCGATCGTCATCTGGAAACCGATGGAGCTCGCGTCCACAGGGTTCCAACTCAGTTTCGGCGTCGTCGCGGCGCTGATCGTCTGCGTGCCTCGCCTCGAACAGCGGCTCTTCCCCTTCGACCCACCCCCTGACGAGCGGACCAGCGGGAAACAGGCAGCGCAGAAGATCCGCCGCCTGACCATCGCCGCGGTTGTCGCGTGGGCGATCGCGACGCCGCTGGTCGCCTGCCGGATCGGGGTCATCAGCCCGCTGGCGCCGCTGCTGACCGTCCTGCTGGCGCCACCGGTGACGACGCTGCTGACAGGCGCGATCGGCGCCATGCTGGTTGGCACGATCGTCCCGCCCTTGAACACGCTCACCGCGCCGCTGCTGGCGCTGCTCGCCTCGGCGGTCGCAGGCGTGGCGATCTTCGCCGATGCGCTCCCCTTCGCGGTGCTGCACGTCCCGCAGGTCAGCGCGATCTGGGCGGCCGGCGCGACGCTCGTCATCGGCTGGTGGATGATCGCCGGTGACCACAGGAACAAGCCGGCGCTCGTCGGCACCCTTTTGATGATCGCCTGGACCGCGGTCGCTTTCGCGCCGCCATCGCTCGATCGCGAGATCCGGCTCCGCATCGACGCCCTCGATGTCGGCGATGGCTCGTGCCTGCTCGTCCGCTCGGGCGGCGATTCCATCCTGATCGACGCCGGCTCCGGTTACTTCGGAGCCGGGCTGCGCACGCTCCCCCGCGCCCTGCGCGCTCTGGGCGCGCACCGCATCGACACCGCCATCATCACGCACGCGAACATCGATCACTACAACGCGTTGCCTGATCTCGCAGACCAGATCGGCCTGCGGAGCGTCCTGGTCCCTGAGGCGTTGCTGACTGAAGCTGCGGCGCGCCCCGATGGCCCGGTCGCGGCTTGCATTGATCAGCTGCATCTGCGCAGGGTGCGCACCAGCGCCATCGGCTGGCGATTCGAGCACTGGCTCGACAACATCCAGCTCGATGTCCTCTCGCCGCCCACGCCATCGCTGTTCAAGGGCGCCAACGACAACTCCATCGTGATCCGCTTCGCCTCCGGCGATCAGACGCTCCTGCTCACGTCCGGCGATATCGAACGCGACGCGATGCGTTTCCTGTTCGACAACCACCCGGACCTGCACGCGGTCATCGCCGAAGCCCCCCACCACGGCAGCGCCGTTTCCGGCTCCGGCGAGTTCCTGCTCCGGCTCGATCCCGATGTGGTCCTGCAATCGACCGGCAGAAGCAGGCTCGATGACCCGCGCCTCGACGAGGCCCGCACAGGGCGCGACTGGCTCGTCACGGCGCGCGATGGCGCCATCTGGGCGCAGATCCGTTCGGATGGTTCGGTCGAGACCGGCGGCGTCAATCGTCGATGACCGGGATCGTCGCCGACGCGCTGAACCCCTTCTCAGGGCGGAAGATGTCCGCGTCGAAGAGGACCTCCGACAACCTGCTCGGCGTCAGGTAGGTCAGCCGACCCTGGATGGTCACCTTCGCGCCTGGCTCGATGCCGGAGCCGTCGGGCGCGGAGGCTGGGAGCCGAACTGTCGCGTTCCCCATCGCTGGCGCGGTGGCCTCGGCGCTGCGCACGCCTCGGAAGACCGTCTCGCCATCGACCATGACGCTGTAGCGCGCTTCTGCGAGCGGCAGATCCACGGTGTCCGTGTTTTCGATGGTCAGCTCGAACCACATGACGGAGCCATCCGGCTCATCGAACGACACCGACATCCCGCTCATCGAAACGCTCGGCGGCGTCGCCGTGGCGCAGCCAGCAAGCAAGGGCAGGGCCGAGATCCCCGCGATCGCACAGCAGGTTCTTATCCGCATGGCGCACTCCCCTTTGCACTAGGCCTGGTCTGCACGACGTCCGGTGCGCCGCTGTTGTGTTGCTCGGTATTCGGCGCATCTGGCGCCATGTCCTGCAGCGCCGAGACCGACCACTCGCCGGCGCGCAGCGCCTGGATGGCCTGCGCGACCGCCGTCGCGCCGGTCGCGGTCGTGATCATCGGGACGCCGAGCCGCACGGCCATCGCGCGGATCCTGCCCTCGTCGGTCGCCCAGCCTGTTCTCGTCGGCGTGTTGATGACGAGCCCGATCTCGTCGTTGGCGAGCATGTCGAGCACGTTGGGCCTGGCGCCCTCGGTGATCTTCTGCAGCCGGTGCACGCGGAGCGATTGCGCCGCGAGCGCATCGGCGGTTCCGCCTGTCGAGTAGATGCCGAAGCCCATCGAGAGCAGCGACCGCGCGACGTTCACGATCGCCGGTTTGTCCTCGTCGCGCACGCTCAGGAAGACGTTGCCGCTCAGGGGCAGCTCGACGCCGGCGCCCATCTTCGCCTTCGCCAGCGCGATGGGGAGCGAACGATCCAGCCCCATCACCTCGCCGGTTGATCGCATCTCAGGACCAAGCGCGAAGTCAACACCGGGGAATTTGGCGAAGGGGAAGACCGGCTCCTTGACCGCGTACCAGCCGTTGTCGGTGACCTCCGTCACGCCCTGCTCCTGGAGCGAGCGTCCGAGCATCGCCCGCGCCGCGACCGAGGGCCACGCGACGGACTTCGCCTTGCCAACGAATGGCGCGGTGCGCGACGCCCTGGGGTTCACCTCGATGATGAAGAGCCCATCCTCGGTGGAGGCCAGCTGCGCGTTCATCAGGCCGCAGACGCGGAGCTCTTTCGCCAGCGCCTGCGCGATGCGTTTGATCTCATCAACCGTTTTTCTGGGCAGGTCGTAGGGCGGGACGGTGCAGGTCGAGTCACCGGAGTGGACGCCTGCCTGCTCGATGTGCTCCATCACGCCGCAGACGATCGCCTCGCCGTTGCCTTTTGCGTCGAAGTCCGCGACGACATCGACATCGATCTCCGTCGCGCCGTCGAGGAACTTGTCGATCAGCACCGGGGCGCCGCGGAGGTCGCTCGCGCCGACGGCGCGCGCCATGTACCCCTTGAGCGCCGGTTCATCGGCGCAGATCTCCATGCCGCGACCGCCGAGGACGTAGCTCGGCCGCACGAGCACCGGGTAGCCCAGCCCTCGCGCGACCTCGACCGCCTCGTCGATCGAGTACGCGATCCCGCTCGCCGGCTGCACCAGGCCCAGCTTGTCGAGCAGCGCGCTGAAGCGCTCGCGGTCCTCCGCCAGGTCGATCGAATCGACGCTCGTGCCGATGATCGGGACGCCGGCCATCTCCAGGCCGTTCGCCAGGTTCAGGGGCGTCTGCCCGCCGAACTGCACGACGACGCCGTGCATGTTGGCGCCGCCCTCGCCGCCCAGCTTCTCGATGATGTTCAGCGTGTCCTCGAGCGTCAGCGGCTCGAAGAAGAGCAGGTCGCTCGTGTCGTAGTCGGTGGAGACCGTCTCGGGGTTCGAGTTGATCATCACCGACTCGAAGCCGCAGCCGCGCGCCGCCTGCGCCGCGTGGACGCAGCAGTAGTCGAACTCGATCCCCTGCCCCACGCGGTTGGGACCGCCACCAAGGATGACGACCTTCTTGCGGTCGGTGACGCGGACCTCGTCATCGACGAACGTTGCGCCACCAACCGTGACCGGCGTCTCGTACGTCGAGTAGTAATACGGCGTGACCGCCTCGAACTCCGCGGCGCAGGTATCGACGAGCTTGTACACCGGCTCGACGCCCATCGCCTGCCGCGCCGCGCGCACCTCGAGGATCGTCTTGGATGAGATCTCGCCTAGGTACAGCCGCGCAAGCTGCGCATCGGAGTACCCCAGTCGCTTGGCGCACTGCATGAGATCGCGCGAGACGTTATCGAGCGACCCTGCCTCGGCCAGCTCGTCCTCGAAGGCGACCAGTTGCGCCATCTGATCGAGGAAGAACGGGTCGATCCCGGTCAGCTCGTGGATGCGGTCGATCGACCAGCCCATCTTGAGCGCGGCGCGCACGTAGTACAGGCGCCCCTGCGAGGGGACCGCGAGCTTGCGCGTCAGCTTGTCCTCAGCGACCGGCCATTCGGCGCTCGCGTCGCCCTCGCGGTGCGCCAGCCAGGGGTCGTTGTGGTCCAGGCCAAACCCAAACCGCTTGACCTCCATCGAGCGGATGACCTTCTGCAGGCTCTCCTTGAACGTGCGGCCGATCGCCATCGCCTCGCCGACGCTCTTCATCTGCGTCGTCAGCGTCTCGTCCGCCTCCGGGAACTTCTCGAACGTCCACCTCGGCATCTTCGTCACGACGTAATCGATCGTCGGCTCGAAGCAGGCGCTGGTTGTTCCGGTGACGTCGTTGCGTAGCTCGTCGAGCGTGTACCCGATGGCGAGCTTCGCAGCGATCCGCGCGATCGGGAAGCCCGTCGCCTTGCTCGCCAGCGCGCTCGAACGCGAGACGCGGGGGTTCATCTCGACCACGACCGACTCGCCGGTCGCAGGGTCAACGCCGAACTGCACGTTGGAGCCGCCTGTCTCAACGCCAACAGCGCGCATCACCTCGATCGCGGTGTCACGCATGTCCTGGTACTGCTTGTCGGTCAGCGTCATGCACGGCGCTACGGTGATCGAGTCACCGGTGTGCACGCCCATCGCGTCGATGTTCTCGATGCCGCAGACGACGACGCAGTTGTCGTTCTTGTCGCGGACGACCTCGAGCTCGTACTCCTTCCAGCCGAGCAGCGATCGGTCCACCTGCACCTGATCGATCATCGAGGCGCGGATGCCCCTCGTGACGATGTCGCGGAACTCTTCCTGGTTGTAGGCGATGCCGCCGCCCTCACCGCCGAGCGTGAACGCAGGGCGGATGATCGCAGGGAGCCCGATTTTCTCGATGAACTGTTCCGCCTCTTCCAGCGAGGAGACGACCCTCGACTCCGGCGTCTTGACACCGACGCTCGCGCAGACCTCGTTGAAGAGCGCCCGGTCCTCGGCGCGGTGGATCACGTCGCGGTTGGCGCCGATCAGTTCGACCCCCAGCCGCTGCAATTCGCCATCGTCCCACAGCTTGGCCGCGACGTTCAGCGCCGTCTGTCCGCCGAGCGTCGGGAGCAGCGCGTCGATGGGGCTGCCCAGCGCCGCCTCGCGCTCGATGACCTTCCGCACCGCTTCCGGCGTTACCGGCTCGACGTACGTCCGGTCGGAATACGCCGGATCGGTCATGATCGTCGCTGGGTTGGAGTTGACGAGCACGATGCGCAAGCCTTCTTCACGAAGGGCTTTGCAGGCCTGGACACCGGAATAATCGAATTCACAGCCCTGCCCGATCACGATCGGACCGGACCCCAGAATCAAGACGGTGTGCAGATCGTCCCGGCGTGGCATCGGTGGTCGTTCGGCTCCCCTGCGTTCACGCTCCGGACACGGCCCGATCCGCGCAAACTGCCGGAGGGTACGCCGACTTTCGCAGCGCAGCAACGCGAAGGACCGCCCCAGTACGAAACATTATCCCGATCCGAGCACAATCCGTTGGGGCTCCGGCGTGATCTCTCTTGAAACCCCATGAAAACAGGAACCCCGAGGCTTGCAGGGGCTAACATCATGCCATGACCTGGTGGGGCGCCCTGATCATCCTGATCCCGCTGCTGTCGTTCGCCTTCGGCGTGCGTTGGGTGCTGGCCGCCTCGACCAGGGATGACATCCTCACCGGCGTCGTCCTCAGGGTCTTCCAGTTCTACGCCAGCCTCGTCCACCGCCTCCGGATCAGCGGCCGTGAGCACATCCCCCAGACCAAGAACGCAGGCCCCCTGATCGTCATCGCCAACCACACGGCAGGCGTCGATCCGGTGCTGATCCAGTCCGCCTGCCCTTTCGAGATCCGCTGGCTGATGGCCCAGGACATGAAGGTCGGCTGGCTCGACAAGCTCTGGGACTGGTCGCGGATCATCTTCATCGACCGCTCCCACGTCGGCGGCGCCGCGGGGATCCGCGAGGCCTCGGCCCACGTCAAATCCGGCGGTGTGATCGGGATTTTCCCCGAAGGCCGCATCGAAAGGCCGGCGCGGACGCTCTTCCCCTTCCTGCCTGGTGTCGGCGTGCTGATCGCCAGAACCGGGGCGAGGGTGCTGCCGGTGATCGTCGATGACATCCCGCAGGTGGACCCTGCCTGGGCGAGTCTCTGGACCCCCAGCAGCGCCTCGATCCGGGTGATGCCGATCATCGATTATGCCTCCGAAGGCGGCCGGATGGCGCCGCGGAAGATCGTCGATGACCTGCACCAGCGGTTCCAGGACTGGACGGGCTGGCCCGAGGGCGAGACATCGCCGGAAGACGAGGACGCCTTCCGCGAGCCGGTCGCGCCGCGCAGGCCGCGCGCACGCTGGCGTGCCGCCCGGTACTTTGCAGCAGGCAGGCGGAAAGCCGCCCGGAGCCACCGCCGCTGATCCGATTCCCGCAAGAGACCCACAAAAAAGACCCCATGCTCGTCAAACTCACAGGCCGGCTGGACGCGATCGAGACCGACGCCGCGATCGTCACGCTCCCGATCGGGATGACGTACCGCGCGATGCTCCCGGCCAGCGCCACCGAATCGATGGGCTCGAAGATCGGCGAAACGATCACGCTCGAAACGCTGGAGCTGTACGAAGCTTCAGGGCAGGGCTCGCACCTGACCCCCCGGCTCATCGGGTTCGTCACGGAGACCGACCGGCGGTTCTTCGAGCTCTTCACGACCGTCAAGGGCGTCGGCTCGCGCAAGGCCCTCCGCGCCATGGCCGCCCCCACCGGCGAGATCGCGGCCGCGATCTCGCGCAAGGACACCGCGTTCCTGAAGACGCTCCCTGAGATCGGCGCCCGCCTCGCCGAGACGATCTGCGCCGAGCTGGGCGGCAAGGTGGACAAGTTCGTCAGCACAGGACTCCACGACAACCTCATCGAGGCCAAGCAGGGCGCCTCGATCAACGGCATCGCGGCGCAGGCCATCGCGGCCCTCGTCCGCCTGGGTGAATCGCGCCCCGACGCGGAACACCTCGTGAATCTCGCGCAGGAACGCGATCCGACGATCGAAAACGCCGATGCCCTGCTGGCGGCCGCTTTCGCTTCCCGACCCGGTTGAGGCTACGTTTCTTCAGATGCGACACGCGATGATCATGGCCGGCGGCGCCGGCACCAGACTCTGGCCCATGAGCCGGCAGGCGATGCCCAAGCAGCTCGTCCCCTTCATCGAGGGGCGCTCGCTGCTGGAGATCGCAGCCGACCGGCTCGAGGGAATCGTCCCTGGCGACCGGCGCTACATCTGCACGAACGAACGCTATCGCGAGCCGATCCTCTCGACGCTCCAAGGCTTCGCGAACGACCGTCTCATCGGTGAGCCGGCGCTGCGCGACACCGTCAACGCGGTGGGCCTCGCCGCTGCGGTCATCAACAAGCGCGATCCTGGCGCGGTCTTCGCGGTCTTCACCGCCGACCACCTGATCCGACCGCCAGACGTCTTCCAGCGCTGCGTCGACCAGGCGTTCCAGCTCGCTGAGGAAGACCCCTCGCGCCTCGTCACGTTCTCGATCAAACCGACCTACCCAGCGACAGGGTACGGCTACGTCCAGCGCTCCGAGCCCATCGCCGGCCACGACGGCGCGTTCCTCGTGCAGCGGTACGTCGAGAAACCCGACCTCGAGACGGCGCAGTCCTACCTCGACTCCGGCGACTTCGGCTGGAACTCCGGCATGTTCGTCTGGAACGCGCAGACCGTCCTCGACGCGATCGGCGCGTACCTCCCGGAATCCCGCGCAGGGCTCGACACCATCGCAGCAGCGTGGGACACCCCCGACCAGCAGCGCGTGCTCGACGAGGTGTACCCCACGCTCCCCAAGACGAGCGTTGATTACGCCGTCATGGAGCCAGCCTCGACCGACGACCGCTTCAGCGTCGCGACTGTCGTCGCGGATGTCGATTGGCTCGACGTCGGCTCCTGGCCAGCCTTCGCAGACACGCTCGACGCTGATGCGCTGGGCAATCGGCTCTCGCTTGTCGAGGGCGCCGAGGCGACGCTGTGCGACTGCCAGAACACCGTCATCGCGTCGTCGAACCCCGACCACCACGTCGCGGTCCTCGGCGCGGACAACCTCATCGTCGTGCACACGCCGCAGGCCACGCTGGTCATGCCGCGCGAAGAGGCCGAGCGCCTCAAGGACCTGCACGGCATGCTCCCGGACGATCTCCGCTGAGCCTCCCGATGCTTGAGCGCACACGCGAAACCATCTCCGGATGCCTTGAGCTGTGCAGGCTCGGCGCGATCACCGGGTTCCGCTTCCGCAGTCCTTACTGGAAATGGCGATGGCAGACCGCGATGGGGCCCGGCCCCAAACCTTCGAGAGGCGAGGTCATCCGCAGGCTGATCCGCTACGGCGCCTGGTGCAGGAAGATGCGCACCGGGGGCTGGTAAACCTGCTCACTGATTCGCTTTGGAGAGCAGCAGCGAAAGGAATTTTTCCTCCGCGTGCTGGTACTCGCCGAACGCCGCGGTGACGCGATCGGTCAGGTCGTTCAGGGACTGCCCATCGAGCGCCTGCCGCGAGCCGTCAGACTCGGTCACCGCTTCGAGCGATTCCGAGGCGCCGCGGAGGTTGCTGACCGCGTCGGCGTACGCACGGGCGGAGTCGTACAGCAATTCGTACTCCAGCTCTTTCGTGTCCGGTCGGTAGAGCAAACGCCAAGGCGCCCTCCGGACCTCCATCGAGGCGAGCTTGAATTGGTCCGCTGTCAGGCGCAGGTTCGCCATCGACATGCGGATGTTGGGGGTCTCTTCGCGGAAGAGCTTGTCGGCATCCTCCACGAGCACCCGCGCCTCCTGCGCCGTGCGCCTGCCGTCGTTGAGCATCGCCAGCGCCGCGTCCACCAGCTCGTCCTTTGCCCTGGACGCGATCGCGTCGATGTTGGCGGACGCGCTCTCGGAGCTGGCGATGATCGAGTCGATCGAGGCGCGGTTGTCTTCGACGATCGCGCGCATCGCCGCGACGAGTTCTCGCGCATCGCCCGCCGCGACGTCGATGTCGTCGAGCCAGGCGCCGCTGCGATCGGACACGTCGCCAACGACCGACTCCACCTCAGGCAGGATGCCCTCGTTGACGCGCGTCACCATGGAATCCATGCCCTTGAGCACATTCTGCAACTGGTTCGACTGCTCCGCGCCGTAGCCTGCGGAGGCGAGGAACGCCGGCGCAGCGAGGTGGCCGCGGATCACGCCGCCGCTCTCGATGACCGGCGCGTCTGGATCGCCCAGGCTCGGGAAGTTCAGCACAGAAATCGAGCCGAGCAGCGGGACCTCGAGCTGCGCCATGGCGCCCTCGTGCATCGTCAGCCGGCGCGCGATGCGCACCTTGACATCCACCGATGTCGGCATGGCGCTGTCGCCCTCGGACGTGAACTTCACGCTCGCGACCTGACCGACCTTCTGCCCGCCGACGCGGACTTCCGAACCCTCGCTCAGTCCCTGCGCGCCGACCGCCAGGTCGAAGCGGACGATGTACGTGTTCGAGGGCGTGAGCTTCTCCCGGATGCCGGAGAGCATGACGATGATGAGCATCGCCAGCAGCACGCTGACTGTCACGAAGAGACCTGCCCGGACCGCGTTGGATTGTTCTCGGTGCGCCATCTGTCGGTTCCTTCCTCGCTCCGGCTACTCGTCCTTCGACATCATCTTGCTCTTCGTCACAACACGCGTCGGCTCGATACTCGGCGCGACCGGCTTCTCTTCCGGGCGCATCCCCAGCAGGTCTTCGGCGTAATCCAGCTCCGCCTTCCGCTCGGTGATCGGCCCCTCGGCATCGCCGCGCAGGAACTGCCGGATCAGGCGGTCATCGTCGGGCCTCGTCGCCGCCTCCTCGTCGCTCAGTTTCCGGATCGCGTCGTACGCCTCGAGCGTGTCCACGCGGAGCATGCGGCCCTTGTCGAGCATCGCCATCCGGTCGGCGATCGTGAAGGCGCTGTCCATCTCGTGCGTCACGACGACGCTCGTCACGCCCAGCTTCTTCGTCAGGTCGATGATCAGCCGGTCGATCTCGGCGCTCGTCACCGGGTCAAGGCCCGCGCTCGGTTCGTCGTAGAACAAGATCTCAGGGTCGAGCGCCAGCGCTCTGGCGAGGCCGGCGCGCTTCTTCATGCCGCCTGAGATCTCCGCAGGGTACTTGTCCGCGTGCTCGCGGAGGCCTACCAGCTCCAGCTTAATCTTGACCGTGATATCGATGATCATCCGGTCGAGGTCTGTGTGCTCAGCGAGCGGCAGCGCCACGTTCTGCGCCAGCGTCATCGAGTTGTACAGCGCCCCGGACTGGAACAGGACGCCGAAGCGCTTGCGGACCTTGTTCATCCCCGCTTCTTCGAGCCCGCAGATGCTCTGCCCGAAGATCTTGATGTCGCCCTCGGTTGGAGGGAAGCTGCCGATGATCAGCCGGAGCATCGTGGA
>CAYGNN010000061.1:0-12776 GCA_964351165.1 uncultured Phycisphaeraceae bacterium
CGTCTCGCTGCTGGCGTAACCGATGCAGCGCGTTGATCTCACCAACAAGTCCATCGTCATCACCGGCGCGAGCAGCGGGATCGGCCGCTCCACCGCGCTCGCCTGTGCGCGCGCCGGGATGCGCGTCGTTGTCGCAGCAAGGCGCCTGGACCGCCTCGAACAACTCGCAGAAGAAATCGGAGCCTCAGGAGGCGAAGCCTACGCCTTCGCGGTGGATGTCACCGACGAGCAGGCCTGCGACGAGCTCATCCGCTTTACGATCTCCACGCTCAAATCCTGCGACGCTGTCTTCGCCAACGCAGGCATCACGCTGGGCGAACCGACCCACGCAATCACCAGCGCCACGCTCCAGGAGATCTTCGACATCAACCTCTTCGGCGCGATGCACACGCTCCGCCCGGCCATCGCACACATGCGCGAGCGCGGCGCCGGCCACGCGCTGCTCTGCTCCAGCTGCCTGTCGCTCCTGAGCGTCCCCAACCACGGCGCCTACACCGCCACCAAGGCCGCCCAGCACCACCTCGCCCGCGCCATGCGCATGGAGCTCGCAGGGACCGGTGTGTACGTCTCCTCGGTGCATCCCATCGGGACAAAGACGGAACTCTTCGACGCAGCCAAGGCGCGCGAGGGCGACTACCGCGCGCACGACACGCCCAAGTACATGACGCAATCGCCGGAGCGCGTCGCGAATGCCGTCGTGAAATGCCTGCGGAAGCCGAAGCCGGAAGTCTGGACCAGCCAGGCGTCGAGGGTGATCGCGGCGCTCACCAACGCGGCGCCGCGTCTGACCGACCGCATCGTGCGCGCGGTCATGCCGCCGCCCGCCGAGTGAGTCTGATCAGCCCAGCGTGCGGTCGTCGGTGAAGACCAGCGAGCACTTCTTGGGGGCGGCGCCGTGCTCGTCGAAGATCTCGAGCGAGTTCTCGCCTTCCTCGTTCAGCCAGGGCGCCGGGATGTAGTACAGCCGCTGCGGGCCGACCGCCTTGCCGCTGGGGGTCGAGACGAAGTACCGCCCGAGGTTCCTGCCGTTGACGAAGAGCTGCCCCTTGGTGAGGCCGCTCGCGTCGAAGAACATCGGGATGTCGGTGTCAGGCGTGTCGAACGAGGTCCGCCACCACACCGCCTTGCCGGCGCTGGCGCCCATCGCGGTCTTCGTGATCGATTCGTACTGCCCAGCGGTCGGCGGCTCCCACCTGGCGAAGGCCCACTCCGCCTTGTCGGAGAGGTCTGTCACGCCCTCGCGGAACTTCGTCGCGGCGACCAGGTCCTTGAAGACCGATTCCATGTCGCCCAGGATCGCGATCTGCAGTTCGTTCTTGCCCTGCCGCAGCATCTCGCTTGTCAGCGCCAGCTTCAGCGGCGCGGCGCCCTTGATCCAGTGGATCGGCTCGTCGTTCAGAACAACCAGGCCCCGCACCGGCGCAGGGTCCATCGTCAGCAGCAGCGGCGACTTCTTCCGGTGCGTGAACGACCACGCGGCGCGCTTCGCGTCTGTCCGCTCGTCATCATGCACGCGCCACATCGGCGATTTGAAATCGAGCGGGCGCAGCGGCTTGCCGTTGACCATCGTCGCGCGACCTGCTGCGAACTGCTTCACCTCGTAGAGCGTGCCGTACACGCCCTTGGGCTCGAGGAGCATGAACCCCTCCGCGGCACGGCCCATGTTGTCCGCGAGGATCGTGACCGCGTTCTCGCCCTTCTTCAGGGGCAGCGCCTGGGGGTCGAGGTCCGCGTCAGGACCGACACCCACAACGCCCAGCGGCTCGCCGCCGACCGCGATGTGCAGCCGGTCCGCCGACTCGACCATCGCCGCGTTGGTCTTCTTCGTCGCTGTCGCCTTGATGTTCAGGCGGTACCAACCGTACCCCGAGGGGACGCCCAGCTTCTCCAGGCGGTCGGGGCCGTCGATCACCGCGTACCGCTCGCTCGTGCCGTCGATGAAATCATCGACACCGGCGCGGTCCCACTCGCCGAACGTGATCGCCTTGGGCGCCTTCGTGGGGGTGGCCATCGTGACGTTGGTCTTCTTCCCGCTGGCGTCCACGCGGATGCACTTGCGGTGCTTCGCGTGCGGGATCGGCTCGCCCTCCGCGTCGATGCCGGCGCAACCGATGAAGACCGCATGCTCGTCGGCGTACGTCGCGTCGATCATCTTCTCAGGAATCACGACGACCGTCACACCCTCGTGCTCGACGATCACCGGCGTCTTGCCGCCTGGGACATCGACCGCCAGCGCCGAGCCGTTGATCGACAGCGCGCCCTCCGCGCCGGAAGGGCCGTAGCAGACGAACGTGTCGCCAACGACGGTGAACGCGCACAGGTTGCAGTAGTCCAGCGTCGCCTTGGGCGAGAGGATCGCGTCGAGCAGACACCACACGACCGGCTGGCCGGTCAGGTCGACACCGAGCGACGAGCCGTCCGTCAGCGTCAGCGTCGGGCGCCCGTTGTTGGCGCTGGGGTTGTCATCACCGAAGACCCAGGCGATCGAACCCTGCGTCCCCTGCGCGTGCAGCACGCTGATCGCGGTCGTCGCGCGGCGGCCGGCGCCCATCGAATCCAGCCCTGATGGATCCACCGAGATCGGCCGCCTCGAAGGGTCGAGCCCCGCGAAGACACGCTCGAAGGACGACGCGAAGAAGCACAGCCGCTTCATCGAGTCGTACAACTCGCTGCGGCCGCCGGCTTCCGTCAGCGGCGCGTTGCAGTCGTGGCTCGTCGTGTTGAAAGCCGCCTCGCGCCAGAGCTCACGCCCGGCGCTGAAGCCGAAGGTGGTCCCGCCGTGGAAGGGGCCGATGTTGCAGTGCGCGCCTGCGGAGAACGCCTGCGCCACGCGGTGCAGCGCCTGCGTGGGCGACAGCTCCGGCGCCGGGTCGTCGCCCCAGGAGAGCGCCTTGCCCAGCGGCAGTTCCGTGATCACACGTGGCGAATCCGTGCGCACCTCAGCGAGCTGCCGGAGGATCGCCAGGAGGTTGTCGCGGCCGTTCCAGCCGTCGATCTCGCCCTCGATGCTCTGGTACAGGTTGTTGCTGTTGACGATCGGGACCTTCGCGCCGTTCTCGCGGAAGAAGCGGATCAGCGCGCCCAGGTACGCGGTCCCCGCCGCGTCGTCGCCGCAGAACCACTCGTGCTCGCTCTGGATCAGCGCGACCGGGCCGCCATCACCGGAAGAGGTCACCTGCAGGTCCTTCACCTGCTTCATCACGGCGCGGATCCACTTCGAGCAGCACTCGATGAACCCGGGCTCTGCGCTGCGCTCGGCCATGCCCTCGCGGCGCGCCAGCCAGGCCGGGAGACCGCCAGCGTCCCAGCCTGAACCGATGAAGGGGCCAGGCTTGAGGAAGCAGAAGAGCCCCATCTCGTGGATGAGCTGCAGGTACGCGGCGATGTCCAGCTCGTCCTTGAAGTTGAACTTACCGGGGATTGCCTCGTGGAGGCTCCAGTTCATCGGGACGCTGATGCAGTTGAGCCCCGCCTGCTTCGCGGCGCGGAGGCGGTCGGCCCACAGCTCGCGCGGGACTCTCGCGTAGTCAACCGTGCCGATGACGAACCAGCGGCGCTTGCCGTCGATGATGAAACTTTGGGTGTCCGTGGAGATCGTTGCCATCGCGTACGCCGGGCCTCGGGGGCCGGACCTGTCGTCCGACCCTGTTGTCAGTGCCAATTGGAGAGAGCCGGTGGAGGAACGAGCAGAGCAGCATCCGGCCAGACACGCCGGGAATCCCCCGGCTGAGCCGCCACAATACGCCTCCCAAACCCCTTCGGCAAACCAAAGAGGGGTGTTGCGCGACCCGGATCCAAGGTCCGAAAATCAAACCCGCCACAGATCGCAGATCCGCTTGCAACACACCCTGTCCACAGCAGTACACTCGCACGCCCGATGTCCCGCTCTCGCATCGACCATCCCGGCGTTCGACCGCTCCACAAGGCCGCCACGATCGTGGCCCGCTCCGCCCTGGTCGCCGCTGTCGCGTTGACCCTCGCCGCATCCACAGGCTGCCAGTCGGACCACGCCCTCGAAGCCGAGATCAACCGCCTCGCCGCCAACCGATCCAGCCTGCTGGGCCGGCAGGCGCTCGCCCCGGTCGAGCGGTACGACGACCCCAAGTCCTATGACCGGGCGGACATGGACGAGCTCGACCCGGAGACGGACAACCCGGACGCCGAGGAACTGCTCTTCCCTGTCTCGCGCAGCGACGCCGACGTGGCGCAGACGCTCGACCGGTACAAGTCCCTCGACGCCGGCTCGACGCTCCAGATCGACCTCCAGGAAGCGCTCCGCATCGCGCAGCGCAACTCCCGCGAGTACCTGACCGCGGAAGAGGAGTACACCCTCAGCAGCATCGGGCTCCTCATCGAGCGCCACCAGTGGGGCCCCCGCTTCTTCGCGACCTCCACCCTCAACGTCTCCGGCGAGGCCAACGGCGACAGCGACATCCCGCTGAACATCATCAACGAGCTGCTCGTCACCAAGCGCCTCCAGTCCGGCGGGCAGGTCGAGGCGCGCCTCGTCTGGAACGCCACCGAGCAGCTCCGCACCAGCGCCACCGAGGACTACGTCCAGTCATCGGCGCTTGTTCTCTCGGGCGACATCCCCTTGCTCCGCGGCGCTGGCCCATCGGCGCGTGAATCGTTGATCCAGGCGGAACGTGACCTCGTCTACGCCGCCAGGAATTACGAGCGTTTCCGCCGGTCATTCCTGGTCCGCGTCGCGCAGGATTACTTCTCGCTGGTCAACCAGCAGAACCGCATCGCCAACACCGAGAACTCGATCGGGAACCTGGACCTCTCCTACGACCGCACCACCGCGCTCGTCGATGCAGGCCGCCGCAGGCAGTTCGAGGTGCAGCAGGTCGAGGCCTCGATCCTCCAGCGGCAGGCGGACCTCATCAACCAGCGTGAGTCCTACGTCGTCGCTCTCGACCGATTCAAGATCCGCCTCGGCATCCCGATGTCCACCAGCATCGAGATCGTCGATTCCGAGCTCGACCTGCCGGTCCCCGACGTCACGCCGGCGCAGGCCTCCACGCTTGCCCTCGACTACAGGCTGGACCTCCAGAACCGCAGGGACCAGCTCAACGACTTCCGCCGGGCCGTCCGCAACCGCCGGAACGACCTGCTCCCGGACCTCGACCTGAACGCCTCCGTCACCCTCCCCACCGATGACACGGTCAACGTGGGCGGCTTCGAGTACGACGCCTCCGACACGATGTACAACGCAGGCGTGACCTTCGGCTTCCCCCTCGATCGCAAGATCGAACGCCTGAACCTCCGCTCCGCCCTGATCGCCATCAACCGGGCGCTGCGTGACTTCGAGGAGTTCCGCGACAACGTCATCCTCGACGCCAGGCAGGCCCGCAGGGCGATCGACCAGCAGAGGCTCAACTACCAGCTCGCAGTCCAGCAGGTGACCAACAACCGCCTGACCGTGCAGGAATTCGAGCTGCGCGAGGGCGAGACGGACATCTTCGATCTCATCCAGGCGCAGGACAACCTGCTCCAGGCGGAGAACGACCGCGACGTGGCGGAGCAGTCGCTGCAGGTCTCCGTCCTGCAGTACCTGCTCACGACCGGCCAGCTCCGCGTCAACCACGACGGCACGCTCTACCGGCGGAATATCCCGAAGAGCGATCCGACCGAGACGCCCGAGAACCAGCCGGCGCCCGCCCCCTGAATCCGGCTGGTTGGTCACGCCGAAAGCCACCCTGAAGCAATCTGACGCCCCATCAGGCGTTCTGCTGACAGCACGCGCGAGGGGTCTGTCCGTGATTCGAACATTTCGCCCCGATCGCAGGGAAACCCCGCATAAGATCACCGGTTCAACAGTTTGAGCCGGTGCGGGGAGCGCCGGCTTGTCCTGCGAGCCGACCGCCTCCAGATCCCACCAGACGACACCACCCAGACCAGCCAAGACGCCCGGAGAACGGACCGATGACCAACCCCCGACGCCAGATGAACCGCTCCGCCAGGGGCGGCGCCCGCACGCTGATCATCGCCACGCTCGTCGTGGCCATCGCGATCGTGCTGGGGCTCATGGTCTTCACGCCTGGCGACTCCGACCTGAACGTCTCGAACGCCGTCGACCTCCATCGGGTCGAGCAGACCAACTTCGAGATCACCGTCGTCGCCAATGGCGCGCTCGAAGCGAAGAACCCGACGGAGATCCGCTCTGAACTCGAGTCCCGCTCGAACATCGTCGAGCTGGTGGACGAGGGCACCCGCGTCAAGAAGGGCGACCTGCTGATCAAGCTCAACAGCGAGACGATCGAGAACAACATCGACGAGGAGACCCTCCGCGTCGAGACCTCCCGATCCGAGCTCGTCGCCGCCGAGGCCGCCTACGACATCCAGCTCTCCGACAACGAGTCCGCCCTGAGCGCCGCCAAACTGAAGTTGGAACTTGCCGAGATCGAACTGAAGAAATGGACCGAGGGCGACCTTGAGAAGAAGCGCAAGGAGTTGACCCTCGCGATCGAGAACGGCCTGCGCCGGCTCGAGCAGGCGCAGGAGAAGTTCGATGACTCGGTGAAGCTCAAGCCGCTCGGGTTTATCAGCGCTGACGAAGCACGCGAGGACGAGATCAGGCTCGAAGAAGCCAAAGCCGCCTACGAAACCGCCATCCTCAACAAGGAGGTGTACGAGAGCTACGAGCGCGTCAAGATGGAGAAGACGCTCAACTCCGACGTCGAGCAGGCCAAGGCTGAGACCCTCCGCGTCGAGCGCTCCAACGCGAGCCGGATCGCCAACAAGGAGGCCGACCGCACCAACCGCCGCAGGCAGCTCTCTATCCGCGAGGAGAAGCTCGCCAAGCTCCACCAGCAGTTCGAGGCTTGCACGATCATCGCCCCCACAGGCGGCCTCGTCGTCTACGGCACCAGCATCGGCAACGGCCGCGGACGCATGATGTTCGGCGGCGACGGACCCCTGCAGGTCGGCCAGGAAGTCCACCCCAACCAGCTCCTGATCGTCCTTCCTGACGTCAGCGAGATGGTCGCCTCCGTCCGCGTGCACGAGAGCTACGCCGGCCGACTCAAGCCAGGCATGCCCGCCGTGATCCGCTGCGACGCCGCCCAGGGCCTGACCTTCACCGGCTCCATCGCCAGCATCGGCGTCCTCGCCGAGTCCGGCGGCTGGCGCGACCCCAACCTCCGCGAGTACACCGTCAAGATCAACCTCGACGAGGTGGACGACGATTCCAAGCTCAAGCCCTCCATGCGTGCTGAGGCCCGCATCGTGCTGGGCGAGGTCGAGGACGCGATCTCCGTCCCGATCCAGGCCGTCTTCCGCGAGGGCCGGTCGAGCTACGTCTATGTCCCCAAGGGGTCGAAGTTCGCCCGCGCCGATGTCCGCGTTGGCCAGCGCTCCTCGACCTTCGCGCAGATCGTCACAGGCCTCGAGATCGGCGACACCGTCCTCCTCCGCGAACCAGCCGCAGGCGAGATCTTCCGCGAGAAGGCCACCGAGGATGATGCGCCCGCAGACACCGCTGTCGCAGGCGCCAGAAGGCCAGGCCCCAGCGCTCAGGCCGTCAGCGACAAAGCCGGACGCGGCGCTGCGGACAAGCCGACCGGCAAACCAGGCGGGAACGCAGGCAGCAAGCCCAGCGGCAAGCCGGCGCACGTCAGCAACGAGTAAGCACTCGCACTGCCCGATCACAATTCAAAGAATGACACCGAATCAGCCCGGCGCAGCAGCGTTGCGCGCTCAGGCCGCCTCGTTCTGCTGCTGACCGTCTTCCCAGACGCGGTCATCAGCCTCGTCCGCGTGGATGTCGAACTCGTGCGGATGGTCGGGGTAGAAGTTGTCCTCCCGGACATCCTCCCCCTCGCTCTCGACGACCTCGAGGTCGGTCCGCAGCTGCAGGTCGTAGTCCTCGCCCTCACCATCTACGGAGGTCAGGTCCACGATCGTGCGCACCTTCGGGCGGCATGGGTTCGCCGCAGCGAAGTCCGTCACCACCGCCAGCTCGCCGCTGTTGAGTTTCACCAGCGAGCCAGGTGGATACGCCGGCGCGACAGCGAGCAGCGCCTTGTACGTCATCGGATCGATCCAGTTCCGGTAGGGCTCGTGCCGGAGCATCTTCAGCGCGCGCACCGTGGGGACACTCCCGCTCCCATCAGCCGGGTGATGCAGCCGGTCGAAGATGTTCGCGGCGGACACGATCCTGGGGAAGACGTGGATCTTGTCGCCGACCAGCCCGCCGAGCGTGCCGTCGTACCGGCGCCGCTGGGGGTAGCCAGTCCCGTCGAAGCGCTGGTGATGGTGCAGCACCGTCACCGCTGCCGTGGGATCGACCTTGCCGTGGACGAGGTCGTACCCCTTGGTGACGTGCTTGCGGTACTCCGGATCATCATCATCACCGGTCGCGTGCCAGCGGTCGAGGACGTCCTGTTCGAGTGCGAGCGTCCCGATGTCGTGCAGCATCGCGCCGACACCCAGGTTCACGACGTCCGTCGCCTTCTCCGGCGTCAGCCGCTTGCGCTGCTTGACGAGGTAGCCCCCCATCTTCAGCCCCATCAGCAGGCTGAGCATGCACACCGTGGACGAATGCCGGAGCAGCGCATCATCGATGCTCGCCATCTCCTGCACGAAGATCGCGGCCTTCGGGTCGTCGATGAGCTTGTCGAGCAGCGCCCGGATCGTGTTCTTGTATTCCGGGTAGTCGAGCTTCGCGTAGTTGCCAGTCGCTGCGACGTTGAACGCGAGCGCGATCTGCCCGTGCATCTTCGCCTGGCAGTCGAAGATGTGCGGGTTGATGAACGTGTTGATGAAGTCGAGGTTGGGGTACTGGATCCAGATATCCCGCACGCCCAGCTGCCGGAGCCGGCGCAGCGCGCTCGTGTCGATCTGGAACGCCTGCTTGAGCAGCACCTGCCCCCGGGCCTTGGGGTGCGCTACAGGGATCGCGAGGATCATCCCCGGTCGGACTTGATGGATCGGCACGCGGAGCATCGTCGGTATCGGACCTCGATCGAGAAGAGCGGACGCCCCGTTCATCGAGCCGATCCCGCCGCCGCTTCTGGAGGAATCCGCGATCGGCGGGAAAACCCACAGCCGTGTGGGCCGCTTATTGCCCCAACGTCCGTTTGCGCCGCAGCGTGTGGTGATAATGCTGCGCGAAGCGGTGCGCCTCGTCCCGCACCGCCTGGCAGAGCCGCAGCCCTGGGTTCTCCCGCCCCAGCTTGATCGGCTCGCTCCTGGCCTGCACGTAGATCAGCTCTTCCCGCTTCGCGAGCGAGATCACCATCGGGGGCTGCACGTCCAGTTGCTTGAATGCTTCCTCCGCCGCGTGCAGCTGACCCAGACCGCCGTCGATCAGGATCACGTCGGGGTACAGCTCCTGCCCGGCGCCAGCGTCCCGATAACGGCGCGAGACGACCTCGCGGATCGAGGCGTAATCATCATTCCCCGCCGTGCGGATGCGGTACCTGCGGTACCCCTCCTTGAAGGGCCGGCCGTCCACGAAGCTCACCTTCGAGCCCACCGTCTCGCCTCCCTGGAGGTGCGCGATGTCGATGCCCTCGACGCAGCGGATCGGGGAATCCATCCCCAGCGCGCGCTGCAGGCTCGCGGTGCATTTCTTGGGATCGAGCACAAAGGACTCCGCCTCCGGCTGCCACTGGTCCTTGCGCGACGCCCGGTTATCGAGCTTCTCGATCGCCCTGATC
Source organism: uncultured Phycisphaeraceae bacterium (assembly GCA_964351165.1). Lineage (GTDB taxonomy): Bacteria > Planctomycetota > Phycisphaerae > Phycisphaerales > UBA1924 > JACKHE01. The sequence continues at coordinate 9,666 of CAYGNN010000061.1, forward strand.
TCGTCGCGCAGCACCGCGGCGCGCTCATACTCGCGCGCCTCCGCCGCTGCCTCCATCTCGCCTCGCAGTTCGCGGAGCATCACGCTCCGCTTGGACTTGACGAACCGCAGGAGCCGGTCGATGTCGGCGCGGTACTCGTCCTTGCCGATGCGCGCTGCGCAGGGCGCCGAGCAGCGCCCGATCGGGTGCAGCAGGCAGGGGCGGAACATCGGGAGCTTGGGATCACCGTCCTTGATGTCCAGCTCGCACGTGCGGAACTTGAAGACCTTCTGCAGCGCCTGCACCGCCTGGTGCAGCGCACCGGGGGACGTGAAGGGCCCCAAGATCGTCGCGTTGCGGAACTGCTCGTCGTTGATCGCGCGCGTGACGTAGATCCCCGGGAAGTCCTCCTGCGTCGTGATCGCCAGGTACGGGAACGTCTTGCCATCCGTCAGGAAGGCGTTGAACTTCGGCTTGATGTCCTTGATGAGTCGCGCCTCGGTGAGCAGCGCCTCCCACTCCGTCTCGCATAGGAGCACGTCGAAGTCGTGGACGACGTCGAGCATCGGCTGCTTGCGCGCGCCCAGGTCCGCCGACTTCTGGTAGTACGACGCGACGCGGTCCGCGAGCTTGCTCGCCTTGCCCACATACAGCACGACGCCCTTGTGGTCCTTGTGCAGGTAGACACCCGGTGACTTGGGCAGGTCCCGCGCCTTCTTCAGCAGCCGCGCACGGCGTTGCTCGAAGGTCTCCGTCCCCCACGCCGGCGGCGTGTCGGCGGGTAGGAACCCATCCTGATCAGCGATCGGTGTGTCGGCGTCGTCAGCCATCAACCACAGGATACGCGCCTCACGCCGGCGCCATCGCCAGCCGGCACATCGCCTCGACCCCCATCGGGATCGCGTCGTCGTTGAAATCGAAGTCCGGCGCGTGCAGCTTGGGGTAGGACACCATCGATCCAGGCTTCAGCCCCAGCATGAAGAAGCACGCAGGGACATGCAGGCCGTAGTACGAGAAGTCCTCGCCGCCCATGATGGGCCGCTCGATCGTCCCAACGCGCTCCGCGCCGAAGACATCCGCCGCGATCTCGAACCACCGCCCGGTCAGCGCCGGATCGTTGTCGGTGCAGGGGTACCCCTCGATGTACTCGATCTCCGCGTGGCAGCCGTTGGCCCGGGCCGTGTAATGCACGACCTCGTGGAACCGCTCCTTCGCCTGCTCGCGCACGGCGGCGGTGAGCGTGCGGATCGTCCCGTGGAACTTCGCCTCGTCCGGGATCACGTTGTGCGCTGTCCCGCCGGCGTGAACCGCCGCCACCGTGCAGACCATGCTGTCGAGGGGGTCCACCGAACGCGAGACGATCGACTGCAGCGCCGTCACGCAGTGCGCCGACGCCACCACCGGGTCGATCCCCATGTGCGGCATCGCGGCGTGCGCCTGCCTGCCCTTGACAGTCACCTTGAACTGATCCGTCGCCGCAAGCAACGGTCCTGGCTTGGACGCGACGCGTCCCAGTTCAAGATCGGGCCAGCCGTGCAAACCGAAGATCCGATCGACCGGATCGCCCAGCTTCGAGCCATCGAGCGCGCCGTCTGCGCACATCTTTTTGCCGCCACCGCCCCCTTCTTCCGCGGGCTGGAAGACGAGCGTCACCGCGTTGGGCCGGTGCGCCATGCTGTTGATCGCGCGGGCTGCGCCGATGAGGACTGCTGTATGCCCGGCATGCCCGCAGGCGTCCATGCGGCCCTCGTGGGTCGAGGAATGCTCCATACCGGTGCGCTCATCGAGGGGGAGCGCGTCCATGTCGGCCCGCAGCGCCACGGTCGAACCGCCATCCGCCGTCGCAGGGATGTGCGCGAGCACACCTGTGCCCTCTGCGAGGTACCCGACATACGCGACGCCGATCGCGTCGAGCTCCTGCCGGATGCGCTCGCTCGTCAGTTGCTCCTGGTAGCCCAGCTCCGGGATGCGGTGCAGGTCGCGGCGCAGCGCGGTCAGGTAGGCGTGGTCATCATTGATCGCGGCGCGCAGGGCCGCAGGGTCCGTCGTTGTCGTGCCGTTTGCCATGGCGTGATCGTAGCAGGGGCGCGATCAGTGCAGCGCGTGCTGGCCCCTGGCCTTGCGTGCTTCGTTGATCACAGCCATCGCCCTCGGCTCGTTCTTGCAGAGTTTCACGAGCTGCGTCGAGGACACGCCAAGCCTGATCCCCGCTTTTTTGGGGTCCCAGCCGGAGTCGGACAGCACGTCCATCGCCTCCGCGAGCAGCGCCGGGAAGTCCTTGTTCTCCGGATTGCAGGGCAGCTTCTGCCCCTGCCTGCGGCGCTGCCAGAGTTCTGAAGCGATCTCCGCGAGCCCAGTCGGGGTTCTCGTCGGACACCGGAACTCGACCGCGAGGTTCAGGCGCAGACGCTTGAGCGCGACGCGCTTGTTCTCGACCTGCGACCGGCGCTCCGAGGCCTGCGCGCTGACGCCGCTGGCGGTGTGCATGAGGATGACCGCAGTCTCGACCTTGTTGCGGTGCTGCCCGCCGGGGCCGCCCGCACGGCCGGTGCTGACCTCGCACGCCTTGAGCAGCGCGTCATCATCGAAGGCGGCCGGATGGATGACATCCTCGCTCACGTCGGCGCCTGCACCGCGGAGTTGGGCGAGGCGTTCAGCGTCAGATCATCAGCGCCGACCTCCGCGATCTGCCGATCGGCGAGGCCGGCGATCATCGCCGCGTTGTCCATGCAGTAGGGCATCGCAGGCAGGCGGCAGTCCAGCCCTCGTTGTTCCGCAAATTCCACCAGCGACGAACGCAGCAGCGAATTCGCGCTCACGCCGCCCCCCACCAGCAGCGTCCGGCACGATTGATTCTCTGGGCGATCGAACGCGCGCTCCAGCTTCAACAGCACCGCCGCGACGGCGGCCTTCTGGAAGGACGCCGCGAAGTCGCGGCGCTGCTGCTCGGTCAGGTCCGAGTGATCCCGCTCGAAGGTGGTGGCCTTCCCATTGCGCACCGGCTTGCCCCGGACTGCATAGAGCAGCGCCGTCTTCAGGCCGCTGAACGAGAAATTCAGTGTTTCGCTATCCAGGGCGCTCACCGGGAATCGGTGCGCCGCGTCATCGCCATCGCGGGCCAGCTTGTCGATC
>CAYGNN010000062.1:0-12770 GCA_964351165.1 uncultured Phycisphaeraceae bacterium
TCCCGGCGGGTGTTTCGATCGCGTTGATGGGCGTGCTCGTCGCGTCGTTTGCCGGGACGACGATGGACACGTCGTGCCGGCTGCAGCGGTACGTGATCCAGGAGCTGGCGCGCACGTTCCTTCCCAGGCGGCGCGAGGGCGCTTGCACGATGTGCGGCTACGACCTGTCGGGGATCGACGCCAGCGCCGCCTGCCCCGAGTGTGCGCACGCGAACGCGTGGCGGTTGAACCCCGGCGCGATGCCGAGTTCGGTCGCGGTCTCGGTCCGGCTCGCCTCGAAATGGAACCCCTTCAAGTGGCTGGCGACGACGCACGGCGCGACGGTCTTCGCGGTCATCAGCGCGCTGGCGCTGGCTGCGATCCCAGCTCCTGGGCAGGCGTGGTCGCTGGCAGGCGCAGGGGCGGGTGGGTTGATCCTGTGGCCGCTCTTTGGCGCGACGAACCAGCTGCTGGGGGGCCTCGCGTTCTGCGTCATCGCGGCGTGGCTGATCGCGACGGAGCGCCCCTGGTGGTTCGTCGCGCTGCCTGCGGCGCTGATGCTCGTGCTGCCGGCGTGGGCGATGGGGTGGCAGGCGTTCGTCGGCGATGCGAACACGCCGTCGTGGTGGGCGAACAGAGATTGGTTGCTCGTTGTTGTCGCGGCGGTGATCCTGCTGCTCGAAGCGTGGCTCGTGACTGAAGTGGCGCTGCGGTTGGTCCGCGGCGTGCGACAACAGGCAACGACATGAACCGACAGTGACGCGACAAGTTATCCACACGCGTTCCTGTGCTTGCGCGCGGTGCGCAACAAGCGATGCAGGGGTGTGAGCGCAGAAAAAAAGCCGACCGGGTGCTCCGAGGACCCGATCGGCCACGTGCTACGGTAAAACCGCAGCGTTGATTTGGAATTGCTGTTCTGGCGTCGCCTTTCGGCCACGGTGTTAGCGTACCCGGATTCCTGCGGGGGTCAATGCTCGCGGGAGCACGACGCGACGATTTCGCTTAATCGATTGATTGCAGCATGTTATGAACGATCGAACGCCTGGCGGAAAGCCTGTTGACAACCCGAGCATCGTCGATGTGGGGCTGGGCGCGATCTGCTCGCGGCGTCTCGATGTTCGGGATCCGAACGGTGATCCGGTGCGGCTGCTGATCACGAAACGCGCTTCCGGCTCCATCATGGCTGGGTACTGGGAATTGCCCGGCGGGAAGATCGAACCTGGCGAATCGGCGATCAAGGGGATCCAGCGCGAGCTGCTCGAAGAACTCGGCGTGCAAGTAGAGATCCACGAAGAGCTTGCGCCAGTCGTACACACCTACGAGCACGCGACGGTGCGGCTGCACACCGGGATCGGGACGATCGCTGCCGGCTCACCCCCTACGCAGAACCTCGCAGTGGAGGAGCACCGGTGGGTGACAGCGGACGCGTTGGGCGGGTACCGGTTCCTGCCTGCGAATGAGGGGATCCTGCTGGCGATCGCGGAGCGAATGCGGGCTTCGTCCGACGCTTAGTCGTTCTTGTTCAGGAAGTTGCGCAGTTGTTCGTTCTCGATCCGGTCCGCCAGCGCGGTTATCCTGGCGTCGAGATCGGCGGGTCGGTCAGCGGCTGGCGCGTCGGCCTGGACCTCGCGGAGGATGGCCAGGGCGGATTCCATCTGCTGGAGATCATCGGTTGCGATGAGTTCGTCCGCGCGATCGAGGCGCTCTGTCCAGACAGTCTGGGCGATGACCTGCGGCTCTGGCTGGGATGCGGTCGCGGCGTGATCGATCGATGGCGGCGCTGGCTCGGCGGCGGCGGCGCTGCCTTGCGGTGTGCGCAGGAGCAGCGCGACGACAGCGATCAGCAGGACCACGGTGACCGCGATGAGGAACCCGATGGTTGTCTTCATCTGCGCCTGCTTGCGGTCGCGACGCGAGGCGGGGGTTGGCTCGGGGAGCTCGTCGATCGTCTCCTCGGTGGGCGATCGGTGATCGGTGGGACGGCTTCCGGATTCGGCGTGCGCCGTGGCGGCTTCGACAGCAGCGGTGGCGAAGGTCGGCGCGAGCGGGCCGTAGTTGGAATCGTCGGGGTCGATCTTCATCCGAGGGAGCGGGTCATCGACTTGCGCGCTGGACATCGCGGAGGCGGCGACGGAGTTCGGATCGGCCTGCCCTGGGAGGAGCCTGACCGGCGCGAGTCCGAGCATCTGCCGGTCGTCGTAGGTGGGGAAGGCGGCGCCGCAATGGTCGCAGCAGAAGGCGTCGGCGCTGGCCTGCCTGGCGCAGTTGTGGCAGACGCCGAGGAGGTGCGCGACGCCTGGGCAGTGGCGCGCGAAGACCCAGAACTGGTTGGAGCCTGGGCCTCGGATGAGGGTGTCGCCTGTGACGCGCTGCTTGGCGATGAGCTTGCGGAGCGTGTCGTAGGAGCAACCGGGGCGGAAGGGGACGACCTCGTCGTGGAAGAACCAGGGGCCCATGGAGTTCTGGGAGGCCTGACGCGAGAGGGGCTCGAACCAGCCTTTGCAGAGGGCGCACTGCTCCTGCACGCCATCGTTTTCGCCGAGGCGGCCGCAGTAGGGGCAGGGGCGGATGGGGCGCTGGGCGCCGTTGGTTGCTGGCGGTTGGGCCTGCTGTGCCTGATCCGGCTCGGCGCTGTCAGTCTCGTGTTGTGCGTTCTGGTCAGTCATCTGGGCGCTCCGACCCCGGCCGGTGATGCCAGAGGGTACGCGATGCGTGGTGGATCGGTTCCGCGCCGGTGTGTGCCGGGGGCGCCGGTGGGCTGTTGACAGGGCGGGCGGGAGCGGTTCCGATCGTCGGTGTGCAGGGCTTACAAATGAACATGAATCGGAATTCACGCCTGCTGGGCGCGGCGGCGGTGGTGGCGTTCGCTGCGATGGGGACCGGGTGCGAGACCGGCAGCCGGGGCTCGCTGGAGACCACCGACGATGGGCGGCTGATCATCCGTGATGGATGGCGCGGCGACCGGCCGAGGGCGTCGATCGCTGGCGCTGGCACGCCTGCGACGATCAACGGCGACAGCGTGACGTGGAACGACCTGCTCCCGATCCTGAGCGAGACTGCTGGCGGCGCAGCGCTGGAAGAGTTCGCGTTCAACCGGCTCATCGAGGAGGCGGCGGTGCGCGAGGGGATCGTCATCACGCCAGAAGACACGCAGCGCGAGCAGGCGTACTTCGCGGAGACGATCAGCCAGTCCACCGACGCGGATCCGGAGCTGGTGGCGCGGCTGATGGCTGAGGTGCGCCGCGAGCGGAACCTGGGGCCTGCGCGGTACGCGGCGCTGCTCAAGCGGACTGCGATCCTGCGCAAGCTCGTCGCGGACGATGTGCACGTCACCAACGCGGCGATCGAGCAGATGTACGAGATCCGGTACGGCGAGCGCTTCCAGGCGCGGATCATCACGGTCGCCAGCGAGCGCACGGCGGATGACGTCCGCCGGCGCCTGCTGCTGGGCGAGCCATTCGGCGAGCTGGCGGCGGAGATCTCGACGGACGCCAGCGCCGAGCGCGGCGGCGTGATCGGGGCGATCAGCCCTGCGGATCCGACGTACCCCAGCGGGCTCCGCGCGGCGCTGCGGGTGCTCGAGCCGACGGAGCTGAGCCCCATCATCGCGCTCGACTCGGGGTTCGCGGTGCTGCGGCTCGACGAGAAGATCCCGGCGGAGGGCGTGGGCATCGCATCGGTGCGCTCGTCGCTCGAGCGGGCGGTGCGGCTCCGGCAGGAGCGGCTGGCGATGAACGAGTATGGCGCGAGGTTATTGGACAGGGCGGATATCTCGGTCTTCGACCCGCACCTGTCGCAATCTTGGCGCACGAGACGCGACCGATAACACCAACATACGTCCCGGTGATTTCCCCGATTCCTTGAAAAACTCAGGGAAAGCACGCAGGCCGGTTCGAGGGGACTCGCTATCGGTCCGATGAACCGTTACGGACCGGGGGGCGTATGCATGGATGTCCCCGGTTATCACTGTTTCTCCAGTTTCGTGCGGGCAAGGACGCCGGTGCGGATCGGTCCATTGGCCGGATGAGTACGCGCTTGAGCACCAGGACTCCACAACACGACAGGCCCAGCATCCGGGCGCTCATTGTCATCAGTGATGATTCGTTGCGCGACACTGTTCGCGGCGTGATCGGCGGACTCGCGAGCGTTGCAGAAGCGGTCGCGGTTTCCACACTCGGCGAGCTCGAGCGGATGCCCATCGACGAGTTCGAGGCGTTTGTCGTCGGTGAATCATTCCCGGACGCGACAGCGACGGACGTGGTCTCGCTGATTCGCGAGGACCAGGACGAGGCGCCCTTGATCGCGGCGCTGCTCGATGACCCTGACGAGATCGGGCAGTCGATGCTCAAGTTCGGCGCGGACGAGTGCGTGTTCCTTCGCGATGAGCACAGCGAGTACCTGCTCATGGCGACCTTCGAGAAGCATGTGGAGCTGTGCAGGATCAAGCGGGAGAACCTGCGGCTGCAGGCGGCGCTGGCGCGCTCGCTGGCGGAGCTGAAGAGCAAGAACAGGGAGCTGGAAGAGCAGACGGAGCGGCTGGAGACGATCGCCTCCACCGACCTGCTGACGAGCCTCGCCAACCGGTGGCGGCTGCAGGAGCGCATCCACCCGATGTTCGCGGAGGCGACGCGCTACGGCGACGACCTCGCGTGCATGATGATGGACCTCGATGACTTCAAGGCGATCAACGACACGCTGGGGCACCAGGCGGGCGATGACCTGCTGACGGCGGTCGGGCGCGTGGTCAAGGAGCAGGTGCGCGCCTCGGACCTGGCGGCGCGGATCGGCGGTGACGAGTTCGTCATCATCCTGCCCCGCACCACCGCGACGACCGCTGCGGCGCTGGCGGAGCGGATCCGCAACCAGTTCCGCCGGCACGCGGTGTCGATCAGCGGGACCGGGAACACCTGCGGGATCTCGGTGGGGATCGCGAGCATCTCGCTGAGCAAGCCATTGGACGCGAAGCAGCTGCTCTCGCACGCGGACAACGCGCTGTACGCGGCCAAGCGGTCGCGGACGCACCGGGTCATGCTCTGCGGCGCGGACGGCGTGACAGCGGAGCCGATCTCGGGCACCCCCAGCTGATCGCAGATCACATGCGTTTGGACATCGCGCGATCGATATCGCGCTGCGCTTCGCGCTTCTTGAGGTCCTGGCGTTTATCGGACCGGCCCTTGCCGCGACCGACGCCGATGAGCAGCTTGGCGTAGCCGTTCTTGAAGTACAGCTTCAGGGGCACCACGGTGACCCCCTTGACGGCGCTGAGCCTGGCGAGGTTGGCGATCTCCCGTTTGTGCGCCAGGAGCGTGCGCTGGCGGACAGCGGCGTGCTGGTTGGCGCCTGCTGGGGCGTACTCGCCGATGTGGGCGGAGTGGAGCGTCAGGGAGAGTGGCGTGGATTCGGCGCGGACGTACGCCTCCCCCAGGGAGATCCGGCCTGCGCGGACCGCCTTGACCTCGGAGCCTGCGAGACGGATGCCGACCTCGAGGGTCTCGGCGATCTCGTAGTCGTGCCTGGCCTTGCGGTTGACGACCTCTGGCTCGTTCGTGATGGGTTTCTTTTTTCCGGCCATCGTGCGGCGGGCACGCTACGCCTGCCGGGGGGTTGTGGCAACGAAGGGACGCTCCCAGGCGCCCTCGAAGGCGTCGCGGTGGCCTCTGAATCCCTCAAAAAACGCTTCGATTCTGGGGTGATCGGGGTAGGCTTGGGGAGTCCCTGGGCGCCCCGGCATGCCGCGTCCGAGAACCTGCCCCCCACTGCTGCCTTCCTCTGGAGCTGATGTCTGCATGATGTGTGCTGCAACGAACTCGTGTCGCCTGCGGAGCTTTGCGGTGGCCGCGGCTGTGGGGATCGCGAGCGCCGCGCTGGCTGGCGCTCCGGTCGAGTATCAGAAGCTCCTCGCTGGTGATGGCGAGACGCCTGACCAGTTCGGCGCCTCGGTCTCGACGCACGGCGGTCGGATGATCGTCGGATCGAAGTACGCGAATTTCGATCTGATCCTCGATTGCGGCGCTGCGTATGTGTGGAAGCAGGTCAGCGCGACAGAATGGGAAGAGGAAGCCAAGCTGACAGCGCCGGACGCGGCGTCTGGCGATGTCTTCGGGATCTCGGTGGCGATGGGCGAGGATTATGCGCTCGTCGGGGCGTACTACGACGACGTCACCGCAGGCAACGACCGCGCCGGGGCGGTGTACGCCTTCACGCGCGCGATGGACGGGACGTGGAGCTTTCATCAGAAGTTCAACGCGCCGGGCGCGGTCGGCAGCGAAACGTTCGGCTGCTCGATCGGTGTCGATGGCGACGTGGCGATCGTCGGTGCGGCGGGGTTCAACGTTGGGCCTGCGCAGATGGGCGCAGCGCACATCTACAGGCGCAACATGGCGGGCGACTGGGTTCACGAGCAGGCGCTGGCGCCGACTGATCCGCAGATGGACGACGACTTCGGCTGGTCGGTCGATGTCGATGGCGATACGGCGGTGGTCGGCGCGTGGAACAACGACGCGGGCCTGGGCGCGGCGTACGTGTACACGCGCGACACGATGACCGGCGTCTGGGATCCTGGCGTGAAGGTGACCGCGGACAGCCGGCTTGCTGGCGAGCGGTTCGGCTGGTCGGTCTCGATCAGCGGTGACACGTTCCTGGCTGGGGCGACGCAGGAGGGCACGACCGGCACAGGTGCGGCGTACGTCTTCCGCAGCGATGGGCTCGGCGGCTGGGGGCAGGAGGGCCGGCTCGTTGGCGCCGAGGCGACCGCGAGGCAGCAGGTCGGCCGCTCGGTGGAGTTGTCGGGCGACCACGCGTTGATCGGCGCGATGGAGGCGGGGATCTTCCCGATCGCTGGCGACAATGGGTCTGTGTACGTCTTCCGTCGGAGCGGCGCTGCGTGGTCGCAGTTGGACCGGATCAGGGCCAGCGACGGCCAGGCCGACGATCAGTTCGGCGCCTCCGTCGCGCTGGATGATGGGCTGCTGCTCGTCGGGGCGCGGGCGGAGGATGAGTTCGGGTTCAACGCTGGTGCGGCGTACATCATCGATACGCATGAGCTGATCTGCCCGGCGGACGTCAATGGGGATCGGGTCGTGGATACCGCGGATCTCGGTGTGCTGATCGCGGCGTTCGGCTCTGCAGGGCCTGCAGGGGATATCAACGGCGATGGCGTCGTCGACACCGCTGATCTGGGTCTGCTGATCGCGTCCTTCGGCTCCGCCTGCGACTGAGCGGGCGAGACATGCCCGCCCTGGCGGCGGGACAAAAACATCTTTGCTCAGGGCAAAATATGTCCGATAGTCTGAAGGATCGCACCGCGATGCGCGATCGCTCGTACCGGGGATCACGGCTTCGATCACTGATTATCGGCCGTTCCATCAGACGCAAGGCAGGGATACCAGATGCAGCAGGAACGGAATCGTTGCGCAGGCCGTTGTGCCCTCCGGGGTGCGCTCGCGCTGCTCGGGGCGATGTGCCTGGCTTGCCTCGGCTCCGCGGCCGGGTCCGACCGGGTCATGCCGAGCTTCACGTACCACTACGCGGTGACCGGCGCGTACGAGCACCTGATCAACACGTCCGGCGCGCCGATCGAGCATGACGTGATCGTCTTCTACGAGCACACCCTCGGGAAGTTCCCGAGGATCGACATCGGCACCGGGGCCCGCGTGCACGGCGGCGTGCCGCACTTGGCGGACTACAGCGCGCACATCTCGGCGTGCATGGATGACATCATCGAGCAGATCCCGGACCCTGACTGGGATGGGTACGCGGTGATCGATTACGAATCGTGGACCCCCTGGTGGAACGACACGCAGGAGCCTTATCGGGTTCTGACGCGCGAGATCGTCCGGCGGAACCACCCGAGCTTCACGCCGGAGCAGGTCGAGGCGTTCTCGATCGTCACGTATGAATCGAACGCACGGCGGATCTTCGAGGGGACAATCGAGCTGGGCAGGGCGCTGCGGCCCAACGCCAAGTGGGGGTTCTGGGCGTACCCCAAGGGGAGGCTGCGGGACAACTACGACACGCAGTGGATGTGGGACGCGTCCGATGCGTTCTACCCCTCGGTGTACATGCGGTATTACCTCGTTCCTGACGATGTGACGCCCCGCGCTGGTGAGGAGCGGTATAGCCGGTACATGGACCGGGTCTTTTACGGGAACCTGGGGTACGCGCGGGATCTCGCGGGTGGTGAGAAGCCGGTGCTGGCCTTCGCCTGGCCTCGCTATGACGGTCGGAACGAGAACCAGTGGTACCGCCGCAGGGAATTGGAGCCTGAGCACCTGCGGCTGATGTTGCTCGGCCCTTACGCGTGGGATGCGGATGGGGTGGTGCTCTGGGACAACCTGCCGCAGCCTGGGTTGGCGGAGGCGTTCCAGACGTACTTCGATGAATCGATCGCGCCGGAGATGCGGTTCATGCACCAGCTCGTGCTGGAGCAGGACCAGCTCGACGATGCGCTCTGGCACCCTGCTGATGTGAACCGGGACGGCGCGGTGGACACGCTCGACCTGATCACGGTGATCAACCGGTTCGGCACGAGTGATCCTCGCGCCGACATCAACGATGACGGGATCGTGGACACGATCGATCTCAGTTTCGTGCAGCAGGCCATCGCGAATTCGTGAGACCTCCGGGGCGCGTGGCGTATGATGCCCCCATGACGCACGCCACTGAACACGACACGCGGCCGGTCCTGACGATCGGCCACTCGCCTGACCCTGACGACGCTTTCATGTGGTGGCCGCTGGAGGGCGCCATCGACACCGGGCGGTTCCGCTATCAGGCGGTCCCTGAAGATATTGAGACGCTGAACCGGCGCGCTGTTGAGCAGGGTGATCTCGACATCACGGCGATCTCCATGCACACCTACGCGGCGGTCAGCGATCGGTACGCGCTGACCAGCAGCGGCGCGAGCGTCGGCGATGGGTTCGGCCCCAAGATCGTGGCGCGCGAATCGCACGACCGGGAGTGGCTCCGGACGCCTGGCCTGACGATCGCGATCCCCGGCGAGCGCACGACGGCGTACCTGGCGACGCGGCTGTGCGTGGGGCAGCCATTCGAGTTCGTCGCGATGCCATTCGAGACGATCATGGACGCGGTTCAGGATGGCGCGGTAGACGCTGGCGTGATCATCCACGAGGGGCAGCTGACGTATGGCGATGCGGGGCTGACGCTGATCGCGGACCTGGGCGCGTGGTGGAAGGAGCGGACAGGGATGCCGCTGCCGCTTGGCGCGAACTCGATCCGGCGCGATCTCGATGATCGGTTCGGCGAAGGGACGCTGCGCGAGGTCGCTGGGACACTGAGCCGGTCGATCGCTTACGCGCTCGAGCACCGGGACGAGGGTGTTGCGTACGCCGGGCAGTTCGCGCGGGGGCTCCCTGAAGCGACGACGGACGAGTTCATCTCGATGTACGTCAATGATCTGACGATCGACCTGGGTGAGATCGGCGCGAGCGCGGTCGAGCGGTTGCTGCACGACGGCGCGGCGGCTGGGTTGTGCCCCGACCCTGGGCCGATCGATCTGGTGTTTCCGCTGGAAGCGCAGGAAACCGCCGGTTGATCGGCGAATCCGGCGCAGGCGGCTGGCTCCGGATCTGGCTTGTTCATTTTTCGTTGTTTTTGCTATCGCCCCGGCTGCTCAAACGTTAGTTTGAATGTTGCGGGTGTCGGTGTCTCCATCGCCGACGCCGCGCGGGCTGCGTGCGGGGGCAGCGGTCCGCGATGATGGGCCGGTCGCTCTCTCCGGTTCTGACGCCACGCTGGCATGGACTCCCCGATCGGGCGATCCCCCCGTGCGCCGATCGGAACCCGGAAGGACCCGGATGAATCAGTCGAGCATCCCGACCCCGACGCAGCAGGGCTACGCGCCGCCGAGCGTGACGCAGTTCAGCGTCTTCCTCGATAACCGGGTCGGCAAGCTGTACGACCTCGTCGAATCCTTTGACAACGATCCGGTGACGCAGATCTGCGCGTTGAGTGTGCACGAGGCGTCGGACCACGCGGTCGTGCGCATCATCACGAACAGCTCCAACGCGACGAAGTCGGTGCTGCGCGATCACCGGCTGGCGTTCTCGGAGACGGAGGTGCTCGTCGTCGAGGTGACGAAGGGGCACACGCTGGCGACGCTCTGTCTGCATCTGCTCGCTGCGGAACTGAACATCCGCTTCGCGTACCCCTTGATGCTCCGGCCCAACGGCACGCCCACCATCGCCCTTGCGGTTGATGACCTGACCCTCGGGGGGCAGATCCTTCGACGCAAGGGTTTTCGCTTGATGGGTGAGGCGGATCTGCCGCAGCCTTCGCTGTAAGATCACGTTGTTCATGTCCGAAGCCGACGCCAACACATCGGTGCGCATCGTGCAAGGTCTCGACGGGCTCGGCCCGGCGCAGGGCGGTGTCTTCGTCGCGACGATGGGCGCGCTGCACCCTGGGCATGGGAAGCTCGTCGAGCAGGCGGCGGCGATCGCGCGGGAGCGTTCGCCCAAGCCACCGGTGGTGGTCAGCATCTTCGTGAATCCCACGCAGTTCGGCGAGGCGATCGACTACGACCGGTACCCCCGCATTCTCGATACTGATGCGGCGCTGTGCGAAGCGGCGGGCGCGGATGTTGTCTTCGCGCCGCCTGTCGAGGCGGTGTACCCACCTGAGAACGAGCCGCCTGTCCCACCGCTGCCGCGGGTCGCGACGGTTCCTGAGCTGGAAGACAAGTACCGCGTGGGGCATTTCCCGGGGGTGTGCCAGGTGATCCACCGGATGTTCGCGCTGCTGCAGCCTTGCGTTGCGATCTTCGGCGAGAAGGACTGGCAGCAGCTGCGCGTGATCGACGCGATGAACCGCGAGCAGGGCTGCGGCGTGGAGATCGTCGGCGCGCCGACGGTGCGCGAGGAAGACGGGCTGGCGATGTCGAGCCGGAACCGGTTCCTTGTTGGCGAGGACCGCGAGAAGGCGCGGTCGATCAGCGAGGGGCTGCGCGCCGCGGGCGAGCAGCCGACGGTCGCGGAGGCGGAGGCGGTCGCGAAGGGGATCATCGAGGCGACCGGGGCGACGCTCGAATACGCGGTGGTGCGGGACGCGATGACGCTCGAGCCGCTGCCCCCCGGCCTGCGGCGGGATTCGCTGGAGCGCCCTGCGCGGGCGCTGGCTGCGTCGCGGTTCGGCGAGGTCCGGCTGATCGACAACATGCCCTGGGTGTGAGGGCGTGCGGGGCGTGGAGGCGCCCTATCGTGCAGGCCTGCAACGAATCATTCTCCCGGAGGCCCCGCCGTGACCACGACCGAAACGATGCTCAAGAAGACCCCCCTGTACGACTGGCACGTCGCGAGCGGCGCGAAGATGGTCGACTTTGCGGGGTGGTCGATGCCGCTGCTGTACTCATCGATCATCGAGGAGCATACGAACGTGCGCACGAGCGTCGGGATGTTCGACGTCTCGCACATGGGCCGCGTGCGGTTCGAGGGCGCGGACGCCGGGGCGCTGCTGGACCGGTGCTGCTCGCGCCGTGTGGACAACACGCCGATCGGAGCGGCGCGGTACGCGATCGTCTGCAACGAGCAGGGGTGCGCACTGGATGACGTGCTGATCTACCGGATCGCGGACGAGGAGTTTCTCGCGGTGGTCAATGCGTCGAACCGGGAGAAGCTGCTGGCGCACTTCAACGCGGTCGGCGCGGACGACCGGTGCACGATCAAGGATGAGACGTTCGACACGGCGATGGTCGCGCTGCAGGGGCCCAAGGCGATGGAGCTGATCGGGAACTTCTCGAGCCGCGTGCCGGCGCTGAAGCGGTTCCGGTTCGAGATGGTCGATGTGTTCGGCTCTGAGGTGATGGTCAGCAGGACCGGGTACACCGGCGAGGATGGCGTCGAGGCGATCATCCCCAAGTCGTTGGCGTCTGGCGTTGCGGAGCTGCTCAGCGCGATGCCGGGCTCGGAGGCGATCCAGCCTGCTGGTCTGGGCGCGCGCGACACGCTGCGGCTCGAGGCGGGGATGCCGTTGTATGGGCATGAACTGGAAGAGGACATCCCGGCGTTTGCCGTGGGGATGCCCTTCGCGTTCACGCTGGGCGATAACGAACGCGGCTCCTTCATCGGTGAGGAGGCGCTGAACAGTCAGAAGGCCAACGGGACGCCCCGGAAACTCATCGGGCTCAACATCGAGGGGCGGCGCGCCGCCCGACAGGGCATGGCGGTGACGAGCGGCGGCCAGGAGGTCGGCGTCGTGACCAGCGGCTGCCTGAGCCCCACGCTGGATCGATCGATCGCGATGGCATACATCGATTCGGCGCTGTGCGCGGATGGCGCGGCGTTTGAGGTGCAGACGGGGCGCACGACGCTCAATGCGACGGCGCAGGGTCTACCGTTCTACAAGGCAACGTAAGCAGCAGGGATCAGCTCGCCAGCTTGTGCTGGGGATCGGAAGCGGCGGCGCGTTTGGCGTCCGCTTCCTGGGCTGCGAGGTTCTCCTTGAAGAACCTGGTCGGCGTCTCGTCCTGGATGCGCGTGTTGAGTTTCTTCAGGGCGCCGATCTCGATCTGGCGGACGCGCTCTCTGGTGAGACCGATCTCGTCGCCGATCTGCTTCAGGGTCAGGGGCTCTCTCCCCTCCAGACCGAAGCGGAGACGCAGGACCTTGGCCTCGCGCTCATCGATCGCTTCGAGCAGGCGCTCGATGAGTTCGAGTTCCTCGTTGCGGAGCGTGGTGTCCTCTGGGCTGACGGATTTGGGGTCGGCGAGGATCTCGCCGAAGCTGACGGCTTCGCCGTCCTCGCCTCTCGGCGCCTGGGTCGGCGAGTGGAACGCC
>CAYGNN010000063.1:0-8614 GCA_964351165.1 uncultured Phycisphaeraceae bacterium
CTGCGCTGGCATGGGAAGAAGAACAGGACCGCAAATATCGCGCCGGCCGCGGCCCGCTGTTTTCTGTTCGCTCACACGTCGAACAGGCAATCGAGCAGTGCGAACGGGCGTCGGGCGATTCAATCCCCTCGTGGACGCTGCCCAGCTTGCGAACGATTCTGAACCACCTTCCCACCTAACCCCACCCCCGGAGCACACCGTGAGCAGTGAGACGAAAACTGAAACGCACGATTTGCCCGCGTGGGATTCACACCCCTGTGCTATTGCCCTGCGGGCGTGGGCCGACGAGATGGATCGGCTCTACCGTGAACTGCTGGTTAAGGACGCCGAACTCGCCCGCCTGCAAGCCGTGGTCAAGAAACTTCCGCGGGACAGGCGCGGGGAACCCGTCATCCCCCAACAAGTGGTTTATCAAGTGGTCAATGGCGAGATATTTGAGTTTGACGTTGCGGGCGTCTACAACGAGGCGAGCGAACGCGAGGCATGGGCAGTTGCTATTGAGTTTGACCGCCTTGATGGGCCATGGAGTGTGTCGCCAATCGTGCCGGTCTCTGACTGCCACTCCACCCGCGCCGCCGCCGAAGCCGCCCGCACCACGACGAAGGAGTGAAGCATGAACGACTGCGAACTCGCGGCGGTGCTGCGGGGGATGACTACTTCGGCCCGAAGTGATTCACCGGACGCACCCCGTTCGTCCGCCTGACGCGGTACGCGTTGCGTTCCCAGCCACCATCCGACACCAGAGCCGCCAAGCGTTCCGCGGCCTGAGAACGCTTCACGTCCCACGCCTTCGCCCACTGCTGCACCGTGAACATTGACGCGGGCACCTCGTCGCCCTCGTTGTCCCGAATCTTCGCCAAGTCCTTTTCGGCCCGGGCGAGCAGTGCGGCGTCAATCGCCCGGGTAACGTCTTCCGTGTCACGCGGCATCCTTGAACTCCGTGGGGTAAATCCAATGCCCGTCGGCGGGCTCGACGTGGAACAACTGCACAAACTTCCGACGCCGGAATCCATACATAAATCCGTTGTTCTGACGGAGCGTGCCGACGTGCGTTCGGTTGTAGCCCATCGACAGCCTGCAACTCGCCCCGCAGGTGTAGCCGACCGCCCCTTGAATGTGCGGGAAACGCACCGGTCCGGTGGATGAATGGATGTGGCCCATCGTGGCTTTACCGTAGTGGCTGGCGAGTTTGTAGGCGGTGTGAAGGTTCGAGAACGAGCCGTGAATAAATCGCATGTCGCCCCACTCGTGGACGCCGTCCCGCTTGTCGTAGGGCTTCACCACCACCCCTTTAGTCGCGTCCTCCACGTCCCGAATAAGCAGGTTGCAGGCGTCGCGTAACACGCCGTCCGTGCGGCTCGCGGCCTTGTCCCACAGCCGGAAGTCGTGGTTGCCCACCATGAACACGTCGGGCCTATAGCGTTCCAGCCAGGACAGCCCCGCCTCCACGTCCGCCGTGATGCCGTCCGCCTTGTCTTGGGCGTCGGCCCCGTTGCGCAGTGCCCGCAAGTCGAAACAGTCGCCCAGGTGGATGCGGTGGTCGGGCTTGAACTGCGTGCAAAAGTCCTCGATGGCGTCGAGCGTTGGAGCGTCGGCCATGTCGCCATGATTGTCAGACATGATGACGACGCGCTGCAGTCGGCTCATTCTCCAGCCTCCGGCGTCAGGATTTGCAGGCCCACCACCGCCCGCCGAATGATGGTGAACGTCTTGATGTTGTCGTGGCCCGACACGCGGCCGAAGTCCTCATCACCCCACGACTCGATGATGTACGTCTGTTTCGTGACCCGACGCACCCGACCCCACACGATGAAGCGGAGCGGCGTGTCGTCGTCGTCCCGCCCGTCGTGTTCGGAGTGGTCGAGGAACGTCACCGCCACAATGTCGCCGGGCTTGGGCTTCAATCTTCCGCCTCCACAGGGTCACGCTTAGCCGCCTTCACCGGCTCCCAGCCCAGACACAGGTTGCACGACTGAATCTCGGTGTCCCCGTCGATCAGCCCGGTGTCGCAGCACCGCCGCTCAAGCTCCACGCACCAATGCACCGGCACCGGGTCGCCGAACAGCGTGACCAGCGTTTGTGTGGCCTCCGTGCGGTGTCGGCAGGGCGGGCGGTCAGTCACGGGTCGATCCTCCAACTCGCGCCCCACGACAGACCTCGGTACTCGCCGTCCTCGTCGTAACGGAAGTTCACGCCCACGCGGTCGGGCACCACGTCATTCATCTGACACCCCGCCGTCTGCATCAAAGCCAAGCAAAGCGCCGTCCAGCAAATCGAACGTATCGTTTTCTTTTTTGGCCCACGCATGAAGCGTGTCCTCGGGCAACCACGGGCGGCGCGACTCGGTCGGCAACTCAAGACCGGCCTCGGCGATGATGCGACGCAGCATCTGCACCTCGGCCCAGAGCCGGTTGTTCGTCGTGCGAATCTCCCGCACCTCCAAACGCAACGCCGCCGCTTCGGCCTTGGCCTCCGTGGCCTCGGAGCGGGCGGACTCAAGGGCGACGATGATTTCCCGGGAGCTTCGGTCCTTACTGGCGTTGCCCGAGCCGATGATGGCCACGGCCAGCGAGATACCGCCCGACGTGACCACCGCGACCACGGCGGGCACCACGACCTTCGCCCATTGCAGCTTGTGCGATTCATCGGGCATGTTTCCCCCTGTATGAGCCCGGATGTGCCCAGCCGTAGACGTTCAGGCCCACCGACGCGACCCACAGCATGAAGTAGGTGATGCCCGCCGCGCCCCAGAAGTTCGAGGTGAGGTACGCCGTGGCGATGCCCGCGAACAACAGCATGTCGGCGAACGACGCGACGTACCGCACCCAACGATGGTGAATGAACGCGGCGACGAGCATGAGACAGCCGGACGCGAACCGGGCGAACCCCCACAGGCCCAGCCCGCCCCACGCCCGCATCGCGTCGTAGGTGTGTCCGGCGGGCTCGGTCCACAGAACCCAGGTGACGTGGAACACGCCGAACCAGAGGTAGACGAGCGAGAAGGCGTCGGGTTGGCGGGGGCGGAGGGGCATGTCAGGAGGGGGTGATGCTGGTCTCTGTCACCGACGCCAGCGAAATCGTGGTGCCGTTCACGTTGGGCTGCGTCTTCACGTCCACAGACGCACCCGCGACAATCCGGGCGTCCGTGATGACTTGGAACTGGTCGGCGGGCGCGATGTACACCCCGTCGTCGCCCGTCAAGTTCCCGACGGTTCGGGTTTCGCCCGTCCACCGAATACCCGTCATGGTGTAACGCGGGTAGCTGGCGGTCCACGTCACCGTGCCGTCTGTGACCGTCTCGCCTTCTTCCACCCGCCAGTCGTTCGCGTCGGGCTCGCTTGCCGCGCTGGTGCCCGCCGTGGTTACGACGTACACCAAACCCGTCGAAACGCCCGTGGGAATCCGCTCGTCGTTCAACGAGTAGGCCGTCGAATCGGCCCGGTCCATGACCGACACCGCCTCCACCTTCTGCAAACTGACCAGCAAGCCGTCGGAGAACAGGGCGTACTGCGCCTCGTTCTCCCAGGCGGTGTCGTCGCCGGTCAGGTCTTGAATCTGGTTGTAGTCGGGGGAGCCCGCGCGGAACACCGGGCCGGTCTCCAAGTCTTCCGCCGTCCACACCGCCGAGCCGTCGTTGGTCGTCCCGCCGTCCGTAGTCGTCCACGTCGGCTCCGACCCCCCGGATGTCCCGGCGGTCGTGCAACGCATTTGCAGGCCCAACGACTCACGCGGATCGGTGGGTACAACGATGTCGTCCAGCGAGTACGCCGTGGTCGCCGCCCACGCATCCGGTTCGGTGGGGATGCTCTCGCCGGTGTCCAGGTCGCCACCCGCGACGGCGGGCAGGTCTGTGAACACCTCAACGTAGTTGCCTGAATCGGCCGAGACGTGGACGCTGGCCCCGCTGACCTGCTCGTGTTCCCGCAGACGCAATACCACAATCGCGGGGTCGCCGTCGTTCTGGTCGGGCGCATCGACCACAATCACCCGGGGGTCCACCGCGACCGCCTTGGTGGCGGACTCGCCGCCGGTGTCCGCAACGGTCGGCGTCGTCACCAGGTTCGTCATCAGGCCCGGGGCGCACCTGAGTTCAACCACCCCCGAATCCAGTTCAAGTGTCGTCTCCATCGACCGCATCCGCCCGGTGTTGGGCGTGTCCACCACGTCGCCGGGGTGGATGTTCTCGGCGTCCCGAAGCCCCACAAAATCCACCTCGCCCGTGATGTTGTTCTCGTAGGTCGAGCGGATGCCCGCGACGTAGTTCGCGGCGTCCTCGTCCGTCACCGAGTCGATCCGATCCTCCGAATCG
Source organism: uncultured Phycisphaeraceae bacterium (assembly GCA_964351165.1). Classification (GTDB taxonomy): domain Bacteria; phylum Planctomycetota; class Phycisphaerae; order Phycisphaerales; family UBA1924; genus JACKHE01. Next base: position 4,310 of record CAYGNN010000063.1, read on the forward strand.
ACGTAGCCGTAGTTGCGTTGGGCCTGCCCCCCGCTGGCCACCTCCACCGCGTCACGTTGGAAGCGGTGGGCGATGTTGGCGAACGTGTAGATGCGGCGGGTGACTTGCCGGTCGTCGTGGCTGATGCGGGGGCGGGGGTTGCCGCGAATCCGGTCGCTGTCCAGGTCCAGAATGTCCATCGTGTCGGGCTTACGCAACAGCTTGAACGCCAGCCTCGCGCCGATCTGCGGGTACATGAGCCCGAAGTCCCGGGCCAGCGATTCGAGGCCCGACCCCGCCGTGGTGCCCTCGCCGAACAGGATGTGGGTCGGCACGGCGTCCGTCGCCATCGAAGCCGCCCACGCCTCCAACGAAGTCTTGTCCACTTCGGTAATCGGCAGGTTCTGGCCGTAAGGGCGTTCACCCGTCAGCAGCATCCACGCGACATGGGCGGCGTTGGCCCCGGCGTTGGAGCCCGGGTCAATCGTGTTGCTGGTGCCCAGCGCCGAGCCCTCGCAGTAGAGCCCCGTCACGTCGTACTTGAGTTCGGGCCACTGGCGCGAGTTGCCCTTGAGCTTGCGGGACCAGTGGATGTAACACAGGCCCGGGAACCGGGACTGCACCGACAGGAACGGAATCAACGACAACGCGAGCGGTTGGTCGGGCTCGCCCCAGTACACCGTGAACTGGCTGCCGTCGGTGGCGGTGAACGAAGTCCCCGACGGCGTGGTGTCCGCCGAAATCGGACCCGTGTAAATCACCTCGCCCCGCTCACGGATCACGTTGATAGCGTTGGCCGGGCCGACACACAGCCCGTGCATCGCGTCCTCGTAATACTTGTACCCTTGAAGAACCTTCTTCTTCTTCGCACCCTTGGACCGCACCGTGGAATACTGCGGCTCGGCCTCGGCGTTGCCCACCCAGCACACCACGGGGTCCAGAAGCCGTCTACCCACCAACAGCGGGATGGTCGCACCCCGTGTGGAGGCGGTGCCCGCGGTCAGGTCCGGGGTCTGCGTGTTGGACTTGGTGTTGGTGCGTTGGAACGCCGCCGCCGCAAACGTCAACGCCAGACCGATGCCCCACCAAATCACTTGGCCGACGCCGATGCCCGCCAGTGTCGGGGAATAGGCGATTGCGTCGTTCACGCCCACGCCTCCTTGCCCGGAGTCCGGTAGACACACACGATGTCGGTGCCGATCTTCAACCCCGTCTGGGTAAAGCGATACCCGTGCATCGGGGCGTGAAACGCCGTGTTGGGTTTGACCCCGGCGATCATGCCGTGGGCGGCTTGCTTCTGCCCGTCCTGTTCGTAACGCACACCAATGATGTCGCCCGGCTCGATCACCTTCTGGCCGGTCACGTCTTCCGCGTGGTAGGAATGGATCAGCGCTCGAACGATGACGGCAGCCGTCCTCACGTCGTGGATCGCCACGTCACTCCGCACCGACGGAAGCGGCGTCTGAATCCCGCGGCGTTCCATCGTGTCAAGGAACCACGCGATACTCGTCCGGCAGTCCAAGCCCACCCCCCGCTGCCGACCGTTGATGACGTAGGGCGTGCCCACCGCGCTTTGCAGCGTCTTGTCGACGCGGGCTTCAACTTCGGGAGACAGCGACCGCCACGCCCACGGGCTCCGTGCGATGCGCGCGGGCTTCGCGGGGACGCCCATCTCGCGCAGCGCGTCCTGCAACGTGTCACCACCACACCCTAAACACGGCATCCTTGCCTTACCCCACTTCCGTCAGCGGGTAGCGGTCCTGCATATCCAGGCCGAACCCGACAAAGTTCAATTCGTTCGCCCACACGTTGCGACAAGTGCTTAGCGTCCCGTCGCAGCCCGGCTCCATTGTAACCGTCTGCCCGTCCATCGCGCTCGGCGGGTCAAGTTCCAAGTCGAACTTGGACGAGCCCACCGATTCAAGAATGTTCAACACCAGCCCGTTCCAAATCAGCGCGCCCGTGCGCCACCGGGCGTCGGTCAGGTCGGGGGTGCCGCCCGACCAACTGACGGTGATGCGGTTGCCCCGGTTGTCGGTGCCGATTTCCGTGACCGTCGCCGTCTCGCGCTGCGCCGCGATGTCGATACCGCACAGCGTGTGACCCAAATGGACCTGACAGTAGTTATCGGCGTAGAACCCCAGTTTGGCGTTCAGCCGGGCCTTGATGCCCCGCAGGTCGAACTTCCACAGGCTGTCGTCGTCGGCGTCGATGCGTTCGCACGCGCCAATTTTCCCGTAGAAGACTTCGCGGTAGGTGCCGGCCGCATCGTCGGGGTTGCAGACGCCCACCGTGCAACTGACGGTCGCGTGCTTGCGGTAGGCGGAAAGCGTGTCGAACGGGGGGTTGTCGTTGGGTGCGGTGATTTCCAGCGTCTCGGGCTCAAGGGAGCCCGTGCGTCGGAGGGGGTTGAACTCCATCTCCGGGGTGGCGATGTAGTCGTTGGAGTCGTAGGTGATGTCCTCGTCGTGCTTGGCGAAGTAGGCGGTGGAACTGTCGCCCCCCGAGAACGACAGCAGCACGGCGCGGGACACGTTGGTGGCGAGTTGGTCGGCGGTGGCGGTCATTAACGGCTCATGGTCACGATGTTGTAGTTATTGGCGTCGGCCGAATTACGGGCCGTGGCGTCCGTGCAGTCCTGCGAGACCGACACGGCGTAGTCCGAGCCCAGAACCTGCGGGCTAGCGCCCCCGATGGTGAATTGCCATTCCACGTCGTCGGGCGCGGACGAATTACAGGCAATCGTGACGGAAATATCGTCCGTCGCCTGCAAGGCGTACTCGCCGGATGTGGTGTAATTTCGGTTCTCGGTGGTGGTCCCGGAAAACGTCACCGACGTTGAGTTGGACGAGTCGTAGGTCAGCGTGCCGAACTGCCACACCTCCAACCGACTGCCCCCCATCCCGTCGCTGTCGTAGTTCTTCCAGTCGAACTCGATGGTGTCGCTGCCGTAGAACGCGCAGCAATCGGGCTCGTCCAACGGCTGTGGCTCGCAAGATTCCGCGTCGAACGCCGCATCCAGGTCCACCGTCGCGGTGATGCCCACAATCTCCGTCGTGGTCGCGTCGTCGATGAGTTCGCGGGCGCTGAATCCAACTTGGCAGACGCCCGCCTTGGTCCACGTCTCGTCCACGGAATCCGCGTCGTAACGCGCCAGCCGGGCGACATACACCCGCTGGTAGTCGCTGGACCCGAGAGACGAGCCGAACGTCACCGTGTCCACGCCCGACATGCGGGACACCGAATCGACGCTCACGACCTCCATCGAGTCGTCGTCGTGGACCACACCGATGTACGGACGGAAATCCCAGTCGTCCTCGTCGTCATGCGCAGGCATGGTCAGTTGCCCGGTCGAAAGCGTTGTGATGTCGAGCCTTTCGGCGGGGTCGAACAGCCAGAACGGATACGCCGAGCCCGCCCGGGAATGGGCGAACGTCAGGTAGCTCCACGCCTCTGCCCGGGTCTCGAAGTACAAGCCGCCCGACCAGACCGCCGAGGGCCTTGTCCCGAACACGAACGGCCGGGAACCCAAGCCCACCTCTCGCACCTGACCCGGGCGCAGCCAGCCCGTCGTCATGGACCGGCCCCGGATGCACGACAAGTCCAGAATCGGGAGGCTTGACGCGGTGTCGTAGCCCGACGGATTCGAGCCCGCCGTCGTGATGTTCGACAAGGCGTTCTCGCCCGCCAACTCCCGGACGCTGAACGTCGCGTCAAGGGTGTCCCACCGGGTCAGGTTCATGGTGGTGGTCGGCGTCAACTCGCACTCAATGAGTGGGACGACATACGACGCCGAGGACCACGACGACGAAAGGTTGCCCGTCAGGGTGATCGTGTCGGTGCCCGTGTCCAGCGCGTCAATGACGCCCACCTCGAACGCCGAGGCCGAGGTCGAGCCCGGCACCCACGAGAAGACCGCGACACGCCCGCCCACCTCGAACCGCCGGTAATCCAGTTCGTCCACCACAATGTCGGCCTGCCCGCTCGCCGCCGTAGACGCCAGCGTGGCGGTATCGCAAGACAGGGGGGCAAGGAACCGGGATTCGCCCATCCGGGCCAGCAGATACCGCAGACGGGGGGTTTCCGAGGCCGTTTGGGCCAGAACCGGGAAACTCACGCGCAGGACGGGCCTTTTTCGGAGAGACCGGCGGGTTTCACACCCTGAATCCGCTACACTGATGTCCGTGCGGTAGGCGCTGGACAGCGTGACCCCCGGACGCCCGGTCGGGTTGTCGGGGTCGTCGTCGCCGACCGCCTCGGCGCCGTCGCCGAGCTCGTCGCCTTCCTCGGGCGTCTCGGAGTCGAGGTAGCAGGCCAGGTCGCAGT
>CAYGNN010000063.1:8624-12701 GCA_964351165.1 uncultured Phycisphaeraceae bacterium
CGGCCCGACCGGGGGCAACAGATACCGCAGCGGCGCGAGGTGCGTCGCATCGGTAATCGGGTCGGTCGGGGAGGTCGCAGTGACGGTCATCGGTCAAAGTTGGCTGGATTCCCTGCTTACCAACGAAGCGTCGGGATTTGTCATCTTGGTCGTTGTCGCCTTTTGGGTTCTTCTGTGCATTGCGGCGCTACTCAAGTTCTTGAGCCTCTTGTTTCTGATCCCCCGGCACATCAAGGAATCGCGGGACTACAACCACGAGACCGCCCGCATTTTCCGAAAACTGGAACGGATCGCCGACGAGCGGCAGCGGGAACGGGACGCCGAATACTCATCGTGAACGCTGCCCCCTGGCGTTGATGCGGGATGCAATCTCGTCGTCAAGGCTGCCTGAACGAATCGCTCGGGCAATTTCTTTGTCCGACATAACCGCCGCCATGACGGTTCCCCCCGACGATGAAACACCGAGATTGCCCTTGCTGTCGCGCTGAAGCGGCACAATCGCTTCCGGCCCCGCCTCGCCCGCAAGCCCCGTCTGGCCACCCCGCATCGGGAACGCGACTGGCGCACCGATGATGCCGCCCGATGCAAACGGGACCACGCGGCCCGAGTTGAAGACGTTGCCGTGGGCGGACGGAACCACCGCGCTTGCCACGGGGTTAAAGAACGTCGTGAGTGACCGCTGAATCGCGGCGAACAGCGTCAGTTCCAAAATCATCTCGCCGATGCGGCCGATGAACGACAACGCGGCTTGGTCAAGGCTTTGGAAGTTCAGTAAGAGGTCGCGGGTGAAGTCGGTTCCGGCGCGGGCGAAGTCAAGCAAGGCGCCTTCGACCTCGCGTTGGCGTTGGGCGGCGCGGGCCAACGATTCGGCCCGCTCGCGATGCTCGTCCAACAGTTCCACGTTTGCCCGCCGGGCTTGCGCCTCTAACGAGAACAGAGACTCCTTGGCGGCTCGCTCCTGATCGGTTGCCCCCACCAGCGACTGCTGCAACTCCAACTGCCTTTGAGTCGCGTCCAACCTCTCGTTGAGGTCAAAGTTAAACAACGCCTGGCGTCGAGCGGTGATGTTGGTTTCGCGGGCGTTGAAAGCGTCTTGGAGCGCGCCCGCCAGCGGACTGTCGGGGTTCAATCGCTCGCCGTTCAACTCATTAAAACGCCCGATGAATTGGTTGAACCGCTGTTGCCGCTGGGCAAACTCTAAGCCCCCTTCTTGAATGTCCAGCGCAAACCTGCCCAGTTCGTAGGTTGTGGCGTCGATGCCCTCAAGAAATCGTTGCAGGCTTTCGTTGGGGGCGAGCCGAATGCCGCGGAACGTAAACCCCTGCGACCGGGGGTCAAGCAGGTCCGGCGCGGACAACGCAGATTCTGGCGCAGCGCGGTTCCGGGCTCGCAGCCCCTCCTCGACGGAACGCCGAAAAAGTTCCTTAAGGGGGACATTGAAGAAGTTCTCTCTCGACTCCACCGAGGTCGCCAGCGCGACACCAACCGCCTTGATGGTTTCAATATTGGTGAATGCGCCCGAGTTTCCGTCTTGCTCCGGCAGCAATCCACGAAGGTAAGCGATGCTCTCGGCGAGGTTGCGGACAAAAAGCGAGAGTAACCCGCTAGGCCCAACCAGATTACCGAGGTCTTGGTTCAAGAGACCAAATTGTGTTTTGAGATTCTGAAACTCCTCGCCCAAAAGCGGGTCCAAGGCGGACGCCTGCCCACGAAGGTTGCCAGAGCCCAACAGCAACGCGTTAATCGCGTCGATGGAGTTGAGTTGACCCCGCTCCGAAAGGCGTCGCAAGTCGCCGATACCAATACGTTCCCCCCGGATTTCACTCAAACCGTCCGCAATCGCCTGCGCCAACCGCGGGATGTTCTCGCGCAGCGACCGCAGCTCGTCACCGCCCAAGCGGCCCGACGTGAAGCCCTGGATCAACTGGTTGATGCCCGCCGACGTGGAGGCCGTGCGCCCGCCCTGCAACCGCTCGGCGTCCGCCGCCGCCTGCAACAGCGTCAACACCTGCCCACGGTTGGCCCCGAGTTGTTCCTGAATCACCCCGAGGCGTTGATACCGCCGGGTCACTTCGTCCAGCGGCGTGTACGACTGCACGGCCAAGCGGCGCAGGTCTTCGATGCTTTGGTTCACATCGGCCTGACTGGTGGCGTACAAGCCCGCCGCACGTTCAAGGCGGTTGTACGATTCTTCGCCCGCCGCGAGAACGCCGAGGCCGATGGCCCCGCCCAAGGCAACACCACCGGCAACACCAAGACCACCGCCCCCAAGCGAGGCGCGGCCGGAAAGCGGGCCTGAGCCAAGACGGCCGAAGATGAGCGGCCGTCCGCCGCCGGTACGGGTTCCTGTGCCCCCCGTAGCCGCGCCGCCACCGCCGCCACCCGGAACGGGTAACGCACGCAACTGCTGTGCCTGCACCGCCGCCAACGCCACGCCCAGCGCACGGGTGTTGTTCAACCACGCGACCGTCGCGGTGTTTGCACGGGTGATGGAACCCGTCACCGCGTTGATGCCCGTAGCGACCCTCGGGAGGCTGGCTTCAATCGCCTTGAGTTCTGCGACCTGCACGCCCAGCGACGAACCGCCCACCGCGCCCGTGCCGCCCGCCACCAGCGCCCCGTTCACCCGAACTGCCGGGCCTTTTGCCAGCGTCGCAAAGTATTTCTTGGTCGCCGCGTCGGCCTTGAGCGCCGCGGCCGCGTGGGCATCGAACGTCCGGGTGACGACTTCGCCGCCGGTCTGGCCGAACGAATAAATGGTTGATTCGGTCGGCATTACGCGAACCCCCCGAGTTTGCGGGCCACCGCACGGCCGGCCACCGAAGCCGTCTCCACAAAGCCCGCGTCCGTCTGGCGCGAAGCCCCTGCGTTCAGCTTCGGCAGGTAGTCAACGTGGTTCGTGAGGTACAGCGTGTCGCTCAGGTCGTGGCCCGCGAACGCGCCCGACACCTGCTCAATCGCCGCGTCCCGGTTGGCCGTCTCGAACTTCTTTTCCGGGTCGGTGAACTGCGGGTACGGGAAGTAGGGCTGCGCGGGTGAAGTCGGCGACGGCGCGTTCTTGCTGCCTACCCACGCGCTGCGGGCGCGCCCGGTGTCCACCGGCGTCTCGGTGATAACCTCGCGGGCCGTCACAAGCGCCGCCGTCACCACCTTGCGCTCCATGCCGCGCTTGGCGCTGTCACCGCGGGCCTTGGCCCTTGCCGCGATTTGTTGGAGGTTGCTGGGCATCCTTACCGCTCGATTCGTGCCACCGTTTCAACATCTCACCGTCCACGCGGCGGATGACCCGCCACACCATGTCGCTCAAGTCACCGGAGAGCCCTCGGTCCCGGCACCACGCCCGGCACGCGCTCCACGGGATCGGCCCCATGCCGAAGCCCACGCTGCGCTCGGTGTTGAGCGCTTCCCACGCCTCGACGTACAACTCCATGCCGGGTGGCAGGTCCGGGCAGCCCATCAGCTTGTCCCGCAAAGACGCCGGTATCTGCGCCCCCGACTTGGCGAAGGCGTTGACGATTTTTGGTGCGTCTTTGTTGTCTTCCTGCCATACCAACCACCCGGTTAAGCGTTTCCCGTTTCTTCCGCCACCGCCTTGCGGTAGCTGTCACCGTTGCCTGCCACCTGACGCACGAACGCGAACAGATCGGGCAGGTCGGTCAGCACTTGAATCACGTTCTCGCGTGAGAACTCAAGCTCCCGCCCGTCCCGGCCCTTGATGCCCTCCCACTTGGTTACAATCGTGTCGGCATACACGCCCACCAGAATCCCCCGCTCGGTCGCGGGGTCCAGGTTCACCCCGCCGAACCGATACGGCTTGGTGGCCTTTTCCAAGGCTTCCGCGAACCTGGCATTGGTGCCGCCCGCACGGGCCACCCAAATCTTGCCCAAGCCCTCCATGTTGATGAGCGTGCCGTCGCTTTCCTTCGCCGGGTCGGTCTCAAACGCTTCGTAAAGATTCACCGTGTTTCCTTTGTAAAAGTGCTGAGGGGCGGTCCCGGCGACCAGCCCCCCAGCCCGAAGCGTCCGTGCCACTGCCCCGCCGGGTGGGGCTCAATCCGTTTCATGCTTAGTCGTCGG
>CAYGNN010000064.1:0-12670 GCA_964351165.1 uncultured Phycisphaeraceae bacterium
TGAAGGCGCCGCCGGCGTTGGCCGCGACGACGACGTTCGTGCAGGCGATCGCGATGAACTTCGTGTTGTCCTTCCCGATCGCGACGATGACCGCGCCCATCAGCAGCGACGAGATCAAGTTGTCCACGACCGCCGAGAGGAAGAAGGCGAGCACGCCGGTCGCCCAGAAGAGGCCCCGGTAGCTCAATCCTCTCGAGACGAGCCACGACCGCATCGCGGCGAAGACGTTCCGCTCGTTCATCGCGTTGATGTACGTCATCGAGACGAGCAGGAAGAGGAACATCGCGCTGTAGCCGGTCAGCTCGTCGAGCGCCGCCTCGTGTAGCTGCGCCTGCGTCATGCCCAGGTCGTGCAGCCCTGTCGCGATGATCAGCCAGATCGCGCCGGCGGCGAGGATCGTCGGCTTGGATTTGCGCACCGGGTGGAACTCCTCCGTCACCACCACGACGTACGACAGCGCGAAGATCACCAGGCACACCGGACCGCGCCAGCCGGCCGCCGAGGGCGAGACCATCCCCACCTCCGGCGCCGGCACGACCGCGCCATCGACCGACGCCGCCGACGCAACCGCCGCCGAGGGCCACCACAGCCACAACGCGGCGGCGGCGAGCATCGCGACAGTCAGCAGCAGGTGTCGGGTTCGGATCAACGCGGTAGGCCCCCAGAGCCCGGCTCAAGGGGCGCCGGAACGGCTCCCCAGCGGGCGGAAGCGGGCAGCGTAGCGGGTCAGAGTGCCCCAGGAATCGGTTGTGCACAGGGCGGATTTGCTTGGATTTTGTTAGGCATCCGTTCTACTATCCCCCTGCCATGCGCGCTGCGAATCCGCTCGCCATCATGTTCGTTGATCTCAACGCCTATTTCGCCTCCGTCGAGCAGCAGGCCCGGCCGGAGTTGCGGGGGCGGCCGATCGTTGTCGCGCCGGTCAATGCGGACACAACCTGCTGTATCGCATCGAGTTATGAAGCCAGACCCTACGGGATCAAGACCGGCACGCCTGTCGGTGAGGCCAAGAAGCTCTGCCCGGGGCTGATCGTCGTTCACGCCCGGCCCAAGGTCTACGTCGAGCACCACCACAAGATCCTCGAGGCCGCGGACACGGTGCTGCCGGTGGAGGAGGTCGAGTCGGTGGACGAGTTCCGCTGCCGGCTCATCGGGGCGGAGCGGGACAAGCCGGAGGCGGTGCGGCTGGCGCTGGCGATGAAGGCGGCGATCCGGGAGAAGGTGGGCAACTACCTGCGCTGCTCCGTCGGGATCGGCCCCAACCGGCTGCTGGCGAAGGTGGGCACGAACCTGCAGAAGCCGGACGGGCTCGTGGTGATCGAATCGCACGAACTCCCTCAGCGGCTCTACCAGATGAAGCTGACGGATTTCCCGGGGATCGCCAAGGGGGTCGAGCGCCGCCTCGGCGCGCACGGGATCACCACCGTCGAGCAGTTGTGCGAGCTCTCGGCCAAGCAGATGGAGATCGCCTGGGGCAGCGTCGTCGGGCGCCACTGGTGGCACTGGCTCCGCGGCGATGACATCCCTTCCGCCCCCACCGCGCGGCGGACGGTCGGGCACCAGCACGTGCTGCCCCCCTCGCACCGGACGCGCGAGCAGGCGTACACGGTCGCGGTGCGGCTGCTCGCCAAGGCCGCGGCACGGCTGCGAAGATTAGAACACTGGGCGGAGCGGCTGACGGTGCGCGTGACGTACTTCGATGCGCCGAGATGGAAGGACACCGCGACGCTGCCCATGACGCAGGACACGATGATCATGCTCGCAACACTCAGGAAGATGTGGGCGACGAGCCCCCACCACGCGCGGCCGGTGCAGGTCGCCGTCCGGCTGCACCGCCTCACGCACGCGCGGCACGTCGAGGCTCCCCTCTTCCCGGCGGACCGGCAGCGACAGCTGCTGCTGGGGGCGATGGACACGATCAACGAGCGCTTCGGCTACGACGCGGTGTACCCCGGCTCCATGCACGGCGCGAAGAACACCGCGCCGATGCGCATCCCTTTCGGGAAACCGCCGGACCTCACCATGCCCGACCTGTGCGAGGGCGACGGACGCGAGGCGCTGTGATCGCTCGTGCGGTTACTCCGGCCAGTCTTCGAGCTCGTACTTGTCGTGGACGTTGGCGGTGTGTTCGCCGTAGTGGTTTTCCATCTGCTTGAAGAGGCCGCGGAGGTCGCCGACGAAGGGCGGCGCGCCGGCGGGGAGTTCATCGAGGTCCATCCCTTCGAGCAGGTACGCGAAGCGGCGGGTGAAGTCCTGCACGCGCTGCATCTGCATCGCCTCGTCGCGGCCGTTCCACTCGGGATGCGCCGCCTCGTACTGGGGCGGCATCTGCTTGGGGAAGAGGCGGACAGGCTGGATCGAGGGATCGACCTGCGAGTAGATGTTCGAGAAGAAGAACAGCTCGGCGCTGAGCATGTGCTCGGCGTTCCAGCGGGGCGTGTGCGTGCCGTTGGCGGGTTTGTGGTTGAGCTGATCGACGCGGAGCCTGGCGAAGGTCTCCTGGCTCTTCCTGCAGGCGGCTTCCTTGGCCTCCATTAGCGCGGCCATATCGGCGGGCATCGCCCAGGGCTTGTAGCCGAGCACGACGACCTGCGGGTTCTCGCGCGTCGGCCCGCCGGCGGCGGATGCGGCGAGGGTGTTGCCGTTGGCGTGGACGACCTCGTACTTGTCGGGGAGGGCGTCGAGGAATGGGGCGAGCGCCTGCGCACCAGAGTCCTGCGCGTGCATCGGGATGACCACGCGGGGATCAGCGGATTCGACAAGACTGATCATCGCAGGGGCGCCGAGCGTCAACGGGATGCAAAGGACATCGATATCGCCGTGACGCCGGGCCTCATCAGGAAGGTGATCGAGTGACGCTGCGTCACCGACGTGCAGCACCTGCACACCGTCGACCGAAACGAGGAAGACGGAACTCGCCGATGCACCACCCTTGACGTCGAACGAACGGACGGCCATCGCATTGTCCGGGATATCCGGGGCGTCCCACCGCCCGGTGACGCTCGTTGCGCGAACCCCATCTGCATTGAAATACTGGAGCGAAGGATTGAGGAAGGAATCGCTGCGGGAAGTTGTTCGTCCGATCGACGGGCAGAGGTTGGAGACAGGACGGTCGAAGCGGCCGCTCGAAGAGAGACCGATCTCAATTGATGCGCTCTTGGCAAACTCATCCGCCACGACTTCGAACGGGTTGATGCCGACATCCAATCCTGAAAACGTCTGGATGGTCACCATCGAGCCGCCCCACCAACTAATGGCGACGGGGTAAGGCGTCTCGTCATCGGCGTGGGTTGAAGGCGTCACACAGGCTGAGAGCAGGATCGCGAGCGCGGGGAAGAACGTTCGGCGCATGGTGGATCTCCGGATCGGGAATCGTGGCGGGGCCCGATGACAGTATCGCCGATCAGCGCGCGGGTTGCGTGCCCGTCGTTTACCCCGGGGTGATCGGAGGGACCGGGACGCCCAGCATCACGCCCAGGGCGCGGAAGAGCTCCGCCTCGTGCTCGGTGATCGTGCGGTCGGCGTGGATGCAGATGGCGCACGCCTGCATGAAGGCCTGCTTGTCTTTGGGCGCAAGATTCGCGAGGCGGTGGAGCGCGCGGTCGAGCTGGTCGAGGCCGCACTGGTTGGGCGCGAGGAACTCGATGTTGACGCCGCGGAGCGTGCTGGCGCCGGCCTTGAAGGCCTGCTTCGCGCCGGTGGTATCAGCACGACCAGCATGGGCGAGCATGGAGAGCGCGAGCCCTGCCTGCTTGCCGGCGATCGCCAGGCGCAGGCGGCCGATCGGTTGGGGTTTCTCCAGGCCGAAGCGCAGGTCAAGCGAGCGCATCAGCACGCGCTGCAGCACCCATTCGAGCAGGTCCACCTGCCCATCGGCGTAGACCATGCGGCCCACCTGATTGCGGAAGGCCTCGTACTGCGCCAGCGAGAGCTCCGCGAGCGACGCCATCGCCAGATCGAGGATCGGCAGCAGGAGCCGGCGCGACAAACGGTCGGTGATCGCGACGAGGGGCTTGACCTCCAGCAGCACGTCTGGGGGGACGGTCATCCGCAGCGTCTCGACCTGCGCCTCGCGGTTGGGGCCTGGGGTCGTGTCGAGCAGGACGGCGAAGACCAGCGCGCGCGCCGACGAAGGGTCGCGCGCCGCGTCGAGGATCGGCTGGGGGATCTCCATGAGCATCCCATGCGCGGTGTTGACGTCGTCGGGTGTCGGCTCGCTCATCATCGCTGCGGCGCCGCCTGCGGTGAAGACGCGGCCGAGTTTCTCGAGGCGCTCGCGGGGGGACTGCGGCGCGGATTGGCCTCGCTGATCGTTGGTCTGCTGCGACATCGGTGTGGAGGGGAGGAACTTGCCGTCCCAGTCTGGCTGGATCGCGCGGATGCGGACAGGCAGGGGTGGGTGCGTCGCGAGCAGGCCTGCGAGGCCCCCCTTGAAGGCGTTGGCGAAGAACATGTGCCGCATCTCGGGGGCGGCGGGGCTCTCGATCTGGCCTCCCATCGCGACGCCGCCGATCTTCTTCAGCGCGCCGGCGATGCCGTCGGGGTTGCGGGTGAACTGGACTGCGGAGGCGTCGGCGAGGAACTCGCGCTGCCTGCTGACAGCGGCCTTGATGAGCTCGCCGAAGAACGAGCCGACGAACCCGATGATGATCATCGCGGCGCCCAGGACGAGCAGGAAGAGGCGAGGGTCGCCCTTGCTGTCGTTCCTGGATGAGCGGCGGTGGCCGCCGCCGGTGTACATCATGATGCGCAGCAGGAACCAGCCGGTGAGGCCGATGGCGACCAACCCATGCACCATCCCGATGAGGCGGATGTTCAGGCGCATGTCCCCATTGAGGATGTGGCTGAACTCGTGCGCGACGACGCCTTGGAGCTCGTCGCGGTTCAGGCGCTCGACGCAGCCCCGGCTGACGGCGACGACCGCGGACTCCGGCGCGAAGCCTGCGGCGAAGGCGTTGATGCTGCGCTCCTGATCGAGCAGGTACACCGGTGGTGTGGGGACGCCGGAGGCGATGGACATCTCTTCGACGATGTTGAGGATCTTGCGCTCGACGCGGTCGGTCGAGTCGGGGCGGATCAGCCGGCCGCCCAGGCGTTCAGCAACCACGCGGCCGCCGCCTCGGAGTTCGGCGATCTTGATGAAGGAGCCGATCGCGATGATCGTCAGCGCCATCGCGGTGCTGACTGCGGCGATGCCTGGGTGGACGAGGGCGCTGAGGTCCACCTGGCCGTGCTCGCCCTTGATCTCGCGGAAAGCCCAGAATGTCGCGATGACAACGTGCAGCGTCACGATGACGCCGATCACGCCCAGGATGAAGTACACGACAAGCTTGCGCGTGTTCTTCCTGGCGAGGTCCTGATGCTCGAAGAAGTTCATCGTGGGATCGCGAGCGGCTTAGAACGAGACCTTCGGGGCTTCCTTGATCTGGTCGGCGTCGTCATACTCAAGGAGGCTCGCGTCGGTCGCGTGGCCAAGGAAGTTGGCGAAGAAGACCGGCGGGAAGGTCTGGCGGTAGGTGTTGTACGCCGTCACCGAATCGTTGAAGGCCTGGCGGGAGAAGGCGACCTTGTTCTCGGTGGAGGTCAGTTCCTCCATGACGCTCGACATCTGGTTGCTCGTCTTGAGGTCGGGGTACGCCTCCATGACGGCGAAGAGGCGGCCCATCGCGCCTGAAAGCGCGCCCTCGGCGCTGGCGAGGCTCTGCATCGCGCTGGCGTTGGCCGGGTCGCCGGCGGCGGCGGGGAGCGCGCTCGCAGCGGCGTTGCGCGCGCTGATGACCGCTTCGAGGGTCTCGCGTTCGTGCGCCATGGCGCCCTTGGCGGTCTCGACGAGGTTGGGGATCAGGTCGTGGCGCCGCTTGAGCTGCACCTCGATCTGCGCGAAGGCGTTCTTGAAGCGGTTCTTGAGCGCGACGAGCTTGTTGTAGACGCCGATGACGTACAGCACGATGACAACGAGCAGGACGAGTGCGACGACGATGAAGACGATGATGCCGGAGCTCATGCGGTGACTCCCAGGAGGTGCGGGAAGCGATGCGGTTGGTGGACTGCTTCAGTCCGGATTCTGCGGGATCGATTCCATCGTAGCGATGCGCCAACCGGGGTGCGTGTCCGTAGGTAGCTGTTCTCGGACACGGCGGATCCGCCTTGGTTGTGCGGGTTCTGCCGATCCTGACGCGCGAAGGGCGGCGCACCTGTCGCAGACCGCCGGACCTCGGCGCTTCCCCCCGATCGTGGCGTCGGCTGATCCGATGACCCCACTCGAACACACGCATGGAGGGGGCGGCCCACGAGGGCCGACGCCGACACGATCGCGGAGGACACCGGTGGATATGAAGCGGTTCTATCGTGAGCACCAGGCTTGGTGCTGGATGGGCGGGATCGGCGTTGGCGCCGCGATCGTGGGGACAATCCCGCTGACGTTGGCGACCTCGCAGCAGCGCGTGGACAACGTCGTCGAAGCGGTTGATCTGCCGGATCAGATCGAGCTGATGGCGACGATCCGCGACTTCAAGGCGGAGTACGAGCAGGGCGGCCACCCCGACTTTGAGCGGTGGTACGACTCGACGCGCGTCGGCCTGGTTGAAGCGGAGCTCGGTGAGGACGGCAAGCCGGTCCTGAAGTCCCGCACCGGGTACCGGATCATCAACGAGTACAAGGATGCGCAGGGGCGGCACATCAACCCGGCGCTCTACGACCCTGAGCTGGGCGACCGGATCGGCTCGCTCGAAGAGCGGAACGATGTGCGGTACGAATCGGAGAGCCGGTTCAACCAGTGGTACCGCGATGTCCCTGGTGTGAACGTGACGGTCAGCGTTCCCATCGTGCTGACGAAGAAGCCGGGCACGAACCAGTACGTCTTCGACTCAGCGACGGATGCGCCGTACAGCTCGCTCGGCGGGTTCTTCCCGATCAACGGCGAGGGCTGGGGCAACTTCCGCGACAACAAGAACTACCACTTCACGACGGAGATCGTCACGACGTTCACCTACAACGAGGGCATCGGCCAGACGTTCAAGTTCACCGGTGACGACGACGTGTGGGTCTTCATCGACGGGAAGCTCGCGATCGACATGGGCTCGCTCCACAGCCGCAAGGAGCAGTTCATCGACCTCGACCGGCTCGGCCTCGTGGACGGCAAGAAGTACGACCTGAACGTCTTCCACGCGGAGCGCCGCTACAGCGGCTCCAACTTCCGCATCGAGACGACGCTGCAGCTCCGCAATGGATCGCTCCCGATGAACTCGGGGCTGTACGACTGAGCCGACCCTGAATCTGAAGCATGCTCGCACCGCCCGGCTCATCCTGATGAGTCGGGCGGTGTTCTGCGCGCACGCCGCGGCCTCACTACGATGGCCGGATGCGGCGCGAGGAACGCACACCCTGCGGCAGGCTCACGGTCATCTGCGGCCCGATGTTCACGGGCAAGACGACGGCGCTGATCGAGCGCCTGCAACGTGCGCAGGCGGAATGCGGCGGCGCGGTCGTCGCGGTGAAGCCCTCGCTCGACGACCGCTACCACCCGACCGACCTGACGACGCACGACGGCAAGTCGCTCCCGGCGCGCACGATCGAGCGCCCGGGGCAGCTCGCCGATCTAAGCGGCGACGTGATCGGGCTCGACGAGGCGCACTTCTTCGAGCAAGGCCTGCACGCGCCGGTGATGGCGCTCATCGAGCGCGGCGCGCACGTCATCATCGCGGGGCTCGACCGCACGAGCATGAACGAGCCCTTCGGCGAGATGGGGCGGCTGCTCATCGAGGCGGACGAGGTCGTCAAGCTCGCTGGCGAGTGCGCCGTGTGCGGCGGCGAGGCGGTGCACACCGTGCGGCTCTTCGATTCAACAGAGTCGATCGTCGTGGGCGGCCCTGGCATGTTCGAGAACCGGTGCAGGGCGCACCTGAACGCCCCCCGCAAGGGCGTGGATTCCTGAGAACGAAAGCGGGGCGACGATGGGGCAATTCCAGGGGCTGATCGGGATCGTCGTGCTGCTGGGGCTGGCGGCGCTGCTGTCGGAGAACCGAAAGAGATTCCCGCTGAAACTCGCGGCGAGCGCGATCGCGCTGCAGTTCATAATCGGGCTGCTGGCGCTCAGGACGCCATTCGTTGTCGCGGTGGTGGACGCCATCGCGCGGTTCGTCAACGGTGTGATCCTCCGCGCCGATGAGGGCATCGCCTTCGTCTTTGGTGAGTCGCTCGTCTCCAACGAGAGCCCGATCGGGTTCGTCTTCGCGGTGCGGGTGCTGCCTGTGATCATCTTCTTCGCGGCGCTGATGGCGGCGCTCTACCACCTGGGTGTGATGCAGCGGGTCATCGCCGCGCTGGCGTGGCTGTTGCGGAAGACGCTGGGTGTCACAGGGGCCGAGGCGCTGATCATGGCGTCGAACGTGTTCGTGGGGCAGACGGAGGCGCCGTTGTGCGTCCGGCCCTACCTCGACCGCCTCACGCGCGCGCAGTTCATGACGCTCATGGTCGGCGGTTTCGCGACGATCGCCGGGAGTGTGCTCGCAGCGTACGTCGGGATCCTGGGCGGTTTCGGCCCTGAGCACGAGGCGACACGGGAGCTCTTCATCAAGCACCTGCTCACCGCGAGTGTGATGTCGGCGCCCGCCGCGTTTGTCATCGCGCGGATCATCGTTCCCGAGACCGAGACGCCGATGGACGAGGTCGTCCACGCGGACGGGATCGAGAGCAAGGCGAGCAACCTGCTCGACGCCGCGGCGGCTGGGGCGACCGAGGGCCTGCACCTGTGCCTGAATGTCGGCGCGATGCTCATCGCGTTCGTGGCGCTGGTGGCGCTCGTGAACTGGCCGCTGGGGGCGATCTCCTCGTACGAGCCGATCGGTGAGACGCTGCGTGTGATCGGGATCGACACGCTGAGCCTGCAGAGCATCTTCGGGTTGGTATTGACCCCTCTGGCGTGGACGATGGGCATCGCGTGGGCCGACTGCGGCGCTGTCGCGACGATGCTTGGCGAGAAGCTCGTCGTGACGGAGTTCATCGCATACTCGACACTGGGCGAAGCGATCAACAGCGAGGAGCCGACGATCTCGGCGCGCTCCGGGCAGATCACCGCTTACGCGCTGTGTGGGTTCGCGAACTTCGCCTCGATCGGCATCCAGATCGGAGGGCTGACGGTCCTCGCCCCCAACCGGCGGCAGCTCATCGTGTCGCTGGCGGTCAAGGCGATGCTGGGCGGGGCGCTGGCGTCGTGGCTCACGGCGTCCATCGCGGGCGTGCTGATCGCAGGTTGAATGCCCCCAATCGCGGATTGACCCTTGCGATGCGGTGATCTCGCATGTCACAATACGAGCCGTCGGGCCCTTCCGTGCTTTGCCTTCCCCTGATTTTCCGAGGAGTTGTTCATGATCCTGCGCACCGCCTGTCTGGGCCTGTCCGCTGTTGTTCTCGCCGCTGGTTCTGCAGCGCAGGTTTCCGATCAGGTTGTTGAACAATCGGAACCGAGCGAACGGATCAGCATCGCAGAGGCGCTCGAGAAGCTCGGCGAGGGCGACCTGGGTCACGAGGAGGCTGGCCAGCTGCAGCAGCGCATCGAGCCTGGACCGCTGGAGCGCACGCTCCCTGTCTCGTTCCAGCGCGGCATCGCGGTGACGAACCAGGTCAATATCGACAACAACGGGATGAACCTCGTCGCTGACGCTGGCAACGAGCCGAGCATCGGCGTCGATCCCACGGCGCCCAACCGCATGGCGATCGGCTGGCGGCAGTTCGATTCGATCAACAACAGCTTCCGCGAGGCGGGGTACTCGTACTCCACCGATGGAGGCCGCACGTGGGCCGGCAAGCAGGAGATCGAGGCGGGGATCTTCCGGTCCGATCCGGTGCTGGCGGTCTCTCCTGATGGCGTCTTCTACTACCTGAGCATCTCGATCGATCCGTTCCCGAGCGGGCCCTTCCTCAACGACATGTTCCTCTCGACCGATGGCGGCGCGACATGGCCAGGCAAGTCCTTCGCGTTCGGCGGTGATAAAGCCTGGTACGCGATCGACACCACGGATGGGCCTGGCTCCGGCAACCTGTACCAATCGTGGAACACGGCAGGCAACGAGTTCTTCCCGGCGCAATTCAACCGCTCGACCGATGGCGGCATGACGTGGTCCACGCCGACGACGATCCCTGAGATGCCGATCTTCGGCACGCAGGCGGTGGGCCCCGATGGCGAGCTCTTCATTATCGGGATCCAGAACTTCACCGACGAGTTCTGGGTCATCCGCACCGACCACGCGGACACCACCGACACGCCGAACTTTGAGCAGGTCGAGCAGGTGGACATGGGCGGCGCGATGCTCATCGGCAGTGGGGTCAACCCTGCAGGCCTGCTGGGGCAGGCGTTCATCGGTGTCGACACCTCCGGCGGGAGCAACGATGGGCACGTCTACGCGATGTGCTCGGTCAACCCTGACGGCACAGATCCGCTCGACATCCACTTCGTCCGCAGCATCGATGGCGGCGCCAACTGGACCGCGCCGGTCCGCCTCAACGACGATGCGCCGGGGACCGACGCCTGGCAGTGGTTCGGCACGATGGACATCGCCCCCAACGGACGAATCGACGTCATCTGGCTCGACACGCGCGACGATCCTACCCCGGACACGCCGAACACCTCGCAGCTCTACTACACCTCGTCGAGCGATGGCGGCGTGACCTGGGCGCCCAACCAGTCCCTCAGCCCATCCTTCAGCCACTTCATCGGGTACCCACAGCAGGACAAGATGGGCGATTACTTCGACCTGAAGTCCGACCTGCTGGGCGCCGACCTCGCGTGGACCGCGACCTTCACCGGCGGGCAGGACGTCTACCACACGCGCATCGGCGCGTACGACTGCGACGCGGATGGCTTCTCCGACCTCGCGCAGATCGCTGGCGACGCGACGCTGGATTGCAACAACAACGGTTTGCTCGACTCCTGCGAGATCGCCGCTGGCACAGCCGAGGACCTCAACGGCAACGACGTCCCAGACGCCTGCGACCCGACGTGCATGGCCGATCTCAACGGCGATGGCGTTGTGGATACCGCCGACCTGGGTGGGCTCATCGGCGCCTTCGGGACAGCTGGCCCATTCGGCGACATCAACGGCGACAACATGGTGGACACCGCGGACCTGGGCATCCTCATCGCCGGGTTCGGGATGATCTGCCCGACAAGCTGAGCGCCGAGGGCGGTTCCTATTCGTTCGGCAGCCAGGCGAGGCCGTCCGGCTCTTTCCCGGCGCGGAGGCGTTCGACGATCGTCCAGGTCTGCAGGTCGATCACGCTCACGACGTCGGCGTTGGTGTTGGCGACATACGCGAGCTTGCCATCAGGACGGATCAGGATGCCGACCGGGACAGGGCTCTCGCCGAACTGATCGGAGAAGAGCCGCTTCCCCTTCTCCGTATCGCCGACCGGCTCCTCATCCATGCTGATGCGCCGCTTGACGGTGCGCGATTCGGTGTTGATCACCGCGACATCCCCCGACTGGGCGCACGAGACGAGCGCGTGGGCGCCGTCTGGTGTGAATGCGATGCGGATCGGGAACGCGGCACAGACGATCTTCGTCTCGACCTCGAGCGTCTCCGTGTTCACGACCGCGACCGACCCCTGCGAGCGGTTGGTCACCCACACCTCAGGCTTGCTCGGGTGGACCGCGACGCCCTCGGCGCCAGCGCCGGTCGGGACGACCTTGATCAGCTCGTGCTTCTCGAGGTCCAGCACCGACATGGTGCCTGGGAGGATGTTCGCGACGTAGCCGGTCGCGCCATCGGGCGAGACAGCGACCATGTGCGAGGCGCGCTGGTCGGTGTCGATCGCCGCGACGATCTCCAGGGTTCGGTAGTTGATCAGGAGCAGCTTCTGCTCGACCTCCGCGGTGACAGCGATCGTGTCCGAGCCGGGCAGGAAGACGATCCCGTGCGGGCGGTGGTACTCCTTGAGGTCGAGGTAGCCCTTGGTGGTGTTCGTTTTCGTGTCGATGACCGAGAGCGTCCGGCCTGGGGTCTGGATGCCGTAGTTGCAGACGATGAGCGTCTCGCCATCAGGGGAGACGACCGCTTCGTGCGGCCCCTCGCCGACCTCCATGGTGGCGATGACGTTGCCGGTGGATGTGTCGATCGCGGAGACGTCGGCGTCCGATTTGTTCAGGACGTAGAGCGTGCCGTCGCCTGGGCCGGCGTGCGCGCAGGCGGCGGCGGAGCCGATCACGAATGCGGCGAGAGTGCAGAGCGTTCGCATGGCAGGGGTCTCCGGGGGTGGGCGCCTGTCGGCGTGCGTTGGGCGTGCGTCGGTCGGGGGTGTTGGGTAGAGTCTCGCCCGATGAGCAAGAAGAAAACCAAGAAGTTCTTCAACACGTGGTCGCGGAAGTTGCACCGTTGGGGATCCATCGTGATCGCGGTCCCGCTGCTGATCGTCATCGGCTCCGGCGTGGTGCTGCAATTGAAGAAAGACGTCGCGTGGATCCAGCCCCCCACCCAGCGAGGCGAGGGGCCGCCGATGCTGCTGTCGTTCGAGGAGATTCTTGAAGTCGCGAAGACCGAGCCCCGCGCCGCGATCGGGTCCTGGGATGACGTGGATCGGCTCGACGTCCGCCCTTCGCGAGGCGTCGTGAAAGTCCGCTCGGAGAACCGCTGGGAGGTGCAGATCGACACGGCCACCGGCGCGATCCTCTCCTCGA
>CAYGNN010000065.1:0-12537 GCA_964351165.1 uncultured Phycisphaeraceae bacterium
CAGGCGGCGACCGAGGGCGCGGTGGAATCGGTCACGCTGCACGAGATGACGCAGGTTGGGTAGAGCGAGCGCTTGTGATCGTCATTGAAGCTGCAGCGCAGTATTCAACGACAGGAAGCTTGCAATCTAGTCCCTCAGTGGCTCGAGTGCCCGTTGGTGGACATCGAAGACGAGGGCACGATCACCGCCATCGACCGACCACTCGCGCGTTCGGAGTGTCCCGTCCGGCTCGAAGTCGAAACGAACGAGGCGCCGATCGCTCGTTGCTCCCTCGTAGCGTGTCAGGTTGAGTTCTAGAGCACGGTCATCGAGCACGGACACGCCGCCCTCGTACACCCCTCCGGAAGCGGTCAGCCCCAGGCAGTGCAATTCGCCCGTTCCGACGTGGTGGAAGAAGTAGGCGTCAAGAAGATGATCGGGCTCGTCCGGCTTGGGCGCTGCATCCACGCGGAGTGCAACCACATCGAGGTACTCCATCCACTCGAAATACGAGCGTGCGATAATTTCCCCGCCATCGTCCGGGGTCTCCCACTGACCCAGCAAAGGCAAGAACGCACGGATGTTCTTCGAGGGTTTCGGCGTCCGGTCGGGCGCTGGTATCGCAGTCAGTTCCATGGAACGTGCGTAGTCCCACTCGGCGAGCGGCATCAGGCCGCGGCCACTGTCTTCGAGGAGTTCATCGTGGTATTTGTCCGGGCCGTCGAAGGTCCAGCGTGACGCCAGCTTCCGACGAGCCCGCGGTTGCTGGAGCACGAGCGAGGCAACGGCGGTCTCGCCATCAAACTCGAATGTGCCCTCCCCGACGCCTCGGCCGATACCGGGGATGTCGGGGTGGAAACTCAGCATGTAGATCTGCTCACGATCCTGGCGCCAGTAGTAGATCACCAGTTCACGCCAGGGGTTGCCGTCGCCATCGGATCCAACGGTGTGCACTCGGATGGAGTGGCGGCCCGGACCCCATCGCCAGGTGTTGGTCTGGATCGTGCCGAGGCGCCACTCGCCAGCCACCATGCGAGCGAAGCCAGCCATCGGTCCCGACTCCGCCGCTGGTTCACGTTGAAGCGCTCCGCCCGAATTCAGATCTTGTGCGGAGGTCGCGATCGCCAGAGCGCCGAGCGACAAGATCGCCAGGAGCAGCATGCAGGCGCGACGCCCGGCGCGATGGTCGAGTGCAAGATGAGCTCGGTTGCGCATGGGGTCTGATACCCGGCGCCTCACGTGCAGTTGCGAGTGGCGCAACGAAAAAAGCGGAAGACCGTTGGAATACGGTCTTCCGCTTCAAGTCGGGGTGAAAGGATTTGAACCTTCGACCTCCTCGTCCCGAACGAGGCGCGCTACCAAGCTGCGCTACACCCCGGTAGTACAGACGCCGCCATGGTAGGCGGCGTCTGCTGGGTAAACAATGGTTCCTCGCCTGGCCAGTGGGCTCGGCGGGGCTGCATCAAGGGGGATTCAGAGGTCGTCGCAGGTGACACCGAAGTTGGCGATCAGGATGCCCAGATCGGCCGTGTCGATGACGCCGTCGCCGTTGATGTCGCCGAAGGGGCCGGAGCCGCCGAAGGCGCCGATGATGCCGCCCAGGTCCGCGGTGTCCACAACGCAGTCACCGTTGAGGTCGCCGGGGGGGAGGGGGATCGAGGATTCGACGAAGAGGTTGTAGAGCTGCGTCTGGCTGTTGAACGTGTCGGTCGAATCAACAACGATGTAGAAGGTGCCGCCGCCGGGGAGGCTGACATCCTCAAGCGACTCGGGCAGGCCGACCGGGTTGTCGTCCGCCATCGCGAGCTCGGCGCCGCCGCCGGTGAGGACGCGGACGCGGAGGTTGTGCTGGTCCATCGCGTTGAAGTCAGGACCGCTGGGGCACGAGCCGTTGCCGGCCTGAGGCGCCATCTCGTACGTATCGCCGACCGGTGTGACGGTGACGTTCACCAGCGAGCTGCCGCCGACGGTCATCGCGTAGAAGTCGTCGTCGGAGTTGAAGACCGAAAGGCCGAACAGGTTCGCGGTGTCCATCGGATCGAAGAACCCGAGGTCGGTCGCGACGCCGTTCGTGTTGTTGGGCTCGGAGTAATCGCCGTAGAGGCGCTGCATGCCGCGGATGTCATCCTGCTGCGGGCCATCGAACGAGGTCGTCGCGAAGGGGTTCATCAGCATGCGGTTCGCAGCGTCGGTGCAGACGTGGGCGAGGCCCATGCCGTGGCCGTTCTCGTGCGTGATGACGTTGCGGAAGAATCGGTAGTTGATGCTCGGACCGCTGGACCAGTTCTCGGCGGAATCGAGGACCATGTCGCCGCCGACGCCGCTGCCGGGGAAGAAGTTAAAGGCGAGGGTGTTGGAGCCGCCGTCGATCGAGCGGGACCAGATGCGGATATCGCCGCGGCCGCTGCCGCCGTGCTGCGGGCCGGAAGCGCCCCAGAACGAGTTGTTGTCGCTGACCTCGGTGTAGGTGTTGCCGGTGTACTCTTCCCACTGGTCGAAGGCCTGACGGAAGAGGCCCTTCCAGACAGTCTCGTTGCCGAAGTGGATGTTCAGGTCGGCGTGGAGCACGTTGGGGTTGCCGCTGCCGGCGTCCATGGTGATGCCATCGGCCGGGAAGCTGTAGGTCAGATCAACAGGGCTGCCGAAGGAGCCGGGCCAGCGGCTGCCGGTGTAGTAGCGCTGGGTCATCTCCGCCTCGATCGGCTTCAAGATCATGTTGTAGACCTTGGCGATCACCTCAGGGTCGGTGCCCTCGGCGAAGATCGTCGAGGCGATCTGGTTGGTGATGCAGGACATGCCTTCTTCGATGATCGGCATCTCCGCGATCGGAGCAGGGGGGGCGGGCGTGTGCGAGGTCGAAACCGCGGCGACAGCCGCGGCGCCAGCGAGGCCGGCCAGGATCGTGCAGTTGCGGAACGTGCTCATCGGGAAGTCCTTTGTCGTTGCGGGCTCTGAATTGCGGGCTCTTGGCGCCATCGGCGGGGCGCCGTCTTGCGGGAACCGGCTGTGCGATCGTCAGAAGGCGCCATCGCAGCGATCCCCGCAGGGCGCTCAGGAGCGTCCGTGGGGATAGCGCAATCGGCGCCATCAGTTCACATCAACCAAACCACATCGCCCGACACGGGGCAAGCGGAATCATACGAATATGCGATTCTTTGCCCCCTGCGGGGACAGGGCGGCGTTTTTTGCCCAAAAACACGACAAATAGCGGGGTTTGCCTGTCCCGATAAGCCACTCCCTGACCCGCCTCCTAGCCGGCAGGCTCAGCCGTGGATCAGCTTCCCGTCGGCCGCCAGGGCCGCCTCGTGGAGGCCCTCGTGCATGGTCGGGTGGGCGTGGACAGTCACGATCAATTCTTCGGTGGTCGCCTCCAGGCGCCTTGCGAGGGTCATCTCGCTGATGAGCTCCGTCGCCTGATCGCCCAGGATGTGGGCGCCGAGGATCTCACCCCGGGGCAGCCCCTTGATGATCTTGACGAAGCCGTCCTTCTGGTTGGAGGCGACCGCTTTGCCGTGGGCCATCCAGTTGTGCTTGCCGACCTCGTAGTCCTCGCCCTTCTTCAGGCCGCGCTCGATGAGCGTCTGCTCGGTGAACCCCACGCTGGCGACCTGCGGGTGGCAGTACGTGCAGCCCGGGATGACGGTGTAGTCCATCGGGATCGGGTCGTGCCCTGCCATCCGCTCAACGCAGATGATCGCCTCCTCGCTCGCGACGTGCGCCAGCCAGGGCGGGCCGATGACATCACCCACGGCGTAGATGCCGGGGATGCTCGTCTGGTAGGTGAGGTTCTGCACGTCCGGCGAGTTGGGGACGTAGTCCGTCTTGATGTGGTCCTTGACTGTCTCGAGCCCCAGCGATTCATCGAAGAGGCCATCGAAGCGCCCCTTGACGCCGATGGCGATGAGCACCTTGTCCGCCTCGAGCGTCTCGGATTTCGACTCGTCCGCCTTGCCGTCCTTGAAGGGCGCGACGGTGACCTTCACGCCCTTGCCCGACGCGTCCACGCCGGTGGTGGTCGTGCCGGTCTTGATGTTCATCCCGTGCTTCTTGTAGAGCTTGCCCAGCGCCGCGGAGACCTCGGTGTCCTCGACAGGGAGGATGCGGTCGAGCATCTCGATGACGGTGACCTCGCAGCCGTAGGTGTTGTAGAAGTAGGCGAACTCCATCCCGATCGCGCCGGCGCCGATGATGATCAGCGACTTGGGCATCTCTGGCTGGTTCATCGCCTCCCTGGCGCCCATGATCTTGTCGCCATCGAACTTCGCAAACGGCAGGTCCCGCGCGACGGAGCCGGTCGCGACGAGCACGTTGTCGGCGGTGATCGTCTCTCGCGGCTTGTCCGCGAGGCTCGCAGGCGCCAGCGTGAGCGAGTCCTTCACGTCGCAGTCGTAGATCTCGACGGCGCAGGGCTGACCACCGCTCCTGCCTCTGGTGATCTTCGCGTGGCCGACGACGTGCTCGATCTTGTTCTTCTTGAGGAGGAACCCGACGCCGCCGCGGACCTTCTCCGCGACGCCCCTGGAGCGGCCGACGACCTTCTCCCAGTTGACGCGGAGGTTGTCGAACTCGAGGCCCCAGAGGTCGGACTGCTCGTTGGTCTTCTCGTACAGCTCGGCGTTGGCGAGCAGCGACTTGGTGGGGATGCAGCCCCAGTTGAGGCAGACGCCGCCCAGGTGCGAACGCTCGACGCAGGCGACCTTCATGCCGAGCTGGGCGGCGCGGATAGCGCCGACGTACCCGGCGGGGCCGCCGCCGATGACGATGAGATCGAAGTGCTTGCCAGCCATGGCGATTGGATTCCGTAGTCTTCGGGGTTTCAGCCGCCGCGGAGGCCCGCATCGCGGCTGGGAGTGGTTGGAACGGGGAGCCATGATAGTAACGCCAAACCGCCCCGAGGCGTGGCCGGCCGGGCGGTTTGCTCGGCTCCTACTGGGCTTTTCGATGCCGCCCGGCAGGCGCACGTCGCCAGGTGTTGACGGCGCCCACCCCGGCCAGCGATGCTGACTCCGATGGCAGATCCAACCGAAGAACTCGCGCTCGCCTGGCGTGCCAACTGCACGATCAACCGCCTCATCATCGACGCGGTCAGCGACGAGGGCTGGCTGAGCACGCTCTCCAGACGCGGCGGCCGCGGCGTCGCCGGCGAGTTCGCGCACCTGCACAACCTCCGCCTGGCGCACCTGGAGCGCCGCGCCAAGGACCTGAGCAAGGGCATCGTCAAGCTCGACCCCAGCGCCCAGCCAACGAAGAAGGCGGTCCTCAAGGCGCTCGATCAGTCCGACCCCGCGATCGAGGGGTTGCTGACCGGCGTCCTCAACAGCGAACCCAAACGCCGCGGCTTCAAAAAGGGGATCTTCACTTCGCTGAGCTACTTCATCAGCCACGAGGCGCACCACAGGGGCCGCGTGCTGCTGACACTGAAGGTCGATGGCCAGACGCTCGACCGCAAGGTGCAGATGCAGATCTGGGGCTGGGACCAGCTCTGATCGCCCGGCCTTTCGCGCACGAAAAAGGCCGGCCCCAGAGAGGGCCGGCCTGAATCAATCAAACATGTTCCCGACGATCAGTTGCCGAAGTTGAGGCTGTAGATGTAGTCGGCGTCGAGGGCCTTGCCGATCCGCAGCGAGGCGTCGGACAGGTGCGCGACGGTGTAGGGATCGATCTTCGAGTCCGCCTTCTTGAGCGTCGCGTCGATGCGGCCCTGGAGCTGGCGGAGCTTCTGCGCCGACAGCGTCGCGATAGGCTTGCCAGCGGCGCCGGTCAGGGAGCCGGGCATCGTCAGATCGATCAGACGCTCGATGGTCTCGCGCTGGAGGTTCCGGCGCATCGAGGAGATCATCGGCTCGCGGGCGGTGAAGCGATCCCGCACCGGCTTGTCGAGCTCGGTGAAGGCCGCGTCGGTGACCGCGTCGAGCAGCTCAGGCAGCGTCAGCGCGTCCTGATCAGCAGGCACGAAGTACTCGTTGTCGTAGACGTGGCGGAGCGTGGTCGGGTTCAGCAGCTGCGTCAGGACCGCAGCCTGCACGCCAAGGATGCTGTCGTGCACGTTCCACGCCGGGTCAGCGAGGATCGCCTGGAAGCCCATGTCCCACCACTTGTCCGTGGACATCTTGGCGAGCAGCTCAGGGGTGAGGCCGAACGCCTCGTCGTGGAAGCTGTTGGAGATCACGAAGGCAAGCGCCCGGCGCTGCATCTCAGGTTCGACCGGGATGACCGGGTCACGATCGCCAGTGTCGCCCTTGCGGTCGCGGTTGATGTAGGTGCCGCCGATCCAGTTGGACGCGGTGGACAGGTCACGCATGTGCTGGCCGAGCAGGATCTGGTACGCCCTGCGGGCCTTGCTCCAGCTGTCGCCGTCCTCGATCGCGCGATCGAGGATCTTCGTGCGCAGGTCCTGGATCATCCGCATGTCGCCCTCGACGAAGTCGATGGTGTTGCGGCCCATGTCCCTGCGGCGGGCGGTGGGGTCAGGACCGAAGGTGTCCTCGTCCGTCGCGTACGCGAGCTCGGGCTCGCCGACGCGGTCGAGGATGGGCTGCAGGTCCTTGTCGAAGGTGTAGCCGTACTCGATGACCCAGTAGTCGTAGGGGCCGATCGTGGGCATGACGTGGGGGCCCTGCTCGGTGCCCATGTCGAAGCGGTAGTTCATGGCGTTGTAGTCCATGACCGAACCGGTGATCGCGCGGTCCTTCCACTCCGGCGAGTTGATCTGCTCGATCGTGTACGCCGTGGAGGCCTTGAAGTTGTGACGCAGGCCGAGGACGTGGCCGACCTCGTGCATCATCACGTCCTTGACGATGGCGCCGACAAACTCTTCGGCAACGCCGTCGAACTCATCGCCCTCGCCATCGCTGATCGCGCCCAGATCGAGCATGTTCAGGCGGACCATCGCGAGGTCCATACCGCGCTCGACAGCGTGCATGCAGAAGCCGTTCTTCTGGCTGACCGCGTCGGCGAGGCCGTCATAGGGCTGGTCGCCCATGAGGGTCGCGTCGGCAGCGCCGATGGCGTGGCCGCTGTAGCCGTTGGCGCCTCGGGCGAGGCGCTGGCGCTTGATCTGCTCGATGACGTTCTCACGCTCCGAGGGCGCCGCCATGCGGACGCGGGGATCCCAGTTGGGGCGATCCTCGATCCAGGCGAGCGTCTCAGGGCTGAACGTCTCCATCGCGGTCTGCGGCAGCACGTTCTCGAACTGCTGCATCGCGTAGCGGAGCCAGCCGTCGTTCATGAGCACGTCGGCGTCGAGGATCTGGCCGGTGCGAGGATCAACCCTCGACGGGCCGATCGCGAACGACTGGTTGTTCGACTGCCAGCGGAGGAAGTTGTACCGGACATCTTCCGGGTCCTTCTCCATGTGCGAGCCGCTCGAAGCGTCCTGCTGGTACACCTCGATGGCGTTGACCAGGCCGACCTTCTCGTAGGCCTTGTTCCACTCGAGCGCCGCGTCGCGGACGTACCTGCGGTACTTCACAGGCGTCGTGTGCTCGATGTAGAAGACGATGGGCTCCTTGGGGGGGCTCATCTTCAGCTCGGGCGCCGCCTTCTGCAGGTGCCAGCGGTTGGCGTAGCGCGTCTTGGTGGTGTCCTCGCCGATCTTGTTCAGGTCGGTGAAGGCGGTCGTGAAGTAGCCGAGGCGGTAGTCCGACTCGCGCGGCTTGTAACCGGTGCTCTCAGGGAGCACGCTCCAGGAGTAGGAGATCTCCATGAACTGGCCGGAGGCCGCAGGGAAGGAGTACGCCAGGACGAGGTTGTCGGGGAACGCCTTGGCCTTGGTGACCTCGAGGAGCCTGGTGTTGGCGCCGCGGGTGTTGCCGCCGAAGAAGACGCTCGACTTGCCGGCGAGGAGGCCGGAGAGATCGATGACCGGGCCGCCGCCGGGGCCCATGGCCTTGATCGGGACCTCAGCGATGACCGTGTCGGTGTACTGGTTGTCACGCGAAGCGCGGCTCGCGGCGTCGCCGGTGGAGCGCGTCTCGAGGTTCGGCGCGATCAGGGCGAGCGTCTTGTCGAAGCGCTGCCAGCGGAGGAAGTGCTCGCCGAACTGGATGCCGGCCGCAGGGATGCCGCCGGAGATCGCTGTCGCGACGTAGATGTTCTGCTTCTCGAAGTTGCGGGGCAGCTCAGCGAGGACGGAGCCGTCCTTGTCGCGCTTGTAGAGCGTGTAGAGGCTCTTGCCCGAGGCGGTCGAGATGACCTTCTCGTGGTCCTCGATGACGTCCTTGAAGTCGGGGAAGTCCTTCTTCTCAGCGCCGCCACCCGGACCGCCGCCAGGCATCATGCGGGCGATGTCCTCAGGGCTTGGGGGGGCCTGCGCGCCGGCCAGCCCTGCGGAGAGGGCCAGGACGCCCGCGAGCGTGATCGCCGGTGCGGCGAATCGCAGTCGCGATGTCGTACGGTTGGGTGTCTTCATCTCGTTGCTCCAGATCTGGAAATGACGCCCCGGAAGCAGGGATGCCATCGGGGGAGGGCGACGGTTCATGAGGCCGCGGCCCGGAAAGGGTGTGATCACAGGTCAGCAAGCCCCCACGCAAGGGACCGCCGGACGGTGGCTTATACGGACAACCACAGCATAGGTTGATGGGTATTCAGACGTTTGATGGGCCAGATTCTGGCGCCATCCCGGCCCTGAAGGGCAGGGAGAGCCGCTCGCAGGGGATCACCCCAGCCAGTCGGAGAGGACACTCCCGAAATCCAGCCGGAACCAGAGCATCAGGAAGGCCGTCATCGCGGCGAAGAGGATCGTCCCGGTCCGCACCACAGGGTCCCGCAGGGCGATCTCCGTCGGGTCGTCATACCGCCCGGCGTCCAGCAGCACGATGCACCGCAGCAGCACGAACGTCACAGGGAGCACCGTCAGCCAGAGCAGGTTGAACCCCAGCGTGTAGAACTCCGCCTGCTCCTCGACATAGATCGTGTACGTGACGAGCGTGCAGACGCCGGTGACGACGACGGACATCTCCAGCAGCGTGCTCGTGTAGAGCGTCTGGACGGCCCGCGCCTTGGCCGCGTGCTCGCCCATGCTGCGCCGCTCGCCCAGACGTTTGCCGAAGGCGAGGAACATCGCGATGAAGAGCGTGACGTTGAGGAGCCAGCTCGACGGCGCGATGCTCAGCGCCGCGCAGCCGCCGAGCACCCGAAGGACGAACCCCAGCGAGAGCCCCATGACGTCCGCGATCGCGTGCTTCTTGAAATACGCAGAGTACACCATGACGTTGACGATGTAGAGGACCACCGTCGCAGCGGTCCACCAGATCGCAGGCGCCGGCAACAGCAGCAGCAGCGCGAGGGAAGTCCCGATCAGCGCCGCAGCGAAGGCGCGCGCCTGACCAGGCGAGACCGCGCCGGAAGCGATCGGGCGGTGACGCTTGCGAGGGTGCGCGCGGTCCGCCTCGCGGTCGCACAGATCGTTGACGACGTAGCAGCCGCTCGCTGCAAGCGAGAAGGACGCCAGCACGACCAGCGATTGCAGGACAATCGACTGCACCGCAGCGCCGCTGCCCAGCAGGTCCGCAGCGCCATAGATCGGGCCGGCCAGCACGAAGATCCCCTTGGACCACTGGTGGGGCCTCGCCAGCTTCAGCAGGCTCAGCGCCAGCGGCCGCTGCTTCACCGGCGCTGGCGCATCGGAAGCCTCGGCTTGGGCTGGGGGCTCTGGCATCGTGGTGGGGGCGGTCATGCGCTCTCGGTCGTAGCGCCCGGGACCTGCAGCGCCGCGAAGTACTGGAGACGGCGCCCGAAGAGCAGGTTCACGAAGGGCGGGTAGAGGTTCATACTGGTCATCTCTTCGACCGGTTCGAGGCCGAACCGCGAATGTATCGAGGACCACTCCGAGGGCGTGTTGTACCGGAACAAGCAGGGGACGCCGTAGGGGGCGTTGGCCGCCCAGTCGATGAGCGAGATCCGCTGCTGCGCCAGCAGCCCCTGCACCGTGTGGTCCTTAATAAGGACGAGCCGCTTGCTCACCCTGACGCACTCGCCCAGCAGCTTGTCGAAGTCCGGCTCGTGGTGGAGCACGTCCGCGAGGATGACCACATCGCACGAGTTGTCTTCCAGCGGGATATCACCGCCGTCGTACTCGAGCACCTCGATCGGCTCGCCGCCGCGCTTGACGCGTTCGAGCCCCCTGACTTCCAGGCCCTGGGGGTGATCCGGCGCATCGAGCAGCGCCTTGCCCAGCGTGCCGACGCCGCAGCCGACATCCAGGACAGAATCGTTCGCGCGCAGCAACGGCGTGATGACCCTCACGAGTTCGCGCAGGCGCGCCTCGTACACCGGCCGGTGCATCGCGTGCATGAGCTTGTTGATGGGGTTGCTGGGCATGAGGTCCGGGAACCGGGGCGAGTATTGGGGTGATCGTCAGGGAGCAGGGGCGCTGGCGGTGTGTATTCTGTCCGGGTGTCATCGACGATATCCGCTCCAGACTCCAAGGTGGGCCCCCGGCTCAAGGCCCTGCTGGTCCTCACGGTCGCCTACGCCCTGCTCGTGGTCCCGGTGATCCTCTCCGGACGCGGCGGGACCAACGAGGCCGGCGATGCCTCGATGTACCACGAGCCGGTCATCGAGACGATGGTCGAGCAGTGGCCCAGCCCTGACATCGTCAACTACCGATCGACCACCTCCCCCGGTTACCACCTGCTGATGGCGGCGGTCATGAAAGCCACCGGCGCTGAGACCGTCATCGCCCCGGTCGTCCGCCTCGCCAGCGCGCTGCTGACCTGGTGCCTGCTCGCGGCAGTCTTCTGGTGGGCCTCGGCCTACTGCTCCTCGTGGCTCGCGCTGGCGCTTTCGGCGCCCTTGCTGCTGAGCCCCTACATCCTCGGAGGCGGCATCTGGCTGACGACCGACACCGCCGCGTGGGGCTTCGTCGCCCTCGCAGTTGGCGGCGCGATCACGACGAGGAACGCATCGCCTGCGCGCACAGGGCTGCTCGGCCTGTGTGCGACAGCCGCCGTCGGTGTCCGGCAGGTCCACGTCTGGACCATCGCGCCGCTTGGCCTGCTCGCGCTCTGCGCTGGTCCGATGCGCCGGTTCGTCCCGCCGGCTTTCCGGATGGGCGCCGACGAGCAGCCGACGTCCTGGGTGCGCACCATCTGGGGTGTCGCCTGGGCGCTCGCGCCGGCGGCGCTGCTGGTGTGGTTCGTCTCGATCTGGGGAGGGCTCACGCCGCCTGAGTACCGCGCCAAGCACGACACCGGCGCCAACTTCGCGACATTCGCCTTCGCACTGAGCATGTGCGCTGTCTTCGGCGTCTACTTCCTCCCAGCGGCCCTCGACGAGATCCGCAGGGGCGCCCTGAAGAACAAGTGGCTCTGGATCTGGGTGGCGATGGGGCTGCTCGTCGCGATCATCCCGGCGACCGACTGGGTGCGCATCCAGTACGACGACGGCTCCCGCTGGAACCCCAGGGACAACGGCTGGCTCTGGAAACCGATTATCCAGAAGGCGCCGGACCTGTTCGGGCGCACAAGCGTGGTCGTCCTGCTGCTCGCGCCGATGGGCGCCGGGGTGCTGTGGCTGCTGCGCAAGGCCGCGGCGAGCGCTGATCGAGGTCAATCAGCCAACGTCCTGCTGCTGACGATGCTCGGCTGGTCGATCGCGCAGTCGATGAACTCCCTCGCGTGGCAGCGGTACTTTGAACCGATGGTGCTGCTGTGCCTCGCCTGGCTGGCGGCGATGGCGCTGCCCAAGGGGACCGACTTGAAGCGAGTGCGGCTGGCGATCATCGGCGCGCTGGTCCTGGCCGGGTTCCAGGCGCTGCTGGTCGGCGTGACGCTGTACCGGGAAGTGCTGACCGCGACCGGGTGACGGCGGGAATCAACCGTTTCGGAATCGATCCAAGAATCGCCAGAACTTGCGGTCCCGCAGGATGGGCGCCTCGTGCTGTCTCGCGGTGGCGCCGGATCGCACCAGCATGTCGTGCTGGGGGTCGAACATGCACAGCCCGTGCTTGTGGGCGAGCTTCTTGATCACTCCAAAGGCGTACTTCGCGCGATGCCACCTGCAGTTGATCAGGATGTACGCGGGCGATCGTTCCAGTGTGCTGGCCCAAGGCGACTTGTCGAGTTCTCTTTGTGTGAGATGGTCGATCTCGGGGTGGATCGAGATCAGCTCTTCGTAAAACGTGTTCAGCGAAGGATGTGCCTTGATCGCGCTGACGTCTCCGTCACCGATCGCCATCGCGATCTCAGTCGCGGCTTCATCATCCAGTTCCGCCGGGCTATGCCACACGATGTAATCACAACTCATGGTGATCCATCTTATGCTTCCGAGTGCTTGACCAGCCAGGCGGGGCGCAGCAGCGCACGAAAAAGGGCGGGTCGAAACCCGCCCTCGCGTGTTGATTCAGGTTGAACCTGCGGTCACACCGTCGCAGGCTCGGCGTTGATCGGCGCGCGGCCCACCGAGTAGTACACGAAGCCCTCGCGCTCCATCTGCTCCTGGCGGAAGACGTTGCGGCCGTCGAAGATCGTCTTGCTCGGCATCAGCTGACGCATCCGCTCGAAGTCGGGCGAGCGGAACTCGTCCCACTCGGTGCAGATGACCAGCGCATCCGCGCCG
>CAYGNN010000066.1:0-12480 GCA_964351165.1 uncultured Phycisphaeraceae bacterium
GACCGGGATCGCTGTTTCCGTTGATGGCCGCGTGAGCGTCCTGCAGCCTGGGCAGACGCAGCCCAGCGAAGTGGGTCAGCTCCAGCTCGCCGACTTCGCCAACCCCGCCGGCCTCAAGCAGATCGGTGAGAATCTCTTCGTCGAGACCGCCGCGACCGGCCCAGCGCTGACCGGCGAGCCGGCGCAGCAGCAGTTCGGCGGCCTCCGCCAAGGCATGCTCGAGGGCTCGAACGTCGATCCCACGCTGGAGCTGATCAACCTGATCCGCACGCAGCGCGCCTTCGAGATGAACAGCCAGTCGATCCGCACGGCCGACGAGGTCCTGCAGCAGGTCGCCCAGCTCCGCAGGTAATCCAGCCAACCAACAGGTGACACCTTGACGATCCGCTCGCTCCGCAACTTCGTTCTCCCGATGCTCCTGAGTGTTGTCCTCTCACCGCAGGCGCTGGCGGATCTGGGCGTGATCGCGCTCAACCCCACCGCGCGGATCGAGCCAGGCGACCCAGCCCTGCTTCGCGACGTCGCCACCCTCACCGGCGAGCCGGCGCTGACGCTCGCTTCGACCGTTATCAAAAAGGCGGAGCCCGGCGCCGCTTCCTTCGAGGTCACCACCGCCGACATCCGCGCGGCGCTCACCAAGAGACACGCCAACTGGGGGCGCCTCACGCTCCGCGGCTCGACGTGCCAGGTCCGCACCGGCGACCGCGTGCGCAGCCGGATCGATGACGCGAAGCCCACCGAATCCGCCCCTGCGACAGTCGATCTGACCGGTGTGCAGACGGTGCGCACAAGGATGGCCGAGCTGGTCGGCGCGATGTTCGGCGTCGAGAACGAGGACCTCCGCCTGAAGTTCGAGCAGCGCGACGCCGCGATCCTGGATCGTGTCGTCAGCGGCAGCACGCGGGTCGAGATCCAGCCCGGCTCCACCGCGTCGTCGTCACGCATGTCCTATGTTGTCTGGATCTACGAGGGCGAACGGCTCGAGCCGACTGCCGCAACGATCCGCGTCGATGTGCTGCTCCGCAAGCCCATCGTGACCGCCAGCCGGGAGATCGCCCGGGGCGCTGCCGTCAGCCAGGCGGACCTGACCGAGGTCGTGCAATGGATCGCCCCGGATGGCTCCGCAGCGATCGAGAAGTCCGAGCAGGCGGTGGGCATGCGCGCCAGGCGGAAGATCCCCGCAGGGACCACGATCCGCGCCGAATCGCTCGAACCGCCGATCGCCGCCGAGCGCGGCGATCTGGTGAAGGTCCACTGCGTCAGCGGTGGTGTCGTCGTCAAGGCCTGGGCCAGGGCGAAGGACAAGGCGCTCGAGGGCGAGTTCGTCGAGCTCCAGATGACCGGTAGCGAGAAGACCTTCACGGCGCGGATGACCGGCCGCGGCGTCGCGGTGATGGAACTCGCCGGCTGAATACAGACCAACTTGAAATGTGCGATGCAGGCCGGCCTCAGGGCTGGCCTGTTGTTTGCGTGATGTCGGTTGGAGACACCACCCATGCGCAAGATCCAACACATTCTGTCGTTCTCGCTGGCGTTTGTTGCGCTCTCAGGCGCCGCCAACGCGCAGAGCCTGTTCCAGGACGAGCCGGAGGCCCCCCCGGTCAAGGCGGAGGACGACCGCAGCACGCACGAATCGATCTACGCGACGAGCCTGATCGCCGTGAAGCCGCCGGACCCGCGCGTCTACAAGGAGCACGACCTCATCACGATCGAGGTCTCCGAGATCAGCAACATCAAGCGGGAGCAGTCGCTCGACACGGAGAAGAAGTACCAGAACGACGCCGCGATGGCGACGCTGGACACGATCCGCCAGTTCATCGAGCTGCGGGCCCCGCTGCAGGCGATCAATCCTTCGCCATCGAACCTCGCCGATTCGCAATCGAAGTTCGAGGGCGACGGCGAGTACGAGCGGAAAGAGAACATCACCGCCCGGATCACGGCGCGTGTGCTGGAGGTCAAGCCCAACGGCACGCTCCTGCTCGAGGCGCGCACGTCCATCGAGACGGACAAGGAGAAGCAGACGATCCTGCTCTCCGGCCTGTGCCGCAGCGAGGACGTGACCGGCCGCAACACGATCAACAGCAGCCAGCTCTACGACCTCGCGCTGAACATCCAGCACGAGGGCCAGGTCACCAAGGCGTCAGAGAAGGGGCTGATCCCCAGGGCGCTCGAGGCGATCTTCAACTTCTGAACACAACATTCCCACCAGCGCGGAGGCGCCAATGCGGATTCGACACTTCATCCTGATCACGACAGCACTGCTCGCCGCGGCGATGTGCGCGCCGAAGGCCGGCGCGACATCGATCCAGCAGATGGTCCGCATCCAGGGCCAGGGCGACACGATTTTGCAGGGGTTCGGTCTCGTCATGGGCCTGCCCGGCACCGGCGACAGCGGCGAGAACATGATGATCGCCAAGCCGATGGTCGCGCTGCTGGAGCAGCAGGGCCTGCCCATCTCCCCGGCGGACCTCGAAGACTCGCGCTCGATCGCGATCGTCGAGGTCACCTGCCGCATCCCAGAGCAGGGCGCGCGCACCGATGACCGCTTCGATGTCACCGTCATGGCGATCAACAACCCGCAGAGCCTCGCAGGGGGGCAGCTCTTCCTCACGCCGTTGCGCGGCCCGTACGCGACGCACGGCGTCTACTCAATCGCCGAGGGACCGATCGAGATCGAGGGGCTGAACCCGACGACCGGCAAGGTGCGCAAGGGCGCGCGCATCGTCAAGGACATCCTCGCGCCGTCGATCAGCAGCGACGGCTCGCTGACGCTCATCATCGAGCCGAACATCGCCGGCTGGACAACCTCGCAGCTCATCGCCAGCACGATCAACCAGGACCGGCTCGGCTTCGATGACGACGCCGAGGAGATCGCCTTCGCGCTGGACGACCGATCGGTCCGCGTGCGCATCCCCAGCGCCGAGCAGCGCGATCCAGCGGCGTTCATCTCCGACATCCTGAGCATCCGGTTCGATCCCTCGCTGCTGTCGCTGCCGGCGCGCGTCGTCATCAACGAGCGCGAGGGCGTGATCGTGGTGACAGAGGACGTCGAGATCAGCCCAACGATCCTCGCGCACGGCGACCTGATGATCACCACCATCTCGCAGCCGCAGCAGGGTGGCGCGACGACCTCGCGCTGGGCGACGCTCGACACGACGAGCGAGGGCGAGCAATCGACCAGGCTCGGCGATCTGCTCGCCGCGTTCAAGCAGCTGGATGTTCCGGTGAACGACCAGATCGCGATCCTCATGGAGCTGCACCGCACCGGCGCGCTGCACGCGGAGCTGGTGATCGACTGATGCTCACCGACACCACCTCCAACCTGATGGGCCTGGCGCCGACCGACTCGTTGAGCCCCCTCAACGACCCTTCGATCTTCAGGCCTGAGCTGAGCAACACCCGCACCGCGGAGCAGGCGCCGCAGTTCGATTCGGCGCTGCGGCGTGCGCTGGGCGGCGATCAGCTGACGCAGCAGTCGCCCCGCGAGGCGGCGGAGGAGTTCATCGCGATGGCGCTGGTGCAGCCGATCCTCGCGCAGCTGCGCGAGACGAACCAGGCGGCCGGCCCCTTCGCGCCGGGCGATGTCGAGAAGCGGTTCGGGCCGATGCTCGACGCCGAGATCGCGCACCGCATGGTCAAGAGCACCGGCTGGGGCCTGGTGGACGCGGTCGCGTCGAGGCTCGACCGCAGCGTCCAGGCGACCCCGACGACACGAAAGGTGGACACCGATGCGTGATGAGCAGGCGATCACAGCAGCAGCCTCGAGGCTGGAAGCAACACTGACCGAGCTCGAGCGCGTCTACGACGAGCTGGAGAGGCTGGGCGCGGCGCGCATCGAAGCGATCCGCACCGGTGACCTGCCAGCGGTCGCGAAGACGATCGGCGCCGAGAGCGAGATCGCCAAGCGCATCGCGGAGCTCGACAAGCAGCGCACCGAAGCGGCCGGCGAGCTGGGGAGGCTCCTGGACCTGAACGCGGACGCGATCAGCGCCTCGGCGCTGGCGAAGAAGGCCGCGGGGAAGGTGGGCGACGCGGTGCTCGACGCCGCAGGCAGGCTCCGCGCGGTGATCGAACGCGTGCAGCAGCAGAACGCCAGGGCGCAGATCGCGGCGCAGACGCTCGCGGCGCACATGCAGGGCGTGCTGCGCGCGGCGCAGGGGAAGCTGAATCACAGCGGCGCGTACGGCGCCCGGGGCGTGGTCGCGCCGGGGCCATCGGTTGTCTCGATGCTGGACATGGTGAGCTGAATGGCTGAGCTGACTGGGAGCGACGGATGAGCCTCACTTCATCACTGCTGATCGGACGCAGCGCGCTGGCCGCGAGCCAGATCGCCATCCGCGTCACCGGTGACAACATCGCCAACGCCGCGACGCCAGGCTACCACCGGCGCATCGCGTCGCTCAGCCCTGTGCAGGGCGAGATCAACGCCAACGGTCTTTATCAGGGCCGGGGCGTCGAGGTGTCGTCCATCAACCGGCAGGTCGAGGCGGCGCTGCAGGCGCGC
This sequence comes from uncultured Phycisphaeraceae bacterium, assembly GCA_964351165.1. GTDB lineage: Bacteria > Planctomycetota > Phycisphaerae > Phycisphaerales > UBA1924 > JACKHE01. The sequence goes on from CAYGNN010000066.1 coordinate 4,505, forward strand.
ATCCGCACCAGTGTCTCGCAGGAGGAAGCAGCGCTCGTCAACCAGGACCTGCTCGCGCAGATCGAGGCGCTGACCTTCGACCTCGACGGCGCAGGCGTCTCCGGTCAGCTGGAAGAGCTCTTCGACGCCTTCAGCGAGCTCGCGAACAACCCCGCCGCTACGGCGACCCGCTCGCTCATCGTCGAGTCAGCCCAGACCGTCGCGCAGTACATGCAGCAACTCCGGGGCGACCTGGTCGACGCACGCACCCAGATCGACGTGCAGGTGGAGGCCAACGTCGAGCGCGCCAACGAGCTGCTCAGCGAGATCGCCTCCCTCAACGAGTCCATCGTCGTCAGCGAGCAGGGCCGGACGGAGAACGCCGCCCTCCGCGACCAGCGCGACCTGCTCGTCACCGAGCTGTCCTCCTTTATGGACATCTCCGTCAACAACAACGACAACGGCTCGATCGACGTCTACGTCGGATCGACGCCTGTCGTCACCGGCACGATCGCCCGCGGCCTCAAGACGCTCACCGTCGAAGTCGCCGGCGAGCCAACGCTCTTCGTCGCGACCGAGGACCGCGAGACGAAGCTGACCATCGCCTCCGGCCGCCTCGGCGCCCTGCTTGACCAGCGCGCCGGCGACCTGCAGCAGACCATCGACAGCCTCGATGAACTCGCCAGCGGCCTGATCTTCGAGGTCAACCGCCTGCACAGCCAGGGCGCGCCGTTGGAGGGGCTGACCTCCACGCTCAGCGAACGCCGCATGTCACTCGCTGAGCAGACGCTCGCCTTCAACGATCCGGCCAACACCACCTTCGCCGAGCTCCCGTTCGCCGCGTCCAACGGCTCCTTCGAGGTCGTCGTCCGCAACCCGGCGACCGGCCTGGAGCAGCGCGTGCGCATCGATGTGGACCTCGACGGCATCGACAACTCCGGCGCTGCCGGCTTCGGCGATGACACCACGCTCGCCTCGCTCGTCGCGGACCTCGACGCGGTCGCCGACCTGAGCGCGACCATCACGCCCTCAGGGCAGATCCAACTCACCGCCAGCGCAGGCTTCGAGTTCAGCTTCGCCAACGACACCTCCGGCGCTCTCGCGACGCTGGGGATCAACACGTTCTTCACAGGGACGGACGCGACGGACATCGGCATCCGCCAGGAGCTGAGCGACAACCCGCTGCTGCTCGTCGCTGGCGAGAGCGAGGGCTCCAACGAAGCGGCGCTCGCCATCGCGCAGCTGCGCGACACACCCACTGAATCGACCAATGGCGTGAGCCTGGGCGAGCACTGGCTGCAGACGATCGAGCGGATCGCGGTGCAGACGAGGGCCGCCGGGACGCGCGCCACCGCCGCGAGCGACGTGCGCCTGGCGCTCGAATCGCAGGAGGCGGCCATCAGCGGCGTCAGCGTGGACGAGGAGTCCATCAATCTCATCACCTACCAGCGGCAGTACCAGGCCGCGGCGCAGTTCATCAATGTCATCGACGAGATGACACAGATCCTGCTCTCGCTGATCTGATCCGGAGGCGAACCGCATGTCACGCATCCCAGCCAGCGCTACCCGCATGCCCAACATCCTCACGTCGAGGATCGTGCGCGATCAGGTCACGAGCACCGGCATCGAGATGGCCCGCCTGCAGGAGCAGGTCTCCTCCGGCCTCCGCATCAACCGCGCCAGCGACGACCCGGTCGCCTCGTCCATCATCAGCATCCTCGACGCCCGCATCGCGCGCTCCGAGCAGCGCCTGCGCAACTTCGATCATGCGGAGGCAGCGCTCAACACGCTGGATCAGTCGCTCAGCGAATCCGAATCATTGCTGCTGCAGGCCACGGAGCTCGCCTCCAGCCAGGTCGGCGTTGGCTCCGACGCAGACACGCGTGCGGCGACCGCGGACGTCATCGACAGCATGATCCGCGAGATCGTCACGCTCTCCAACGCCAAGTTCACCGACCTCAACCTCTTCAGCGGCTCCAGCACCGGCGCGACCGCGATCCAGGGGTTCTTCGAGGGGTACCGCTACGCCGGCGCTGGGGATGGGCTCCGCACCGACATCGGCTCCTCGGTGGATATCCCGATCACCATCGGCGCGGAGCGCGCCCTCGGCGCGCTCTCGGCCCGCGTCGAGGGGGACGTCGATCTGGACCCGGTCATCACACGCTCGACCGAGATCGGCGCGCTCAACGGCACAGGCGATGGCGTCTCGCTGGGCCAGATCGCGATCACCGTAGCGCCAGGCTCCACGTTCAACGTGGACCTCACCAACGTCAAGACGTTCGGCGATGCCGCGGACCTGATCGAATCGACTATCCGCACGCAGACCCCCGGCGCCCTGGGCGGCGCCTTCCCCGGCGGTGTCGATGTCAACGCCACGGGCAATGGGTTCGCCTTCAACCTCAACGGCGGCTTCACCATCGACATCGCGGAAGTGGGGGGCGGTTCGACCGCAACGGACCTTGGGCTCAGCGGCGTCACCTTCGACAACGCCACGCCCACCGACCCTGCGGTGGACCTCGACCCGAAGATCGACAAGTTCACTACGTTCGCCGACCTCAACCTGGCCGGCGGGGCGATCCCAGGCGACGTCGTCTTCACCAATGGCGGCCGGTCGGGGACGGTCACCGTCACCGGCGCGATGTCCATCGCCGACTTCCAGTCGGCGGTCGAGCAGCTCAACCTGGGCGTCCGGGTCGAGATCAACGCGGCCGGCGATGGGATCAACATCAACAACGAGGTCTCCGGGTTCGATTTCTCCGTCTCCGAGTCCGGCGGCGGCACGCTGACCGCCTCGGCGCTGGGGATCCGCACGTTCCAGGGCTCGACGCCGACGTCCGTCTTCAACGATGGCCGGGGCGTGGAGATCGCCGATGGGGCGCTCGACCCCATCACAGGGCTGCCCGATCCCGCCAGGGACCTTGATTTCCAGATCACCCTCACCGATGGCACGCAGTTCGACGTGGACCTGACGCCGGCGGACATCGTCGATGTCGCGTCGGTCCTGGCGAAGATCAACGCGGACGCCGCGGCAGGGGGGGTGGCGGTTCCTGCCGACTTTGAGGCGGTTCTTGCCGATGGCGCCAACGGCCTGGTCTTCAACGACAACACCGGCGGCGGCGGCTCGCTGACAGTGACAACCCTGTACGGCAGGGCCGCGGAGGACCTGGGGCTGCTCGACGGGACGTTCGCCGCGGGCGCCCCGGCAACTTTCTCAGGCACAGACCGCGCAACAGTGCGCGTCGATAGCGCGATCACTGCGCTGATCGACCTGCGTGATGCGCTCGAATCGAACGATTCGGCTGGCATCACGCTTGCTGGTGGACGTCTGGAGGCAGCCTACGAGCGGTTGTCGTCCGCCCGCGCCGTCGTCGGCGGCCGCACCACGCGGCTCTCGGCACTCGGTTTGCGGGAAGAGGATTCCCGGCTGCTCGATCAGAGCGTCCGGAGCGGTCTCCGCGATCTCGATTACATCGAGGCGTCGAGCCGCTTCAGCCTGCTCCAGTTGGTGCAGCAGGCCGGGTTGCAGTCGGCGGCTGCCACGCAGTCGCTCTCGTTGCTGGACTTCCTCGGCTGACGCCGTGGGGTTCGGGTTTGGTCTCGCCGGCGCATCGGCCGCGCACGGCGAGCGACAGGACGTCATCCGCGGCGGAGTGCCGCGGCGTTGACCGGGACAAGGTTCGGCCGAACAGATGGAGCCCACCGATGGAGGTGCGCACGACACGTTTCGGGACGCTGGAGATCGCGGAGGACCGCGTAATCCAATTCTCGAAGGGGTTGCTCGGTTTTTCTCAGTTCAAGCGGTACTGCCTGCTCGAGCCCAACGACGACGCCTGCTTCTTCTGGCTGCAGTGCGTGGACGAGCCGGGGCTGGCGTTCGTGGTGACGGACCCGTCCCTCTTCGTGGCGGACTACGACGCCCCGATCCGCAAGGAACAGATGGAAGACCTCGCGCTGAACAAGGTTGAAGATGCGCAGGTGTTTGTCATCGTCAACAAGGTCGGCTCCGAACTCACCGGCAACCTCCAGGGACCGCTGGTGATCAACACGCTCAACCGCATCGGCGAGCAGCTCGTGCTCGCGGACAAGCGTTGGGAGACGAGGCACAAGCTGATGGTTGTCGCCCAGGACACACAACGGGCGACCGCGTAAGCGATCTCCACCAGGAACACGCTGCGTCAGGGAAGACTGCAGCGAACGCCGGCCCCCCCGGAGAGATGGGGCGTCGGTCAGGAAGGAGCCAACTGCCATGCTGGTGCTCTCACGTCAGCGCGACGAAACAATCATGATCGGCGACGAGATCGAGATCACGGTTGTTGACATCCGGGGCGACAAGGTCCGACTGGGGATCTCCGCTCCGACGAAGATCGCCGTCCACCGCAAAGAGGTGTACGAGGCGATCAAGAAGGAGAACGAGCAGGCCGCGACGCTGACCGGCGTCTCGATCGGCTCGATCGCCAACAACGTATCCCCCGGCCCGCAACGAAACAGAACGATCGAGGCGAGCCGGTTGACAGCGAATCCAAAGAGCCCGGAACGGTTCCCGGGCGACGCGGACCACAACAGTGACGACCAGGGCGCCGACCGGCGCACCGCGTAAGCATTCTTCGACACCACACCAGGGGCGCGGACAAGCAGCCCCAGCAGCGCAAGCCAACGTCTGAAACAGGACGCAGAGCAACAATCACGGAGGATTGTCCATGGCGCGGATCAATACCAACATCGCTTCCCTCGTCGCCCAGAAAAACCTCGGGCGCGCCAACGACGACCTGCAGGTCAGGCTCCAACGACTCGCCACCGGTCTGCGCATCAACCGGGGCGCCGACGACCCGGCCGGCATCATCGCCGCCGACCGGCTCAGGGCCGAGCTCCGGGGCGTCGAGCAGGGCGTGAAGAACTCCGAGCGGGCCAGCAACGTCATCGCGACGACCGAGGCCGCCCTCGCTGAGGTTTCCGATCTGCTCAGCTCCGTCAAGGCGCTCGTGGTCGAGGCCGCCAACTCCGGCGCCTTCTCGCCGGAAGAGGTCGAGGCGAACCAGCTCCAGATCGACTCCGCTATCGAGTCCATCACCAGGATCTCCAACACCGCCTCCTTCGGCGGGCTCAAGCTCCTCAACGGCGAGCTGAGCTACAACCTCAGCGGTGTCGATCAATCCGAGATCCTCAAGACCACGATCAACAACGCCTCCTTCGGAACCCGATCGAACATCCCGGTGGACGTCGAGGTCATCTCCTCGGCGCAGCAGGCGATGCTCTTCCACCGCACCGATTACTCGTCGAACCCGCCCTTCCCCGCCGGCTACACCGATGGCCAGCTCATCTCGACAGTCACGCTCGAGATCGCAGGCCCCGAGGGCGTCCAGGTCCTGACCTTCCTCTCCGGCCAGGGCGTCAGCGAGGTTGTCACCGCGATCAACGCGATCTCCGACGCCACCGGCGTCGAGGCGGCGCTCCACAACGGCAACGTTGCCTCCGGCATCCGCTTCAGCTCTGTCGGCTACGGCTCCGAGTCCTTCGTTTCCGTCACCAAGCTCGGCAGCGGCGGCGCCTTCTTCGAATCCGTCAAGCTCCCCAGCGACGCCGAGGAAGCCACGCTCGACTGGACCGACACCTCCACCTTCGTGACAGCCCAGCAGGACATCGGCAAGGATGTCGCCGCGGTCGTCAACGGCGCCCTCGCTACCGGCCGCGGCCTTGAGCTCGGCATCAAGACGAGCGAAGTCACGCTCGACCTCGCGCTGGCGGAAACCTTCGCCACCACGGTCAGCGGCACGCCAACCTCGTTCACGATCACAGGCGGTGGCTCGCTCTTCCAGCTCGGCCCGCGTGTGAACTCCTCCCAGCAGGTGAGCATCGGCGTGCAGTCGGTGGCCGCATCCCGCCTGGGCGGCACGGTCATCACCGACCCCGATACCTCCACGACCGAGCTGCAGTTCCTCAACAGCATCAAGAGCGGCGAGCTGAACTCGCTCTCGTCGAGGCGGTTCCAGAACGCGAGCTCCATCCTCGACACCGCGATCGACGAGGTCGCCAGCCTCCGCGGTCGTCTGGGCGCTTTCGAGCGGAACACCATCGAGACGAATGTCCGTTCGCTGCAGGCCGCGATCGAGAACCTCACCGCGTCCGAGTCCACGATCCGCGACGCGGACTTCGCGGTCGAGACTTCTGAACTGACCAGAGCGCAGGTGCTCGCCTCATCGAGCACGAGCATCCTGGCGACCGCGAACGTGCAGGCGCAGAGCGTGCTGCAGCTTCTCGGATAAGGAGTCCGGGCCGGGTATAGCCCCGGAGCCATTCTCGGACGAGTTTTCAGACTGATTCTTGGGACCAGCCGCCGGCAGCCGCCGGCGGTTTTTTTCATGCGCGTCCCATAGTTGCGACTCTGCCGGAGCGCTGTTCCGGTTGTGCGGGTTTGTGACAGAAACATCAACAATGGTGGTCATCCCACGCTTGACCGCGCAAGCGGACACTCCGATACGCAATCCCGTCTCGGAGCGCCGCAGAGTGCGCCGTTCCTGAGGCACTCAATGGTCGGGACCGGTCAAGCCAGGAGGCGAGGCCGGTTCCAAAGCCACACCGCCGTCTTGTGGCGGCGGGTGGTCGGAATCACGGACTAGGGGCCGCCAACGAGGGCGAAGCCCAGCATTTCAGTCACGGAGGATTGCTCTAATGAGTCGGATCAACACCAACGTTCAGTCGCTCACCGCGCAGCGCGTGCTCGGCCAGAACAACAAGTCGCTCAGCCAGACACTCGATCGTCTGAGCACCGGTCTGCGGATCAACCGCGGTGCCGATGACCCGGCCGGCCTGATCGCGTCGGAGAACCTCCGCGCCGAGAAGACCGCCATCAGCTCGGCCATCAGCAACTCGGAGCGCGCCGCCCAGGTCGCCTCGATCGCTGAGGGTGGTCTCACCGAGATCGCCGGCCTGCTCAACGAGCTCGAAGGCCTCGTCACCTCGACGGCCAACGACGCCGGCCTGAGCCTCGAGGAGAAGGAAGCGAACCAGCTCCAGATCGACTCGATCCTCCAGACCATCGACCGCGTGTCGTCGTCCACCAGCTTCCAGGGCACCCGCCTGCTCAACGGCAACTTCGACTACGACACCACCAGCGTCAACGGCGAAGTCAACAGCTTCAAGGTCAACGGCGCCAAGCTCGACTTCGGCGGCACCCTGGACGTTGACGTCGTTGTCACCCAGTCCGCGCAGGTCGGCGGCTTCTTCCTGTCGTTCGGTGGCGCCTCGATCGATCTGGGCACCGGCTCGAGCTTCGTCTTCGAGGTCGCCGGCAACGTCGGCAACCGCGAGCTGAGCTTCGCCTCCGGCACCACGCTCACCGACATCGCCGCCGCGGTGAACACCTTCACCGACGTCACCGGCGTCAAGGCCACGACCTCGGGCACCGGCATCCGCCTCGACTCCGTCGAGTTCGGTTCCGATCAGTTCGTTTCGGTCAAGGTCATCGACGAGGGCGGCATCGCCAACTCCGACGGCATCTTCAACTACGCCACCGCCGACACCACCACGTCACTGACATCCGGCGCCACCGCTTTCTCCGCCGCCACCAACGGCCTGACCGACCTCGGCCAGGACGTCGGCGCGACGATCAACGGCATCACCGCCACCGCCAAGGGCACCTCGGCCTCGATCAACACCGACTTCCTCAGCGTCGAGATCGACCTGACCTCCGGTGGCTCGAACGCCAACGCCCAGAACCTCGGCGCCATCAGCGCCTTTACGATCTCGGGTGGCGGCGCCGACTTCCAGCTCGGCTCCAACGTCGATATCGCTGGCAAGGTCAGCCTCGGCATCCAGAACGTCGCGGCCCGCACCATCGGTTCGCTGACGCACGAGCTCGAAGGCACCGACACCAAGGTCGCCCTCTCGAACCTCGGCAACGGCTCCGACCTGAACGTCGTCAACGGCGACCTCAACGGCGCCCAGAAGGTCGTCTCCCAGGCGATCAAGGACGTCTCGTCGCTGCGTGGCCGCCTCTGCGC
>CAYGNN010000067.1:0-12438 GCA_964351165.1 uncultured Phycisphaeraceae bacterium
CTGCTCTCGATGACCGAGCAGACGTACGACGTGATCATCAGCCAGCCGAGCAACCCCTGGATGAGCGGCGCCAGCGCGATGTTCACGCGCGAGTGCTTCGAGACGATGCGATCGAAGCTGAACGAGGGCGGGATCGCGTGCGTCTGGTTCCAGGGGTTCCAGGTCTCTCCGGAGACGCTGCAGACGATCGTCGGGACGTTCGGCGATGTCTTCCCATCGCACGACCTGTGGATCAGCCGGATCGGCGGGGACTACATGCTGACCGGTTCGGCGCAGGAATCACGGATCGACGCCGGGCGGATCCAGGGTGGGTTCGAATCGCGCGCGATCGCGCAGGAGCTGGGCGCGGATATGGTCTTCGACGCGGCGGACTTCCTGGGTCGGCGCCTGGCTGGTGCGGAGTCGTGCAGGGAATTTGCGCAGGGCGCGGACCGCAACACCGACGACCGGACGATCCTGGAAGAACGGATCCCCCGCGAGATGTTCATGGATCATCGGGACGCGATCATCGACGCGACCGAGTCGCTCCGTCGGCCGATCCTCCACCGGCTCACGGAGTCGCCCGACGATCTGTATCTCAAACTCTCGGACATCGAATCGGCGAAGATGCTGGTGCTCGACGCCTTCCAGGCGCGTGCGGCGGGCGACAGCGCCAGGGCGAACGCCCTGATCCAGCAGGCGCGGACGCTGGACCCCAACAACTATTGGTGCCGGACCAGGTAAACCGCTGTGCTATTCTGCCTGCTCGCGGATCCGACAACCCCACCTGGGAGATTCACGTGCGACCATTGCCCCAGCTGTTCACGCTGATCCTGTCGGCGGTTTGTGCAATCGGTGTCGTTGATCGGGCCAACGCCGACCCTCCTCGGAACGTCATCCTGTGCATCGGCGATGGGATGGGGCCAGAGCACGTCCGGGCCGCTGGGCTGTACCTCCACGGCGAGGCGGGGACGCTCTCGTTCGAATCGTTCGAGGCGATCGGGACGGTCTCGACACACGCGGCGGACGATCCGATCACCGATTCTGCGGCTGCCGGGACAGCGATGGCTTCTGGTCAGAAGGTGAACAACCGCGTCATCGCGGTCGCGATCCCTGGAGATGGGCGCGAGCTGCCCTCGATCCTGAAGCACTCGCAACGCGTGGGCAAGCGTGTGGGGATGGTGACCACAACCGAGTTGACGCACGCGACGCCTGCTGCGTTCGCTGCGAACGCGCCATCACGCCGGCAGCGGGACGTCATCGCGAAGGGGTACCTGCGGACGAAACCGGACGTGATGCTCGGCGGGGGCGGCGCTGGGATGGACGCTGACGAAGCGGCGGAGGCTGGGTACACGGTTGTCACCAACCGTGCGGAGCTGGAAGCAGCGGCGGAAGCAGGGGCGACGCCGCTGTGCGGGCTCTTCGGCGATGGGAACATGCCGTACGAGTACGACGATTTCGCAGGCGCTGCGAGCAACTACGAGACATTCCCGCACCTGCGCGAAATGACGATGCACGCGATCTCGCTGCTCGAGGATGACCCTGATGGCTTCTTCCTGCTGGTCGAGGGCGGTCGGATCGACCACGCAGCGCACGATCACGAGCTGGAGCGGAACATCCACGAGACGATCGAGTTCGACCGGACGGTCGCAGCGATCGCTGCATGGGCCAAGGGGCGTGAGGACACGCTGCTGATCGTCACCGCCGACCACGAGACTGGCGGGATGTCGATTGTCTCGCACGCCGGGCAGGGCGAGTACCCTGCGGTGACGTGGAGCACGTGGGATCACACCGGCGTGGATGTCGGCGTGTACGCGACAGGGCAGGGGGCGCGGCTCTTTGAGGGGCACTGCGACAACACGACGCTGCCCAAGCTCATCGGATGGGCGGACGCGATTGATCGCTGAAGAGCGCCAGCAGGACTCTGCACCGAAGTGCAGTAGAATCCCCGGATGGTCCACCTCCGCCACAGCAAGCTCTTCTATCGCAGCGACGTCGCAGCAGGCGCCAAGCCGGGCACGATTGCGCAGCGCTCTGACGCGAACCCAACCCAGATCAAGCTGATCCGGTTCAACCAAGAAGCGATCGAGACGAGGGACGCTGCGCCAGGCGAGGACATCCGGGGGCTTGTCGATCCGGAGCATGTGCTGTGGATCGATATCCGGGGGCTGGCGGACACCGAACGCATCAAGGCGATCAGCGAGTCGTTCGGGCTCTCGGCGCTGGCGATCGCTGACCTGCTCAACGTCGGGCAGCGGCCCAAGTACGAGGACCTCGACAGCATGCTGCTCGTCCTCACGCGGATGGTCACGATGGACGAGGAACGCCACCTCGTCTGGGAGCAGCTCAGCGTGATCGTCGGCGATGGGTTCGTGATCACCTTCCAGGAGACGTACGACGACTGCTTTGGTCCTATCCGCGACAGGCTGCACAAGGAGGGCTCGCAGATGCGCCGCTCGCCTTCGGATGTGCTCGCGGTCATGCTGCTCGACGCGATCGTCGATGGCTATTTCCCGGTGATCGAGAGCTTCGGCGAGCAACTCGAAGGCATCGAGACGGAGGTGCTGGGGCAGCCCAGGCAGGCGCTGCTGGCGGACATCTACCGCATCAAGCGGGAGCTGACCCTCTTCCGCCGGGCGGCGTGGCCGATGCGCGACGCGATCTCCAAAACGCTCGCGCTCGAGAGCAGTGTCTTCACGGACCGCTCATTGCCGGTGCTCAAGGACATCCGCGATCACATCGTGCAGGTCGCTGATGTGCTGGAGTCGTACCGCGAGCTGTCGTCGAGCCTCGTGGACGTGTACCTGTCGAGCGTGAGCAACCGGCTGAACGAGGTCATGCGGGTGCTGACGATCTTCTCGACGATCTTCATCCCGCTGGGCTTCCTTGCTGGCGTGTACGGGATGAACTTCGACACGTCCGAGCCATCGAACCTCCCGGAACTCAGCCTGAAGTACGGCTACATCCTGTTCTGGTGTGTGGCGGTCGCGCTGGTGATCGGTCTGCTCGGGATGTTCTGGCGGTTCGGCTGGCTCTCCAGCGGGGATCGCCGGGACGTCTGATGCGTCAGCCGCTTGAGGGCTGCTCGCTCGCAGGGAGGTCTTCGCGCTTCTGGATCAGCGATTCGAGCCCACCAAGCGAGCGGATATGCAGGTCGCGCTGCGGGAACGCGATCTCGACGCCGGCCTTGCGGAACGCCTTGATGATCGCGTGGTGGAGGTCGTCCTTGACGACCTGCAGGTTCTCGATGTGCCCGATGAAGACGCGGAGCTCGAAGTCGAGCGTGTTGTCGCCGAAGTTGCGGAAGAGCGCGTGCGGCTTGGGATCAGCCAGGACGGTCGGGCTCTCCGCCGCGACCTGGTGCAGCAGCTTGTTGACCAGCTCGACATCCGAATCGTAACTGACGCCCACCGGGATGATCACCCGCAGGACCGGGTCGGAGAGCGTCCAGTTGATGACCTCGCCGGTGATGAAGGTCTTGTTGGGGATGACGAGTTCCTTGCGGTCCCAGTCGGCGATGGTGGTCGCGCGCATGCGGATCCTCGTCACGGTGCCGGTGACGCCCCCCACCGTCACGGTGTCGCCCAGGCGGATCGGGCGCTCGGCGAGGATGATCAGGCCGGAGACGAAGTTGGCGAAGATCTCCTGGAGGCCGAAGGCGAGGCCGAACGTGAGCGCCGCGGCCAGCCACTGGACCTTGTTCCACGAGAGCCCCAGCGCGTTGAAGGCGATGACGACGCCGATGATCGCGATGCAGTAGCGCAGGATGGTGCTCAGCGCGTACCGGCTGCCGGCGTCGAAGGGCAGCCGCTGGAGGACGACGATCTCCGCGAGGGCAGGGACGTTGCGGAAGGCGACCCACGTCACGAAGAGCGCCAGCAGCGAGAACCCGATGTCCGCGACGGTGACAGAAACAGACTCGGACGCGGAGCCTGTGTCTGTGTCGGACGCGGGGATCGTCGGCGCTGCGCCTGGCGCGGTCGGGAGCGCCGGGATCGCGCCGCTGTTCTGGGCGGAGGGATCGGTCGGGGTCGCGACGTTCAGGAGCGTGTCTGGGACGAGGCCGACATCCGCCGAGGCGTCCACCATCTTGATGGTTGGCCACACCTGCATCCGATCGAGCATGCGCAGCGCCGGGAGCGCCTCGGCCCAGATCAGGAAGAGCCCCGCGACGACAGCGACGGTGATCGAAGCGCGGAAGAGCTGCCGCGTGGAGCTACTGAGCGATGGGAGGTCGAGCTTGTCCTCGTCGAGCGTCGGGGGCAGGGGCAGGGCGCTGTCCTCAGGGACATCGCCTGCGGCGCGTTTGCTCTCGGCGTCGGCGATGGCCTGCTCCCGGCGCCGGCGCGCCTCTTCGACCGCGAGCCTGCGGCGGGCGATCAGCAGCCACCGGTGCATGACGCCGCTGGCGAGCACGAGCACGAGGCCCAGCGCGAGGGATTGCTCGAGCCTGGACTCGAGCTGCAGCGCCGTGTAGTGGAAGCCCATCCAGCTCAGCACCGCGAGGGTGAGCGGGGCGAGGACGATCAGCGGTCGCCAGAGGTGCCGGAGGCGGTGCGCCCAGTTGTTGGTGTTGTCCTCCATGAAGCGCCGCATGACCGGGCCCTTCGAGCGGAAGATCCGGTGCAGGAAGTACGCGAGCGCGAGCAGGCCGGTGGTGTAGAGGATCCGGCCGAGCGAGGCGTTGTGCGATTCAATCCCGCTGTGATCGATCGTCGCCACGAGCAGCGCGATGGGCGCGATGAGCGGCACGAACCAGCGGAGGTTTCGGCGCAGCGGCTGGATCGTTGACTTCGACCAGCGGAAGTGCGCCTCGGCGAGCCCCTTGGGTCGGAGCGTCTGCCGGAGCAGCATCAACGGAAAGATGACCAGCGCCGCGATGCGGAGCCCGTACCCGGTCGCGATCGCGACATCGGGCTGCCCCTCGGCGCTTCCCAGCAGCCAGCCTGCCGCGAACATCGCCACCGCGAGCGGGGCTGCGAGCGCGACCGTCAGCAGGAGCGCGTAGATGGTGTAGCGGAACGAATCAGTCTTGAACCGGCTGACCAGATCGGCCAGCTCGCGGATCCTGCTCCGGCAGTGCATCCCCAGCAGCCAGATCAGCAGGAGCAGCGCCGCGCCGATGGCGACGACCAGCCAGCGGCCTGCGATGAACCGCCTGGTCTGGTGGTAGGTGCTCGTCCACGCGGCGGGGTCTACGAGCCAGGCGACCGCATCGCTCACGTCGGCAACGCTCGGCCAGCGGTCGCCGGCCACGCTGCGGACCCAGAGGATGCGTTCTTCGATGAAGGCCCTGTAGGTCGTGGCGTCCTCGAGCGTGTCGCGCTGCGCCGAGTTGAGCTCGACCAGGTTGTCGAAGTAGGCGGTGGTGTCGCCGATGCGCTGGTCGAGCAGATCGCGGCGCGCCGTCGCGAGCTCGCGGGCGACCTGCTCCAGCTCGGCGGTCCCGTTGGTGATCTCTTCGCTGGGGATCCTCGCGATGAGGCGCTGGGCGACACGGTCGATATCGCCGGCGTCGAGACGATCCTCCTGCAGCTCGATCAGCGCGTACTCGGTTGCTTCGAGTTTCTTCTGGCTGTTTCGGATGTGGCGCCGGAGCATCGCCTCTTCTGGGAGCGTCTCGTACTGACGCCTGAGCAGGAGGCCGGTCGCCCTGTTCAGCCCTGTTGCGTCGAGGCGCCGTTCGATCGAGGTGAACTGCGTGTGCAGCGCAGCGAGTTCCGACCTGGTCTGCGAAGCGTCGCGCGAGGCCCGGTCGATCTGCTCCGCGATGCTGGACGGGCCGGCCTGGTCTCTGGCCATCTGCGCCGTCGCCTCGGCGAAGGCGCGCAGGACCGGGTGCTGCGAGGCTGCCTCGCGTCGCAGCCGCTGCGCATCGCGGGCAGCCCTGTCCGCGTCGATCTGGCGCTGCGCCGTGACGATCGTCTGCCACGCCGCGACCTGCTTCTCCGATTCAGCCACGCGGCGCTGCGCCCGGTCGAGCCTGGCAGGGAGCAGCTCACGCCGCGCGTCGTAACTGGCGGCCTCCGCTTCGAGGGCCTCGATCTCGCGCTGCAGCACCAGACGCCGCGCCTCCTGCGCCGCGCGCCTGGCATCGGTCAGCGCCAGGGCCTCGCCCTCGTTGGGCGGCAGGGTTGCTGGCTCATCGAGGTCGATCAACTGCTGCCTGGCTTTGGCGGTCTGCTCTGGCAGCGCCGAGCGGCGCTCGTTTCTGCGGATCGATTCCGATTGCAGTTCGGCGCTGAGCTGCCTGGCCGCCTGGAGGCCGGCCGATGCCTGGGTGAGCGACTGCTCCAGCTGCTGCAGCGAAGCGCCGTCAGGGGCGGTGATCGATGGCTCGGCAGGCGGCTTGGTGAGTTCCGCCCGGATCGTGACCAGCAGCTGCGGCGCCTCGCTCGCCAGCCTGCGGAATTCGGTGGTCTGGGAAGCGAGATCCGCGGCGCGCTGGAGCGACTCGATCGCGCTGCGGTACAGATCGGCAGCGGACTTCCTCGCCTGCTCGTCGATCGCAGACGAGGATTCGACATCCGCGAGCCTCGCCTCGAGCGAGGGGACGGTCAGGTCGTTGTTCCCAGGGGACTGGGCGCCGGCCGGTCCGGTGACCATCGCTGCGATCGCCAGCGACAGGCAGCCGATCAGGACCCAGCGCCGAAGAGCAAGAGCAGGCTTGATCATGAGCGGATTCTAGCACCGCTGCTGGCGTCAACTCCGCGGCGCACCCTGAGCGACCGAGAACTCGCGCGCCGGCGACGCCGATGGATCCGCCGCTGTTGGCGTCGCGCTGCGACTTTGGCACTTTGCGCTGCGCCGGTCTGGATTTCATCGCCTCGCGCTGGGATCATGGAGTCGATGCTGCCCAACCGCACCCAACTCGGGGATTCGCTCAACCTCAAGCCGGGGCGGGTCATCGGCGGGAAGTACGTCACGCAGGAACTGCTGGGCCGCGGCTGGGAGGGCGAGGTGTACCGGGTCGAGGAGATCCGCACCGGGATTCCCAGGGCGGCCAAGCTCTTCTTCCCCCACCGCAACGACAAGGACAAGGTCGTCAAGGCCTACGCCAACAAGCTCAACCGTCTCCGGAACTGCAACCTCGTCGTGCAGTACCACCACTGCGAGACGGTCACGATCCGCAAGCAGCCCATCACCTGCCTCATCAGTGAGTTCGTCGAGGGTCGGGTGCTGGCGGATTTCGTCAACGCCCGCAGAGGGAAGCGGCTCCCCCCCTACGAGGCGCTGCACCTGCTCTACACGCTGGCCAGGGGCCTGGAGGAGATCCACGCCCGCGGCGAGTACCACGGCGACTTCCACGAAGAGAACATCTTCGTGCAGCCCAGGGGCATCTTCTTCGATGTGAAGCTCATCGACTTCCACCACTGGAGCAAGGGCCGGGCGGAGGAACGCGACACCGACCTCATCAACCTCATCAGCGTGTTCTATAACGCGCTGGGAGGCAGGGCGCACTACGCGAAGCTCCCGCCGGAGATCCGGCAGATCTGCAAGGGGCTCCGGCACGACCTCATCAAGAAGGCCTTCCCGACGGTGCGGCGCCTGCGCGAGCACCTGGAGACGTTCGACCGGGGCTAAGCAGGCGGCGACTCGAGCGGCTCTTTCCCCTTGCGCCGCCTGATCCAGTTCAGCAGTTGCATGACCTTCCTCCGGCGGAGCAGCGATTGCTCGAATCGGTACTTGCCGGGGAAGTCGATCAGCAGGAATCCGACGAGCAGGGTCAGCAGCCCCTGCCCTGGCGTGAAGAGCATCGCCAGGCCCGCGAGCATCAGCAGCACACCCAGCGCGTTCTTGATGACCACGATCGTGAGGCGCGCCACAGGGTGCAGCCTGGCCCACGCGTTCTCATGCCTGCTTCGGTGCGCGAAGTAATCCGTTGGGATGCGCGCGACGATGATCGGCATCGCCAGCAGCGAGCCGACGAAGACCACCACCGACGCGATCGCGAGCGCGGTCAGCAGGGCGGCGTTGTCATCGAGCCATTGGGTCATCGAGCCACTGGGTCATCGGTCAGCGAGCGAGCGCGATCAGCTCGCGGCGCGCTTCGCCTGCAACCGCTCGGCGCTGGGGATGCGGACATCTGTCGCGAGCCCCACCTTCGACATGCCCCAGATGATCATGTAACTGAAATCGATCTGCCACCAGCGGAGGCCGTGGCGCGCCGAGGTCGGGAATGCGTGGTGGTTGTTGTGCCAGCCCTCGCCGAGCCCCAGGATGCCGAAGATGGCGTTGTTGCGGCTCTCGTCGTGGCAGTTGTAAGGGCGCGAGCCCCAGATGTGGCAGACGGAGTTGATGCTCCACGTCACGTGATGCACGAGGAAGACGCGGACGAGACCGCCCCAGATGAAGCCCAGCAGCACGCCGGTCCACGACATCGTGAGCAATCCTCCCAGCACCGCAGGGATGAGCAGGCCGACGACAACCCAGAGCGGGAAGAGCCTGCTGATCGTCCGGATGAGTTTGTCCTGGCGGAGATCGACGGAGTACCGCGCCAGGCCCCTCATGTTCTGGCGGAAGATCCAGCCGATGTGCGCGTGGTAGGCGCCGCGGATCATGCTCCACAGTCCGGTGCCGTGGACGTGCGGGGAGTGCGGGTCGTGCTCCTTGTCGCTGTGCTGGTGGTGCTTGCGGTGCGAAGCGACCCAGTGGATGACCGGTCCCTCGACAGCCATCGAGCCGAGGATCGCGAGCGTCGCGGTCATGAACTTGGAGGTCTTGAAGCTCTTGTGCGTGAAGAGGCGGTGGTAGCCGATCGTGATGCCGAAGCCGGTGGCGAGGTACATCACCGCGAGGATCGCGAGGTGGATCCAGTTGAACGCCACGCCCCAGAGCAGCACGACCGCAGCGACGAGCCCCACGAAGGGCGTCACCACCGCGACGAGGTTCACGATCTTCGCCTTCATCGAGATATTCGAATCGTGCGTGTGGTGCGGGTGGCCGAACGTGGACTCAGCGCCGTGCGCTTCCGGCTTGACGACCGGCTTGAGGTCCTGGTCGTTCGATTCGATTTCAACCGGGATCCCGATGAGGGAATCGGGGTCGATGGCGTTGTTCATTGTCATGGCCATGGCCTCGAAGAAGAGGTGTGGCCAGCAGCCGTCCGCTGGCTATGGGATGATCCCGCGCGCCTCCGCGAGGCGAACAAAGCGGGGAGTCTCCGAATGTAGGTGGGATTCTTCCTGATCCTCATTCTCGGGACGCAGGCGATCATACCCCCAGCAGCGATCAAGGCCTGCGGAGGGCTATTTCTTCCCCAATCTGCGTACAAATCGCAGCCCAGACCACACCATGTCGATCGCGCACACCTTGTTATCCACAAGCCCGGTTCCCAGGCCGATCTCGCGGACGAGGCCATCGCTGAGTTCGGTCGGGACGCAGGACGCTTTCTTGGGCCACGCGATCCACAGACCACCCCGATCGGCGAGGCGATCGATGCATCTCGGCAATTGCTCCTGCAACCGCTTCTCGCGTTTGGCAAAGCAGCAGATCACGTCGAACTCGCGCGTGCCGCGGAGGCCCCTGGTGATCGTGACGCCTTCCGGGAGCCCATCGAGCTGATCCTCGAATCCGCTGGGGGCCTGGAGCAGCGCGACCCGGTGCTCGGCCTTGATGCCGAGTTTTTTCGCCAAAGGCGTGCCTGAATATCCTGCGGCAGACATCCCAATCAGGGTAGCAAGGCCGCTCGGAGCGCGATCGGTTTGCGCCGTGACGCCCCCCCCACCCTGGAGACCACGCATGCAACCCACGGTCACGATTCTCGCCGCGGCGGTATTCGCGTGCTGCGGTGCGCCGTCACTGGCGCTGGCCGAATCCTCGCTCGATGAGCTGCTCGCTTCATACGAAGCGCCGGCGCTGTGGATCGGCGATGCGGCGCCCCCCATCGAAGCGGCGCAGTGGATCGGTGGCGAGCCGGTCGAGTCGTTCGAGAGCGGGACGACGTACGTCATCGACTTCTGGGCGACGTGGTGCGCGCCCTGCATCGCGGCGTTCCCCGAGTTCTCCAGGCTGCAGGAAGAATCGGAGAGCGACCTGCGTTGCATCGCGGTCAACATCTGGGAGAGCGGCGAGCAGGAGCCCCGGAA
This sequence comes from uncultured Phycisphaeraceae bacterium, assembly GCA_964351165.1. Classification (GTDB taxonomy): domain Bacteria; phylum Planctomycetota; class Phycisphaerae; order Phycisphaerales; family UBA1924; genus JACKHE01. Next base: position 10,068 of record CAYGNN010000067.1, read on the forward strand.
CGCGAAGGTGCGCATATTCCTCGACAACCTGGGATACGACCCTGCGTTCACCGTCGCGATCGATGCCGGGCGGGCGACCGCTGAATCGTGGATGCGCGCCGCGCGGCAGGAGTCCATCCCCAGAACGTTCATCGTGCGCGATGGCGTGATCGCCTGGATGGGGCATCCCAAGAATCTGGGCGATGCGCTGGATGGCCTGCGCGAGGGGTTCGATCGCGCTGCGTTGCAGGCCGAGGCGGAAGATCGGCACATGTGGGAACTGGTCGCGTCCCATGTCCAGCGGCTCTACCGCGATGGGAAGTACGCAGAAGCGGAATCGCTCGCCTACGAGATGCTGCTGCGCGAGTTCCCTCGCAAGGCGGACCACATCAGCGATATCGGGTACACGATCGCCTCCGACGAGAAGAATGAGACGCCTGACCTCGCGCTGGCCGCGTCGTGCGCAGTGATGGGGTGCGACCGCACAGGGTGGACGAGCGAGACGCACCTGTACTCGCTCGCGAAGGTGTACCACCGGCAGGGTGAGGCCGAGGCGGCGGACCGGATCATCGCGCTGGCGATCGAGCACGCGGATTCCGAAGAGAACCGCAGGCACTACACGAAACGCCGGGCCCAGTGGTCCCAAGAACGTGCCGAGGATCGGGCCGGAGAGTAGGGCGAGCGGTCATTCATGACGCCTTGCCGGTTGGTGCGCAGCGCACTAGCTTGGCCCCTTCGACGCCTGATTCATTCGATCAGGCGATAGCACCGGGGGGAAGGGCATGTCAGCGCCGATCGAGCACAACGAACGACTCCATTCCATGGACGCCCTCCGCGCGGTCGCGATGCTGTTGGGCATCGTGCTCCACGCCGAGATCGCGTACATGGTGGACATCTGGGAAATCTGGCCCGCCAACGATCCGTCCCAGAGCCGGTTCTTCGATGTCTCCTTCTGGTACATCCACCTGTTCCGCATGCAGGTGTTCTTTGTCATGGCTGGGTTCTTCGCGTGCATGCTGTACATCCGGTACGGCGTCAAGCGGTTCGCTGTGCACCGCCTGAAACGCATCGGGCTGCCCCTGCTGATCGGGATGACCACGGTGATCCCGATCTGGATGTCGGTCTTCGCCTACGGGCACCGCCTGATGGGTAGCGACCTCCGTGAAACAACAGCGACCACAACCGACGAGCCTTCTTCGATCATTGATCTGCTGAACGCGCTCCTGAACCCGGCGCACCTGTGGTTCCTCCAGCACCTGCTGGTGATGTACGCCGCAGCGATCGTGTGGATCTGGCTCGGCAGGGCGCTGCCCCCGGTCGCCTGGCTGAACGCGAAGGTCACCAACGCCTGGTGCTGGTGTGTCTCGAAGGGGCTCGCGGCGCCGGTCTTCGCGGCGGCCGCGTTCCCGCTGCTCTACCTGCAGTTCGGCTACAGCGTTGATACGCAAAGGACCTTCTACCCCGCGCTGCACATCGTGGCGTACTACCTGGTCTTCTTCGCCGGCGGCTGGATGCTCTACCGCCAGCGGGAGCTGCTGCCGGCGATGGCGAAGTTCTACCTCCCGCTGCTGCTCATCGGGTTCGCGCTCGGGGCGTGGATGATCGCGCGCACCGACAGCGAGTCTTATGAGAATGGCGCCACAAGCACGCTGACCCGGGCGATCTCCGCGGCGAGCACCGCGGCGTTCGTGGTCGGGTTCACCGGGCTGTTCCTCCGCTGCTTCCAGAAGCCGAGCAGGGTGATGCGGTACATCTCCGACTCGACGTACTGGATGTACATCATCCACCTGCCGCTGGTGGTGTACCTGAACCAGCTCCTGATGCCGGTCGAGATGAACGCCTTCGCCAAGTTCACGATCGTGATGGTGGTGAGCAGCGTTGTCATGCTCGGTTCGTACCAGCTCTTCGTGCGGTACACCTGGATCGGCGCCATGCTCAATGGCCCCAGGCTCAGGGATGAGCGCAAGGCGAAGAGACTGGCCATGGTGAACCCAACGGAACCGACAGGGGCTGGATAATTCTGGATAACTTCTGATTATTGACTGAATCCAGAATTGAGGCTACAACTCCGCCTCATGCCCCACGATCCTGAACAACTCCTCCGCAGTCACGGCGTCCAGGTGACGGCCCAGCGCCTCGCGGTGATGCGGGCCGTCAATAGCGCCCCCCACTGCACTGCGGATGATGTTGTCGAGGCGGTCCGCGGAGAGATCGGCGCGATTTCGAAACAAGCCGCGTACGACGCGCTACGCGTGCTCGTTGAGAAGGGCCTGCTTCGTCGCATCCAGCCGGCGCACTCGCCGGCGCGGTTCGAGGACCGCGTGGGCGACAACCACCACCACCTGATCTGCCGCAGCTGCGGCCTGATGATGGACGTGGACTGCGCCGTCGG
>CAYGNN010000068.1:0-12214 GCA_964351165.1 uncultured Phycisphaeraceae bacterium
AGTTCTTTCGAGCCTGCTTCGGTCTCGATCGTCCGGAATCCACGCTTCACCGCGGTTTCGGTGTTGGAGCCCTTCCGCCGCTTTCGCGTGATTTCAAAAACGCTCCAGCTCGTACGGATCCTGCCGCGTGAGGTCGATGTTCTTACGTCCCATGATGTCGCTCCTTTCCATTTGAGGTGATTTGCCCGTCACGTCAATGGAGTGAGCACGATGCGTCAGCATACAAATACCCCCCTCAGGACTCGAACCTGAAACCCGCTGATTAAGAGTCAGCTGCTCTGCCAATTGAGCTAGGGGGGCGACGATCTCGTTTGGCTTGCCCCTCAATCGAGAAGATCGCCGCCCGGTCGTGCCGAGGGCCGCCTGGGGCGGCCTCAGAGTGCGTCCAGTGTAGCCGTCTCTGAGGGGTTGGCCAACAGTCTGGACAGGGTGATTCGTCCGGGCTGGCTGGCGGCGTCGATCGGGGTGAAAAACGGGGCTGGCTGGCCTCCAGAGCAGGATCTGCGGCGGCAGAAACTACCCTACTATAGAAGTAGTGTAGTTTGACGCCCCCCTGAGCCAGGCGTATCCTTGGCCTCTGCGCCGGGATTCCGGTTTTTCGATCGTGCGCCCTTGGGATTCACCCGCCGGCCTCGGTCCGCTCGGCGCCCTGTTTTGATTTTCCGCACCGCGTATCGCCAGGAGCGACATTCATGGTCCCCACACACCGTCAAAGCCCCGGCCGGACCCGCCGCCGTCGCTCGCACCACGCGCTCCGCGGCTCGCAGTCCGTCACCTGCCCCAACTGCGGCTCGCCCCGTCTCCCCCACCGCGCCTGCGCGGACTGCGGGTACGTGCGCCCTGGTCTGAAGATCAAGCCGATCAACGAGAGCTGATCTCGTGCGGCTTGCGATCGACGTCATGGGGGGCGACAACGCCCCGGACGCGGTCCTTGAAGGCGTCTTCGCGGCGCTGCCGGACCTCGGGCCTGACGATCAACTCACCCTGGTTGGCCCCCGCGCGATCATCGAGACCGCGCTGCGTGATCGGTCCATCGACGATGCGCGCCTCGTCATCGAGGATGCGCCGGATGTGATCGAGATGCACGAATCGCCTGTCGAGGCGGTCCGGCAGAAGCCCAACTCCACCATCGTGCGCATGTGCATGCTCGCGAGCCCCAAGACGCCTGCGGAGCAGCGCCTTGATGGCGTCCTGAGCGCTGGCAACACCGGCGCGTGCGTCGCTGCCGCGACGATGCACATGAAGCGGCTGCCTGGCGTGCACCGCCCCGGCATCGCGGTGACCCTCCCCACGTTCCACGGTCCGATCGTCGTCTGCGACGCCGGCGCGAACCCTGAGCCCCGCCCCTTGCACCTGGCGCAGTACGGCGTGATGGCGGAGACCTACTCCTCGCACGTGCTGGGGGTTGAGAAGCCCCGCGTGGCGCAGCTGAACATCGGCGCCGAGGAGGCCAAGGGCACGAAGATGACGAAGCTGGTCCGCGACCTGCTGACCATCGCGGAGGGGACGAATTACATCGGGTACATCGAGGGGCGCGACCTCTTCGACGGCGCTGCGGATGTGATCGTCACCGATGGCTTCGTCGGGAACACGATCCTCAAGCTCGCCGAGGGGCTCTCAATGTCGCTGCTCAAGGGCATCGGCGCTGCGGTCCTCAAGGCGGATCCGGCGCTGGCGATGAAGATGCAGCCCATCGCGCAGGAACTGAAGAAGAAGAACGACTATCAGGAGTACGGCGGCGCCCCCCTGCTGGGCGTCAACGGCGTGTGCATCATCTGCCACGGCAGCGCCAAGCCGCGGATGATCCAGACGGCGATCCTCCAGACGCGCGAGTTCGTGAACACGGGCGTCAACGCGGAGATCTCCGATCGGCTGACGGCCATCGCCCCGCTGCTCGAGCCGCAGGCCGCGGCGATACAGACCGCTCAGGTCAGGACAACAATCGCATGACCACCGCGACGACCGGGACGGACCTCTCCAGCATCATGCCGGCGTCCGCGACCACGGGCGTCTCGATCGTCGGTGTCGGCAGCGCGATCCCCCAGGGCGTGCTGACGAACCACGACCTGGCGACGTACATGGACACCTCGGACGAGTGGATCACACAGCGCACCGGCATCCGCCAGCGTCGCTACTGCGATCCGGCGCTGGGCGAGGGCGTGCAGACGCTGAGCGAGCGGGCGATCCAGGCGGCGCTCAAGGACGCAGGCCTCGACGCGAGCGAGCTCGACCTGCTGATCCTCGCCTCGGTGACCGGCGAGACGCGCTGCCCCTCGACCGCGTGCAAGATCGCGGCGAACGTCGGCGCGGTGAACGCCGGCGCCTTCGACCTCATGGCGGCCTGCTCCGGCTTCGTCTACTCGCTGAACATCGCGCACGCGATGATCCGCACCGGCGAGTACAAGACGATCGGCGTCATCGGCTGCGACGTGATGAGCAACATTGTCGATCTGTCCGATCGCAACAACGTGGTGCTCTTTGGCGATGCCGCTGGCGCGGCGGTCGTGCGTGCGACGGACGACACGAGCAAGGGCATCATCGCCTCGCAGATGTGCGCCAACGGCGCTGGCTGGGCGGACCTGCACCTGCCGGAGTTCGAGCGCGACATGCCCGAGGACGCGGAGCTGGATGGCGTCCGGTACGGGCGCCTGCAGATGCGTGGCAGAGAGGTCTTCAAGTTCGCTGTTTCGACCTTCCCCAAGCTGATCCAATCGACGTGCGACCAGGCGGGGATCCACGTCGATGACGTGGCGCTCTTCATCTCGCACCAGTCGAACCTGCGGATCCTTGACGCCTCGCGTGAGCGGCTTGGGATCCCTGAAGAGAAGCTGTACGTCAACATCCAGGACTACGGCAACAGCAGCGCCGGCTCCGTCCCCCTGTGCCTCGATGAGGCGAAGGCGAAGGGGCTCTACAAGGAAGGCGACCTCGTGATGTTTGTCGCCTTCGGCGGCGGTCTGACGTGGACGAGCAGTCTCTGGCGCGTCTGAGCAGGTATGCTCGCAGCCCCCATGGGGGGGCTTCCAACCTTCAAACCAACACAGGACAACGATCGACATGAGCACCAACCAGGTGATCCTGCTCTGCCCAGGACAGGGCGCCCAGCGCGTCGGGATGGGCAAGGCGTGGTTCGACCACGCGCCGGCCGCGGCGCAGACCTTCGGCGCGGCGGATGAGATCCTCGGCGACCGCCTCGGCGTCCGCCTGAGCGAGCTCTGCTTCAATGGCCCGGCAGACCTGCTCAACAGAACCGACGCGGCGCAGCCTGCGATCTACACCACGTCGGTCGCCTGCTACCAGGCGCTCATCGCAGAAGCGGAGTCTGCTGGGAAGGAGATCAGCGTTGTCGCGACCGCAGGGCTGAGCCTTGGCGAGTACACGGCGCTGCACCTCGCTGGTGCGATCTCGTTCACCGATGGGCTGGAGCTCGTCACGCTCCGCGGCAAGGCGATGCAGGAAGCCGCGGAGGCGGCGGACAGCTCGATGGTCGCGCTGATCGGCGCGGACGAGGCGCAGGCCAACGAGGTCTGCGAGGCCGCGGCGCAGGGCGAGGTGCTGGTCCCTGCGAACTTCAACGCGCCGGGGCAGATCGTCGTGAGCGGGCATTCGTCCGCCTGCGATCGCGCCGAGGAGAAGGCGAAGGAGATGGGGCTGCGTGCCTCCAGGCTGGAGGTCGCTGGGGCGTTCCACTCGCCGCTGATGGCCCCTGCTGCGGAGCGGCTGCGTGAAGCGCTGGACAAGGTCGAGATCAGGGCCCCCAAGATGACGGTCTGCTCCAACGTGTCCGGCGCTGGTCACGCGCAGGAGGCGGATTCCGGGGCTACCGTAGAGGACCAGATCCGCACGCGGCTCGTCGAGCAGCTCACCCACCCGGTGCGGTGGGCGGACAACTGCGCGTGGCTCGCTGGTCAGGCCGAAGGGGCCGACTGGCACGAGATGGCCCCCGGCAAGACGCTGATGGGGCTCATGCGTCGGATCGATCGAAGCGTCAAGGTGGTGCAACATGATGAACCCAACGAATGAATCCAGCCGCACGTCCGACTTCGCCCGCCAGCCGGGGCTGACCCTGCTCGCCGGCGCTGCGGCGATGCTCCTCGCGCTGACCGGTTGCGAGGACAAGAGCGGTCTCTCCAAAGGCGGGAACATGGAATCCCCGGCCCCGGTCGCTGCGGCGCCCAAGCCTGCAGAAGAATCCGCGCCGCCCAGGCAGGAGGAACGCAGGGCGCCAGACGTCGATGCGCTCGCAGGCCTGGACCTGAACCCCAAGGTGGAGTTCCCCAGGTTCAACGAGCCCAGCTCGAAGGACATCGCCGAGGCGGTCGCAGCGCTGGCCGGCGCGATCGCAGAGGGCGACTCGCGCGGTCTGCATCAGATGCTCGACAGCCCCAACCAGGCCATCCTTGATGACCTGGTCGAGAGCGGCGTCTGGCAGGACAGCACCGGCTCGATCACCAACATCCGCATCTGCTCCCTGGAAGAAGATGGCCAGAGCCTCAGGGTCGGCCTCGGTGTCGAAGACCGTGAAGGCGCCTACCTGCTCGGCTGGTCAGGCGAACGCATCGGCGGCGGCTGGCTCTTCTCCGGCATCGCGCTGGATACGCCTGCTTCTGCGATGACCGCCTCGGAACTCGATGGCGGCAGCCTCGCGGCGCGGGAGATCCCTGAGCCAGGCGCGATCATCGACGAGGAATTCGACCCCACGATCAACGACCCAAGACGCGGCGACGACAACCGGCGCCGCAGGGGCAGCAGACGCGGTGGTGGCGGCGGTGGCCGCCGCGGCCTGCGCTGATCCCTGACCTCGAACAAACGACTTTATTGCAGTTCATTTCAAGCAGAGAGGAAGCCCTGCGCTCCATGGCGGATTCAACCGACAACGCATCGATCCAACGCGTCGCCATCGTGACCGGCGCCAGCCGGGGCATCGGCAAGGCCATCGCCCTGACCCTCGCCAACGACGGCTGCCACGTCGCCCTGCTCGCCAGGAGCGAGGGGCCGCTGAGCGAGGTGAAGTCCCTCATCGAGGAAGCAGGCGGCAGCGCCTCGGTCCACGCGGCGGACGCCGGCGACAGCGCCAGGCTCGCCGAGACGATCGAATCGATCGCCAGCGAGCGGGGGCGCCTCGACATCCTCGTGAACAACGCCGGCATCACGCGCGACAACCTCGCGCTGCGCATGAGCGACGAGGACTTCGACACGGTCGTCAACGTCAACCTGAAGGCCGCCTTCATCACGAGCCGCGCCGCGATCCGCCCCATGATGCGGGGCAAGTACGGCCGGATCATCAACATCGGCTCGACCTCAGGCGTCGTGGGCAACGCAGGGCAGGCGAACTACGCCGCGGCCAAGGCGGGGCTCGTCGGGATGTCCAGGGCGCTCGCCAGGGAGATCGGCGGCAAGGGGATCACCGTGAACGTGATCGCCCCAGGCTTCATCGAGACAGACATGACCAACGACCTGCCTGACAGCGTCAAGGATCAGATCACCGGGACCATGGCGGTCAAGCGTCTGGGCAAGGTCGATGACATCGCCAATTGCGTGTCGTACGTCGCCTCGGAGGGCGCCGGGTACCTGACCGGCCAGTGCATCTGCGTCGATGGCGGCCTGACTATGTGCTGAGTCGGGGTGCTGAGTCGGGGTGCTGAGTCGGGGTGCCGAGTCGGGGTGCCGAGTCGGGGTGCTGAGTCGAGCTGTGAATTCAGCATGCTGAAACACCGGCCGGCGGTCGCGGGGGGCGGCCGGTCAGATTGTGGGAAATCCCCCCGGAATCGTCCCGTGGCCACCGGGAACGCCGATTCCGCCCCCGGGGCGTTGGCGTACCCCGCTTCCGTGGCTATATTCGTCCCTTGATCCATCCCGCCTGCGGTCCGGGCCGTTTCCAGACCCCAGGCGCCTATCCGGAGAACCACTGTGACCGAAGCAGAAATTGAAGCCAAGGTGATCGACATCGTCTCGAAGCAGCTCGGTGTTGAAAGCGGCGAGATCACTCGCGAGACCAGCTTCGTCAACGACCTGAACGCCGACAGCCTCGACACCGTCGAACTCGTCATGGAGCTCGAGGACAACTTCTCGACCACCATCCCCGACGACGACGCCGAGAAGATCCAGACCGTCGGTCAGGCGATCGAGTTCCTCGTCGCCAACGCCAACGACTGACCGGGCGACAGGACAACCCTTCATCCATGACAGGCGCCAGCAACAACCAGGGCCAGCCCCGCATCGTCATCACCGGTGTCGGTGCGCTCACGAACCTCGGCCACGACGCGTCCACCACGTGGGACGCGATGGTCGCGGGCCGCAGCGGCATCAGCCCCATCGTCGGCGCCGAGTTCGACGAGTGCCCCGGCGAATGGCCGGTGAAGATCGCAGGGCAGATCCACGACTTCGATCCGGCCAAGCACTTCGACGTGCGCGAGGCGCGCCGCCTCGACCGGAACACGATGCTCGGGATCCCCTCGGCGCAGGAAGCCGTGGACCACTCCGGGATCGACTTCTCCAAGGAAGACCCGGAGCGCTGCGGCGTCGTCATCGGCTCCGGCATCGGCGGGATCTGGACGATCGAGTCCAACGTCCATGTCCTGATGAAGAAGGGCCCCACGCGGCTCAGCCCCTTTACTGTGCCCAAGCTGATGGTCAACTCGACCGCAGGGCATGTCTCGATCCGCTTCGGCCTGCAGGGCCCCTCCTCGGCGCACGCTACGGCCTGCGCTTCCTCCGGTCACTCGATCGGTGAGGCGGTCCGCATGATGCAGCGCGGCGAGGCGGACGTGATGATCGCAGGCGGCACCGAGGGCGCTGTCACGCCGATCTGTATCTCCGCGTTTACCTGCATGAAGGCCCTGTCGAGCAGGAACGATGACCCCACCGCGGCGTCGCGCCCCTTCGACAAGGACCGCGATGGGTTCGTCCTCTCCGAGGGCTCCGCCTGCCTCCTCCTGGAGACCGAGGAGCACGCGAAGGCCCGCGGCGCCAACATCCTCGCGGAGATCGCAGGCTACGGCGCCTCCAGCGACGGCACGCACATCACAGCGCCGGATGAGGAAGGCCGCGGCGCCCGCCGCTCGATGGCCTGGGCCCTCAAGGACGCGGGGCTCAACCCGGAAGAGATTGATTACGTCAACGCCCACGGCACCTCGACGCCGCTGGGCGACGCCGCGGAGGTCAACGCCGCCAAGGCGATCTTCGACGACCACGCGCTCCCGGCCAAGGGCGGCAGGCTCGTGATGAGCTCGACCAAGTCCATGCACGGGCACTGCCTGGGCGCCTCAGGCAGCGTCGAAGCGATCGCCTGCCTCGGCGCGATCAAGCACGGCGTCATCCCCCCCACCATCAACCTCGAGAATGCGGACGAGGGCTTCGACCTCGAGTTCGCCGCCAACACGGCGCGCGACGCGAAGGTGGACGTGGTGATGAACAACACCTTCGGCTTCGGCGGGCACAACGTCACGCTGATTTTCCGCCGCTATCAGGGCTGATCCGAAGGGTCGAACCGGTCGCATCAGGACGCTCTCGCTGCAGGCGGGCTGTCGGTCTGGCCGATACTCCTGTCGAGATGCCCTCCGACCTGCAATCCATCCTGAGCCTGGAAGTCCCGATCGTCGTCGAGATCGGCCGTAGGGCGATCGCGCTCAGCGATGTCCGGGCGATGGTCCCAGGCTCCATCATCGAGCTGCCCAAGGGCTCCGAAGAGGAACTGGAGCTGCTGGTCAACAACAAGCCCATCGGCTCCGGCATCGCGGTGAAGGTGGTCGAGAACTTCGGCATCCAGATCTCCTATATCGGCGACCTGAAAGCCCGGATCGAAGCGATGGGCGGCGGCGCTGTCGCCAGCGCTCAGCTCCCTGGCGGCGAGGCCCCTGCTGGCGAAAGCGCCGAAGAGGCGCCCGCAGAAGACGAGGCCGCTGCTGAACCTGCGGAGCAGGCCTGATCGCGATCTCCTCGCTCGGATCATCCAATTCAATCGAGTGATTCTTCGCGGTCAGCGCAACACTGAAAGTTTGCGTGTCGCAGGGGTTGTGCGCAGGGCGGGAAGTCCTCACCATGGCTGGATCAACCCCCGGCCAACCCCCGGGGATCGGAGACCCGCGACATGGACAACCCTTCGGACACCGGCGCCCCCACACCACCGAATTCTGGCGGCGCGCCACCGAAACGCAGCAAGTACCGCGAGGTCACGCTCGCCGCCATCATCTTCGGCGTCATCGTCGGCACGATCATGAACGCCGCGATCACCTACGCCGGCCTGAAGATCGGCTTCACGATCGTCGGCTCCTCGATCGCTGCGGTGCTGGGCTTCGGCGTCCTCCGCGGCGTGCTCCGCAAGGGCACCATCCTCGAAGTGAACATCGCCCAGACGGTCGGCTCCGCAGTCAACACGCCCAACTCCGGCGTCATCTTCACCGTCCCGGTGCTCTTCCTGCTGGGGATCCCCCTCGTCTCCGGGACGACCCCCAACATGAACTTCGTCCTGCTGACGATCGCCTGCATGGCCGGCGCTGTCCTGGGGTGTGCGTTCATCGTGCCGTTGCGGAAGCAGATGCTCGACATCGAGCGGCTCCGCTTCCCCAGCGCCGTGGCGGTGGGCACCATCCTCAAGTCCCCTGGCGCTGGTCCCAAGAAGGCGCTGATGCTCGTCATCGGCATCATCATCTCCTCGATCATCGCAGCACCGGCGCAGCTGCCGCAGATCGAGAGCGAAGCATCGCTGGAAGACCTTGAGCACCTGCGCTTCGAAGAGAAGATCTCCGACCAGGACGTCCTGCTGACGAACCTGCTCGATGGCTGGATCACCGCTGGCCACGCCCCCACCGAACTCATCGAGCACGGCAGGCTCCGCGCGGAACTCAAGGAGGCCCGCAAGCACGTTGACGACCTGCAATCCTCAGGCGAGGACTGCCAGGAGGTCATCACCGCCCGCCGCGATGCGGACGAGATCGAGGAACGCGTGCAGGAGGCGAAGGCCGCCTCGCTCGCGGCGATCAACAGCAGCCTCCCGACTGGCGAGATCGGCCAGCCGAAGCTCGAGGGCTACCCCGACGTCCTGCCTGACCGGGCGCTCGCGGCCACCATCGGTGAGGAGGGCGCCTCGTGGGAGGACCTCCGCTCGCGCAAGGCCGGCTGGGCCGCGAAACCGATGTGGGGCTACTCCGACCTCGGCTTCCGCATGGGCGACGAGGCGGACACCGAAGCAGGCACGCTCGACTTCGGATTCAATGGCTACGGCACCGACGACCCGGTGCAGACGGTCCGCGTGGACCGCGACCGCAGCGGCCGACCGGACCTGATCGTCGATGACGAGAACATCGACGCCGGCCGCATCCTCGGATTCCCCGATCACGCGCAGCTGCTCTTCGCGATCGCGCCCTTTGCGCTGGGCGCCGGCTACCTGACCGGCCGGGCGGGGCTCTTCGTCCTCGCAGGCGGCATCATCGCCTACCTCTTCATCAACCCGATCATGTTCATGTCAGGGTGGATGCCGGAGACGGTCACCGCGCACGAAGCAGCCAACTTTGGCTATCGCAACATCAACCGCCCCCTGGGCATCGGCCTCCTGCTGGGCGGCGCCATGATGGGCGTGGTCGCCTCGCTTCCAGCAATCAAGGAAGCGTTCAAGTCCATGTCCGCAGGCGGGGCAGGGAAAACGAGCAAGGTCGGGAAGGATGAACTGGGGCTCCGCGTCCTGGTCGTCGCGGTCCTGCTGGGCGGCGCCTTCCTCTTCTTCGCCTCCAACTACACCGGCGGGCAGGCGATCAACCACCTCGATCCCCAGACGAACAACGAGGTCTGCGCCAGCGTCGAGACCGCCGAGTACTGGGGCTACACCGTGGGGTTCGAGACCCCCGAGTCCCGCGCCGCGTGGGAGAGCGGCGAGATCAGCGACACGCAGAAGGCCCAGTTCATGGAGTCGATGGCCGCCAAGCCTGGCATCCTCGCCAAGCTCGGGTTACCACGGATGGCCAGGGCCGCGATCATCGCGCTCATCGGCATCGCGTGGATCTGGTTCGCAGGCATCATCATCGCCCAATGCACAGGCATGACCGACTGGTCGCCCATATCAGGCATGGCATTGATCACAGTGGTGCTTGTGATGGTCCTCGGGGGAACCGGGGACGTGCTCGCGGCGGTCATGCTCGGTTCAGCATTGTGCGTGGCGATCACCTGTGCCGCGGACATGATGGCGGACCTCAAAACCGGTTACCTCGTCGGCGGCTCGCCCAAACGGCAGCAGACGGTCGAGATCATCGCCACCGGCATCGGCCCGGTCATCACGATGCTTGTTCTGCTGCTCATCGCCGCCTCCAACATGGAGAAGTTCGGCGTCCCCATGGGCGACGGCACCGACACGACCGCACCGCAGGCCCAGGCGCTGCAGGCGATCATCACCGGCGTCCAGGGCGGCGAGATGCCCTACGCCCTCTACGGCTTCGGCGCGCTGCTCGGCGGCCTGCTGGGCCTCGGCGCCTTCTCAGGCCTCGGCGTCCTCGTCGGCCTCTCGATGTACCTCCCGATGAACTACATCGCGACGTACGGCATCGGCTGCATCATCAACATGTGCGTCGCCAAGGTGAAGGGGCGCTCGTTCGCCGAGGAATGGGGTGTGCCGCTCGCGGCGGGGTTCATTGTGGGCGACGCGTTGCTGAGCCTGAGTGTGAATATGTTCGTCCTCGTCGGAAGCTGATCAAGCAAGGAGACCCAGACCATGAAACTGATCGGCAACCTGCTGATGACCGTGACCCTGCTCGTCGGCCTCCTGGCCGCGGCGACTTCGTACCTCGCGCCGGTCTCCGCCCCTGCGGATTCCTGGACGGACTACATCAACACGTCAGGCGAGACGGAGTACATCCACTCGAACAACCCCGCCGGCGCTGAACGCGCCAGCGCCGATGACATCGCCAGGCTGCGGACGCAGTACGAGAATGGCGAGATCACCGCGCAGCAGTTCCTCGCCTCGAGCGAGCGGCTCAACCCGGTCCTCGCAGGCGACGAGCAGGTCACCCCTGAGGCCCTGGCGGCGCTGCAGGCGAACGAGCTCGTGACCGATGGCGAGACCCGCAAAGTGCAGTACGTCAACGTGAAGCGCTTCTCCCCCTTCGGCTGGCCCTACTGGTGGGCCTTCGCGCTGAGCGCGGTGGGCCTCTTCGCAGGCTCCATGATGGTCCGCACCGCCAGCAAGCGGGAGATCGCGGCCCACGCCGCGGAGGGCGGGACCGAGGGCGCCAAGCCGCGCAAGTCCCCGCTGGAGACGCTCGCGGAGATCCGGATGGGCATCGACAAGCTCCGCGCGGATCTGCCCAACGCCAGCAGCGACAAGGACCGCACGCACCTGATCGTCGATCGAATCGGTGCGATGCAGAAGAACCAGCTCTCCGACTTCGTCGATGCCCGCCCTGTGCTCATCGGCAAGATGGGCCTCGGCGGCTACGCCGAACTCATGGACCGCTTCGCCGCAGCGGAGCGACAGATCAACCGCTCGTGGTCGATCGCCGCCGATGGGTTCTACGCAGAGTCCGCCGAGTGCCTGGAGAACGCCGCCCACCTGCTCGTCGAGACGCAGGAGAAGATGGCGTAAGCGAGTCGGTCTACCGTCCGAACGCCAGCGCGTTCGCCAGGTCATCGGTCAGCGCCGCGATCGTGCGCCCATCGTGCGTCAGCGTGTAACGGACGCCAGGCGGACGCTCGTCCGTCACCTCCCGCTCGATCAGGTCGGCGTCTTCCAGATCACGCAGCGCGATCGTCAGCGCCCTCGGCGTGATCGCATGCAGGAGCCGCTGCGCCTCCGTGAACCGCTCGGCACCATGCCCGATCGCCCACAGCGCCGGCAGCGACCACTTGCGCCCTGCAGCGTCCTCCAGCCCATGCTCCGCGATCGCGTCCTGCAGCGCCACGCACGCCGGGCCGGCGTCCTCACCGAAGGGTGTCAGCAGGTACTCAGGCCGCATCGGATGGCCGTAGCCTGGGTTGCGCAGGACGAGATCGAGGTCGCCCAGCGCCGTGATTGTCCGGCTCAGCGCATCACGCGAGCACCCAAGCGACGACTGGATCGCGACAAACTTCGCGCCCCCTGCCGAGCGCTGCAGCGCCGCGATGATCGGGATCCCCCAGCGGTGATGGCACAGCGCCACCAGCGTGGATGGATCTTCGAGGCGTTCGGATGTCCCTGCGATCGGCGCCATTGACACACAAGTATAGTCGCTATACTATTAGAATCAACACC
>CAYGNN010000069.1:0-12167 GCA_964351165.1 uncultured Phycisphaeraceae bacterium
AGTCCTTCCACGCCCGCTTGACGATGTCGCCATCGAACTCGACGTACACCGTGCGTTCTGTCACGTCGCGCTCCGATCCCCGGAAGAGCAGGAACACAGAGCCGGACGACTTCGTCACCTTCTTCGATGACCACTTCCAGATCTCCGCGCCGTCGCTGAGGGTGTTCTTGTGCGTCGGCTCGCCGAGGACCGCGTAGACCCACTCGCGCGAGGTCACGCCAGGCTCGATCTTGCGGAGGGTGTCCTGGCCGATGTACCGGCCCTCCGCCTGCGTGTAGGAGTGGCCGCTGGCGAGGCAGCCAGGCATCACAGTCAGCGTGGTCCCGGCAAGGCCGAGGGCGCCGGCGATGGCGAGCGTGCGGGGCAGGGATCGGCGGGTGGTCGAGTTCGGCATGGCTGTCCTCCGGTTCATGGTGATGGCGCACACTGGGCGCTCAGCACTGGTACGGATTCCGTCCATCAGGATTGCAGGCTGCGCTGGATTTCCGGTCAGCGGCTGGCCCGCTCGAGCAGGGCGGCGATCCGGTCCTGGCGGTACCGCTCGTTCGTCCACACGGTCGGCGCAGCCTTCGGCTTGGGGGCATCGGTGAGGCCTGCGAGCAGCTCATCGAGGGTCACGCCGTGGTTGTTCGACGCGTGGATCTGCCTGAACCGAGCCGGTTCCTCGCTCTGGAGCAGGTTCGTCGAGATCGATGACGTGCCGAGGTTCAGCCTCGAATCCACGAGCAGGCCTGAAGCGGTCGGGATGAATTCCGGCTCCGGCTCAGCGGTGGGCGCCGTCACCGGCATCGGTCCGATGAAAAACTCCGTCCCGGCTGGGACCACCGGGAAGATGAACCCAGCGCTGGCGGCGTATTCCGAGCGCGGGAACACCGCGCTGAGGCCTCCGCTGATGCGCATGAGCCGTCCGCTGGAATCGGGGGCTTCGTAGAGCCTCCCGAAGTCGTTGGGTTGCCGTAAGTCGATAGGAATCAGCCGGTTGGAGGTGTTGAGTTCGCCCAGATCCGAGACCCCCTGGTCCACCGGTGAGAGCGCGTACGGATCGTTCGTGCTGAACGACGTGACCTGCGCCAGCGCCGTGGCGCCAATCGTCAGCGCGGCGAAGATTGACATCGAGAGCACGGCGGAGCGGTTGAGGATGGACATCGGCGCAGGCCTCCAATGGTCGCGGTCGGCTCAGGATCGAGCCGCCGGCGGAGAGTGCGTATCGGTTCTACGCCGCGAAGCCCCTGCAGGATCGGGGCGCCTGCGCGTTAGAACGCAGGATCATGCGCAGCCGCTGCTTCAGCCGCGGAGCCGGATCGTCAGCGTGACGTCGATCGTGGAAGTGGGATCGTCCTTGACGAGCTGCTTGAGGTTCTCGCCTGTGGCGCGCCACTGGTAGATCGCGTCGAGCAGGGGGCGGTCCACGTCCGCGTTCCCTGAGGACTGGTTGATCGTCGCGGAGGCGACCTTGCCCTCGTGGTTGAATCGGACTGTCACCCTGGGGTTCCGGGGCCTGGCGGTAAGCAGCGTCAGGTCCGACCACTTGGGCCGGACGGTTCGGATATCGAGCCCCTGCGCCGCGAGGGGTTTGCCGAAGGCGTAATCCTTGAAGTCTTCCGGCGTCTCCTTCGAGACCGCGTCGGCGTCCTTGTTCGCGTTGCCGGTCTTCTCTTCGACCGTCTCCGTCTGCTCAGCAGCGGGCGCCGGCGGCGGCGGAGGTGGCGTCGCCTGCGCCTGCTCCTGCGATTCTTCGCCTTCGCCATCAGCCTCGTTGGCTTCCGGATCGCGCGCGACGAAGAAGAGCGGATCGTCGATCAGCGCGAGCAACGGATCCAGCAGCAACTCCTCCACGGTCCGCGCCGCCTGCTCGACCACCTCTTCCACTGCGTCTGTCGAAGGCTGCTCGACCGGCTGCTGCTGCGGCGTCGGCTGCTCGGCAGGGGGGCTGGGCTTCGACGCGAGCGAGGCGCCCTGCTCCATCTGCGCCTGGCTCTGCTCGGCGCGAGGGGCGAGGTGCTTCTGATATTCCTCGTAGCCGATCCAGTCGATCGTCTGCGCCGCGGAGCGCTCGATGCCCAACTGGATTTCATCGTGCTCGTCCGCCGCGGTTATGGGGTCGCCCCCCTGGTCGAGCAAGGTCCCGTAAGAACCGCCCAGCGCGGCGATGCCGACCGCGTGCGCCAGCACGCTGGCGAGCACGGCGATCATCAGCCGGGTTTGTTCAGGTCGCGGACGCACGGCACGATGATAGGGGGGACGTCAGCAGGCGCGATCCGCCTGCAACATGGGCGTCATTCGGTAGTAAGCACAACGGCGCCGCGGTGGGGTCGGCGCCCTTTTCATCAGCCCGGAGATTTGCAATGGCCTCTCGCACCGCCGTGTCCGCATCCATGTTCGCCGCCGCCAGCCTGATCCTCGCTGCCAGCGCCACCGCTGGCCCTGAGGGCGACGCCAAGGCCCCGGCTGAAGCAGAGGCGCCCGAGACCCTGCGCATCGGCGACGAGGCGATGGACCTCTCTCCTGAGATCCTCTGGATGCGGAACATGCTGGTCCCTGAGTTCAAGGAAGACACGGTGTACGTCGTCTACCTCTGGTCGCCCGACTCCCCCAACTCGATGGGCTCCTTCCCCCAGCTGCACGGCCTCGACCAGAAGCTCCGCGAAGAGGGCGTCGTCACGATCAGCATCGCGCTGGACCTCGTGCCTGGCGGTTTCGAGCCGCACGATGTCGTCCGCAGCCGCGCCGAATTCATGGCGCACACCGTCGCGGAGGACCGCGGCACGTTCATCAAAGACCACTGGTTCATGCCCACCGGTTTCAAGTCCGTCCCGGTCGTCTTCGTGATCGACAAGGAAGGGACGATCGCTTACATCGACGACAAGCTCAACCAGGTCGAGAAGGTCGCTAGGGCGGTCGCCAATGACCAGTGGAGCATCGAGGCCGCGGCCGGTGAGTTCAACCGCGTGCGCGAGCTCGAAGCCAGGCTCGAGCCGATGATCGACGGCGCGATGAAGGCCGCCAACCAGGGCAACTGGGCGGAGGTCATCAACGTCGCGGAGCAGCTGCTCGAGGAAGACAAGCAGCACTACTACAAGATGGCCATGACGAAGTTCATGCTCCTGCTGACGAAGCTGAACAAGCCGGGCGACGCGTACAAGTGGGGCTACGCCATCGTGGACGACCACATCAAGAACGATTCGGCGATGCTCATCGCGATGGCGGAGACCGTGAACTTCTCGCCCGGCATCCCTTACCGCGATTACAACCTGGCGCGTCAGGCCGCCCAGCGCGCCGATGAGCTGACCGGCGGTCAGCTCGGTCAGGTGAAGAACGCCCTCGCCGCCTCCTGGATGGGGCTGGGCGAGACCGGCAAAGCGATCGAGATCCAGATGGAAGCGGTCGAGCACGCACCGACCGCGGAGATCAAGCAGCAGTACCAGACCACGCTGGATCGGTACCTGAACGCCCCCAGCGGCGGTTGATCCAACCCCTGTTTCTGCCCCAAAAACGGCCCTTTCAGCCCCATTTCAACATTGGCGCGAATCATTTCAGCGCGCCGACGGCTATAACAGAGAGTCAGCGGCCCAATGTCGGACCGCTGCGACGACTGTCTCAACGGAGTATCTGACATGAAGCTGACCAGGCTTATCAGCGCGGGATGCGCGCTCACCTTCGCCGCGATCGCGTCCGCCGGCGGCTTGAGCATCGGCGATCAGGCCCCCGACCTCGGCAAGGACGTCACCTGGGTCAAGGGCGAGTCTGTCACCGAGTTCGAAGAGGGCAAGATCTACGTCCTCGACTTCTGGGCCACCTGGTGCGGCCCCTGCATCCGCGCGATCCCGCACATGGACGAGCTCGCTGAGAAGCACGAATCCGACGGCGTCACCGTCATCGGCGTCGCCATCTGGCCCCGCCCCAGCATGACGCCCACCGTCGATTACGTCGCCGACCGCGGCGACGAGATGAGCTACACCATCGCCTCCGACATCGACGGCGCGACGGCGCAGAAGTTCATGAACGCCACCGGCAGCAACGGCATCCCCACCGTCATGATCGTTGACCGCGATGGCGTCCTCGCCTGGCTCGGCCACCCGATGGACGGCATGGACGAGGCACTCGCCCAGATCATCGCAGGCACCTACGACATCGAGGGCGCCGCCAAGGCCAACAAACGCAAGGCGATGCTCGCGGAGAAGGCCGCGCCGCTGATGGCCAAGGCCAACGAGGCGTACCAGGCCGGCGACTGGAAGACCGTCGTCACCTCGCTGCAGGAGCTCGCGGAGATCGACCCTGAGCAGTACGGCGCGTACGCCGTGCAGGCCTTCGACATGATGATCACCAAGCTCAACGACGAGCACGGCGCGTACGACTACGCGAAGAAGATGGTCAAGGGCGCCTGGAGCGATCAGCCGATGGCGCTGAACGCCCTCGCCTGGACGATCGTTGACAGCGACGCGATCAAGCACCGTGACCTCGACCTCGCCTACAAGGCCGCCAAGAAGGCCAACAGCCTCACCGGCGACAAGGACCCGATGATCCTCGACACCCTCGCCGCGGTGTACTACCAGCAGGGCGAGATCAAGAAGGCCATCAAGACGCAGCAGCGCGCGATCGCCAACGCCGACGCCGCAGCCGCGAAGGAGCTGAAGGCCTCGCTCGACAAGTACATGGCTGCCGCCAACGAGGGCTGAGCAATCGCAGGCTCGCCCTGCTGATCGATCGATTGCAATGAATACAACCCGGCGCCTGGGCGCCGGGTTTTTTCATGCGCCGTTTATTCCGGTGATGGCGCAGAGTCCCCAGGTGCGCCGACGAGGCTCACATCCGCGACCCCAGCCTGCGCGAAGCGGTCCAGCACGCCAAGCAGCGCGCCTGCCTCGCACGCCTCGTCCGCCGCGACGAAGACGATCGTCTCAGGGTTCGCCTCCCGCGCATCGAGCACCGCGCGGACGACCTCGTCAGGCGTCATCGCCTCGCCCTCGATCGACGCCTGCCCCTCGGCGCTGAGCGTCACCGCGATGATCGCCCGCTCCTCCGCAGGGGCCCCTGCAGCGATCGTCGGCAGCCGCACGCCAAGCACGTCCACCCGCACCATCACCAGCATGGCGAAGAGGAAGAACGTCAGCAGCAGGAAGACGACGTCGATGAGCGGCGTCATCTCCAGGCGCATCGATGGGGATGTTCGGCGGATCCTTCGCATCTGCCCAAAGCCTATCACCCCTGATCCCACTGGGGGCCGGCCCTGGGGCTCCAGACCCCACGAGAACTGACCGATACACTCACGCCGTGCCCTCGACCGACCGCAACGAATTCGCCGCGCTGATCCAGCGACTGCAGGCCAGCCACCCAGGCAAGGCGCTCGTCGTCCCGGTCGCCGTGCGGCTGCTCAGCGATCAGCTCACGCCGGTGCTCGCGTACCGCAGGCTCGTCTCCAGGGATGAGCGCACCGCGCCCTCCTTCCTGCTCGAATCAGTCGTCGGGGGCGAGCGGCAGGGCCGCCACTCCATGCTCGGCGCCCACCCGGTCGTCGAGGCGATGGCGAGGCAGGACCAGCTGACCATCACCGACCACCGCGAAGGCTCGTCAACGACCACCACCGAGCCTGACCCGCTCGCGGCGATCAAGGCGCTGTTCGCGGAGCACGAGTTCTGCCGGCCGGATGACGCAGGCCTCCCGGAGTGCGTGCTCGGCGGCTGGTTCGGCTTTGCCGCGTACGACACCGTCCGCTACGCAGAGCCTGGCAAGCTGGGCTTCGACAGGGCGCCAGCGGACGACCGCGACCTCCCTGAATTGCACTTTGGTTATTACGACCGCGTCGTCGTCTTCGATCACGTGGACAAGCTCGTCCACGTCGTGCGCCTGATCGAGGTGCGCGATGGCGATGACCCAGGCGCCCTGCACGATGCGGCGCTGGCGGACCTCGAATCGCTCGTGAGCCAGCTGGAAACGCACAGCAAGCCGCTGCCAGCCGGGCGCGTCGCGCGGAGCGATCCGAGGATGGACCGCACACCGATGGCGTCGAACATCACCGAGACGCAGCACGCCGAGATGGTTGAGCGCGCCAAGGAGTACATCCGCGCCGGCGATATCTTCCAGGTCGTCGTGGGGCAGCGCTTCGAGAAGAAGTCGGTGGCCGACCCCTTCGATGTGTACCGCGCGCTCCGCGCGGTGAACCCCTCGCCCTACATGGTGTACCTGCAGGCGCAGGGCTGCATCCTGATCGCGTCGAGCCCTGAGATCCTCTGCCGCTGCCGAAGGCAGGCGGACGGCGCGCTGGTCGTGACGAACCGCCCCCTCGCCGGGACCAGAAGAAGAGGAGAGACGACGGAGGAAGACCTCGCGCTCGAGCGCGAGCTGCTCGCTGACGAGAAGGAACGAGCCGAGCACGTGATGCTCGTCGATCTCGGCAGGAACGACGTGGGGAAGGTCGCCGATCTGGGGAGCGTCGAGCTCGTGCGCACGATGGAGATCGAGCGCTACAGCCACGTCATGCACATCAGTTCGACCGTCACCGGTGAGCTCCGCACCGGCGCTGACGCCTGGGACGCCCTCCGCGCGGCGCTGCCGGTCGGCACTGTCTCCGGCGCCCCCAAGGTCCGGGCGATGCAGATCATCGATGAGCTGGAGCCGGTCCGGCGCGGACCTTACGGCGGCGGATTGGGCTACGTGGGGCTCGATGGCCAGATGGACATCGCCCTCGCCCTGCGGACGGTCGTCGTCCCGACCGCGATGCGCGACCAGAGCACCGGGGAATGGACCTACCACATTCAGGCAGCAGGGGGGATCGTCTTCGATTCGCAGCCGGCGTTGGAGTTCAAGGAAACCGTGAACAAGGCCGCGGCGCTGGCGCGCGCGATCGGTCTGGCGGAGTCGGCGCTCACGCAGGGATGATCAGGCGGTCGGGGCTCGTTGCAGCGATGCCCCGGATGACCGGATGATCGGTGGGTTGTAAACGAATCGGAGCCTGCGCGATCAGCCTTCCGCTGTGACAGCGCCGGCGTTCTCGCCAACGACGTCCTTGAGCAGGGGGCTGGGGCGGAAGCCCACGGTGACCGACGGCTCGATGTGAATCCGCTCTTTGGTGACAGGGTTCACCCCGATCCTCGCGGCGCGGTGCTTCTTTTCGAAGGAGCCGAAGCCGGAGATCGTGACCTTGCCGTCGGTGTTGACGCCGTCCGAGATGCAGCTCAGCACGGTGTCGATGAGTCTGCTGGATTGGGCCTTCGATTCGCCCAGTTTGCCAGCAACCATTTCAATCAGGTCGCCCTTGTTCATGACGCATCTCCCCGGTGAGATAAGAGTCCACGACCGGCGTTCCGATCCAGGTCGAACGACGAAGCCTCCTAAAACAACTCCGGGGGCCACTCGACCAAGCGCCGATCCACGAACATACCTCGACAGAATCGGCTGTCAATCGCCAATATCGGACGAAGAAATCCGCCGTGAGCGTCGAACCGAGCGATCTCGGCGCTTAGAATGGGCCCATGACGACCACTTCCCAGGACACAACGACCGTCACGGTGACCGCCACAGAAGAGCAGGAGCAGACCGAACGCCCCTGGCTCTGGAACGTGGTCCTGCTCGACGACGATGACCACAGTTACGACTACGTCATCAACCTCTCGCGCAAGCTCTTTGCGCACCCTGTCGAGCGGGCGTTCAAAATCGCCCAGAAGGTGGACTCGCAGGGACGCGCGATCCTGCTGACAACGCACAAGGAGCACGCCGAGCTGAAGGTGGATCAGATCCACTCCTTCGGCCGCGACCGGATGATCTCCTCCTGCGAGGGCTCCATGTCCGCGATCCTCGAGCCTGCTGAATTCAGTGGCGACGACGATGATTCCGACGCCGGGGACCCGCCGGCGTGAATGCCCCGATGCGACGCGGCAGGCCGCTCGTCGCGATCGCCGAGCCGATCGATCCTGTTGCTCTCGACTGGCTGCTCCAACACTGCGACTGCGCAGGGCTGGAGTCCATCAAGGACGCCGACGCCCTGATCGTGCGCACCAGCACGCGCGTTGACCGCGCGCTCCTCGATTCGGCTCCCAACCTGCGGGTCGTCGGCAGGGCCGGTGTGGGGGTCGATCACATCGACCTGGCCGCCTGCGCCCAGCGCGGCATCCCTGTCGTGCACACCCCCGATGCGAATACGGACGCGGTGGTGGAGTACGTCTTCGCGGAGATCTACGAGGCCCTCCGCCCAAGGCCTGCGGTGCGCGGCGCGATGACCAGCGCCGAGTGGGAGCGCGCGCGGAAGGACGCTGTCGCGCCGGCGCAGCTCCACGGATCAACGCTCGGCGTGCTGGGGTTCGGGCGCATCGGCTCCAAGGTCGGCGCGGTGGGGGCGGCGCTGGGGATGCGCGTTCTGTGCTGCGATCTGCGAACGATCGGCGGCGGCGCAGCGCAGGTTGGGTTCGAAGAACTGCTGCGATCCTCGGATATTCTGACCGTCCACGTCGATGGGCGCACGAGTAACCGGGGCCTGCTGGATGCCGCGGCCTTCGCGCAATGCAAGCCTGCGATGTGCTTCATCAACGCGAGCCGAGGCTTCGTCGTGGATCACGCGGCGTTGGCGTCGTTCCTGCAGGAACACCCAGGTGCGCGCGCCGTGTGCGATGTGCACGAGCCGGAGCCTGTGGGGTCGGATCACCCGATGCTGGGGCTGCCCAACGCCAAGCTGACGCCGCATATCGCATCGGCGACAGCGGATGCGAAGCGCGCGATGAGCTGGGTCGTGCGCGACGTCTGGCGCGTCTGCAATGGGGAAGCGCCGGAGCATGTCGCGGTGGCCGGGGAAGGCTCACTCGCGGCGGAGTGATTCCGCGCTCATGATGCGTTCTTCGTACTCGGCGTACCGCTTCTTCGCGACGAGGAAGATCAGGATCGGGAAGAGCGCCGCGAAGTTCAGCCCCACGAGCAGGAGCGGGAGCCAGAGCCCCAGGATCGCGTCGTTGAAGTAGCACACGATCCCGGCAATGACACAGCCGACGCCGAACGCGGTGAAGAGGTAGCCGGTGGCGAAGATCGGCCCCTTGAACATGCCTCGTGGCGCGAACGTGCCGAGGCAGGCGCCCCAGATGCCGCCCAGGGCGCCGATGAGCCCGAGTGTCGCCCCGAGCACGCCGCCAACTTGATTGGGATTGGACCAGTCGATCATGCCGGGTCTCCTGTGTTGCTGGATGCTGATTGGTTCTTGGTGGTCCGGTGCAGGTCCCGGACGTCGCGAGCAGCGGAGGGGGTGATCTCACCCCTGCGGACGAGCTCCGCGAGCAGCTCGCTCATCGGTTCCGGCTCACGGCCCTCGACGATGACCTGCAGCCGCTCGATGACCTCATCCAGCCTGCGGCGGATCGTCGGGTAGCTGACCCCAAACGACTTGGCGAGGGCCTTGAGCGACCCTGAATGCAGCGTCAGCTGGGTGATCAGGTCCTGATCCTGGCTGGAGAGCTTGCAGATCGGGGAGCGGTCTGCCGGGTTGGGTTGGTTGGTGGTCATGCGGTTTGAGTATTCACATATCGAATGTTCAATTGAACAATACTCAATATCATTGCGATATGTCAAACATAAATTCAACAATCTTCAATAAGATTGATCGCAACGTGGATTCCGGCTCAGAATCCGGGCCTACGCTTCGCCCATGCCGATTCTGGGAGTCAATATCGATCACGTCGCCACGCTCCGGCAGGCCCGCAGAGGGCACGAGCCTGACCCTGTCAGGGCGGCCCACGAGGCTGAATTGGGGGGGGCGGACTGCATCACAGTGCACCTCCGCGAGGACCGCCGGCACATCGGCGACCGCGACGTGGACCGCCTCAGGGTCGCCTGCAACGTCAGGCTGAACCTGGAGATGGCGGCGACAGACGAGATGGTGGCGATCGCGCGGGAGCTGCGGCCCCACGCGGTGGCGATCGTCCCGGAGGGCAGGGAGGAAGTGACAACCGAGGGGGGCCTCGATGTCGCTGGGCAGCTCGATCGCATCACCGGCATCGTGAAGGCCCTGGAGGGCCGTGTGGGGGCCGTCTCGGCCTTCATCGACCCTGACCCCAGGCAGATCGACGCAGCGAGGGCGGCGGGATTCCACGCCTGCGAGCTGCACACCGGTCCCTACGCCGAGGCGTTTTATTCAGCAGGTGGTGACTTCCTGAACCCTGCGCTGACACAAGCGCTGTCGCTTCTTGTGGAAGGCGGCCAGCGCATCTGCGGTCATGGGATGCGATTCAACGCCGGGCACGGCCTGAACTACCACAACGTCAAGCCTGTAGCGCGATTGGCCGGTCTTTCAGAGCTGCACATCGGGCACTCGATCGTGAGCCGATCGGTGTACACCGGTCTGCGCGAGGCGGTCGCGCAGATGCGCGCGCTCATCGATTCCGTGGACTGACCGGGCGCTGCGCGCAACCCCTTATTGCAGTGGTTTTCGCCCAAGGTTTTTCATCGAGTTTCGATCGAATAGGCGGAATTTCATGGGCATCGGGAGGGGTGTCGCCTAGGATGTCCTCGCCTCACCGAGGAGCGGGATTTTGCGATGATGCAACCCGCATTTCACGTATGAGTAGCCATTATCGGACAGTCTCTTGGAGAGGCTTGGCGCTTATACCTGCGTGATCGGGCCCGGATGGGGCGAGACAGGAAGACTCGATGCCGAAGCAACCCGCGGCGGCGTCTCGGCGGTCGAAGACCGGCGGGCGTGCCGTTTCAAAGAAGAAAACCACCCGAAAAACCGCCAGCGAGGGCGGCTCGGGCAGCAAGGCGAAGAAAACCGGGACGACCAGCGCCAAGGGCGGCAAAGCCCGCGCGAAGGCCCCCAAAAAATTCGCCAGCTACCAGTCTGCGCTGAAACACCTGTACGACCGCGTCGACTTCGAGCGGGCCCGCGTGCGGCGTCTGAGCCGGGATGGGTTCAAGCTCGAGCGGATGCGCGCGCTGCTGGCGAACCTCGGCGATCCGCAGGCGAAGGTCCCCACGGTGCACGTGGTCGGGACCAACGGCAAAGGCTCGACGTGCCACCTGCTCTCGACGGCGCTGCGTTCGTGCGGCTACACGGTCGGGCTCTTCACGAGCCCCCACCTGCAGGATGTCCGCGAGCGGATCGTCATCAACGGCGAGCCGATCTCCACCACCGAGTTCACCAGGCTCATGGCGACGGTCGCGAAAGCTGCAGAGTCCATCGAGAAAGAGCACGGCGTCCCGACGTTCTTCGAGATGATCACGGCGCTGGCGTTGACCCACTACGCGGATGAGGCGCTGGATGTCGCGGTGATCGAGTGCGGCCTGGGCGGTCGGCTCGACGCGACGACGTGCATCGAGCCGAGCGTGGTGGCGGTGGCGTCGATCAGCCTCGACCACACGCAACTGCTGGGCGACACCGAAGAGAAAATCGCGCTGGAGAAGGCTGGGGCCTTCAAGCCTGGCGTCCCGGTCGTCACGAGCCCCCAGACGGAAGGCGTGATGGCGACGCTCAAGGCGGAGGCGGAGCGGGTCGGTTGCCCGATCTCGGTGCTGGGCGAGGACATCGAGTTCTCGAGCAGGTTCGAGGCGACCCCCAAGGTCGGCACGCACACGTGCATCTGTCTCTCGACGGAGCGGAGCGAGTTCGAGCACCTGACCGTGCCGCTGATGGGCGAGCACCAGGCGCTCAACTGCGGCCTGGCGCTGGCGGCGCTGGACATCCTGCGCTCGCAGGGCTTCGACACGCCGGAAATGAAAGTCATCAACGGGCTCGCGGGGCTCCGCATCCCGGGCCGGATGGAGCTGGCCTGGGAGCGCCCCCGGATCCTGCTTGATGGCGCCCACAACGCGGACTCGCTCAAGGCGCTGATCCGCTCGATCGGGGCGCACATCCCTTACGACTCGATGGTGCTGATCTTCGGCTGCGGCGAGGACAAGGACGTCGAGTCGCTGCTCAAGACGATCTCGCTTGGGGCGGACAAGATCATCTTCACGAGGGCGCGGAAGTCGCCTCGGGCGATGGACGCGGACGAGCTGCGGTCGCTCTTCGCGGAGGTGAGCCCCAACAAGATGTGCCAGGTCGCGGATTCGTTTTCCGAGGCGCTGGAGCTCGCTGAGCGGGCGGTTGGCCCTGGCGATCTGATCTGTGTGACCGGCAGCTTCCACCTCGTGGGCGAGGCGAAGCGCCGGCTGCAGGATCTTGCCAAGGAGCGGGGCGAGGCGGTCGCCTGAGC
>CAYGNN010000070.1:0-12053 GCA_964351165.1 uncultured Phycisphaeraceae bacterium
TTCGGCCCTGACGGCAAGTGCTCGCCGGTGAAGATCGCGATGTACGTCGAGGACGCCGACGCGGTCTTCGCCAGCGCGACGAAGGCCGGCGCGACCGAGGTCATGGCGATGATGGACGCCCCCTGGGGCGACCGCTACGGAATGGTCCGCGATCAGTGGGGCCACGAGTGGGAGCTGTGCACGCACCAGGAAGACCTCTCCCCGGAAGAGATCGCCGAGCGCATGTCCAAAATGGAGTGCTGAGCAGGGCTTTCTGAACCTGAGCAAGCCGCAAGCGCCGCCGGAGCAATCCGGCGGTGTTTTTTTGAATTGGCGCGCCCGCTGCGTGGTTGGATGCCGCTCTCCCTGGTAAGCCCGCCTCGCGATGCCCCTCTCCTCCTTCATCCGAGCCGGGCCCCCAGGCCGGTCCGTGTGCGGTGGAGCAAAGGTTCAGAGATCTCCCATCGCGTGCGCGACCGGCCTTTTCGGTGCGCACCGCTGGGTTTGCTGCTCAGTCCAACGCGCGGGGCTTGATGACGAGCATCCTGGCGGTACGGCGTGCAGGGGCCAGCCGCAGCCCGAGGGCCTGTTCCACGCGAGCGGTCGGGCTGTGCTGATCGGAGAGCGGCAGCTCGAGCGACCACGAGTAGAAACCTTCGAGGCCGGTCTCGTCGATGACCACACGTCGTGTGTACTGCTCGAGGTACTCCCTCAGTTGCTCGATCCTCTGCCCCTTGGCGTGCCGGTGATTCCAGAAATAGTTTTTGGGGCCTGGGCCGAGGTGGGTGGTGGAGGTATCGACATCGGTCTGTTCATTCAGTTCGGCAGGCTCCTCGATGAGCCGGTGGTCGGCGCCCTGGATCAGCGAGAGCACCAGCACATCGGTCTCGATCTCTTCCCATTCGATGTCCAGCCCCAGGGATTCGCGCAGGAGCGAGCGCATCGCGCCCTTGGCGTCTGATTCATCGCCGTCCGGGACAACGATGACAGCGTCGTAGAACGTCTCCCACGGGTCATCGAATCCTTCAAACGCGAGGCGGCTGTACGCCGCATCCCACGACCACATCGCCAGTGATGGGGTTGGCGTGTGCAGCCCGGTCACCCTCCCGCCCTCGGAAAGGAACCAGTAGGGCTCGTTCGTCGCGGACAGCGACAGCGCCGCTCGCGCCGCGTTCAGGTCCACGCCTGATTCCCAGTCGAACTTGCCTGCGGTTTGCCTGGGGGGCGACCCGCCAGGGCTTGCGCGCTCACCCCGGATGACGCGATCGAGCAACTCCGGATCGAGTCCGAAGGGCCCATCCCGCATGGCCACCAGACCATTGGCGTCGATCACCACGGTGTAGGGCCACATGCTGACATCGTAATTCTCGAAGACCGATCGGTCGGTGTCGAACGCGATCCACGAGTGCATGTTGAGTTCCGCGAGTTTCGGCTCGACGTCCGCGCGGTCCTCATCGGTCACCGCGATGAAGACGACATCATCCCGGAACTGGTTCGCAAGCTCGTTCAGGTGGGGGATCGATTCGATGCACGGCGCGCACCACGTCGCCCAGAACTCCAGCACGACGACCTTGCCGCGGAGCTCGGCGACGTCCAGCGGCGAGCCGGGCGGCGCCTGCAGCAGGTCCTCGAAGATCGCTTCCGGCGCAGGCCTGCCGGGGTGGGGCGATGGCGGTTTCTCCGCGAGCACGGTCTGCGCGGAAGCGGCGAGCAGGAGCCAGGCAGCTGCGACATTCCGGATAATCAAAGCGAGGGACAGGAGCGTCTTCATGACCGAGGCCTCCGGCAGCGCGATGCACCGTTCAGGGAAATCGGGCCGCAGGGAAGAGTCTACGGCACGTGTCA
Organism: uncultured Phycisphaeraceae bacterium; assembly: GCA_964351165.1. Taxonomy (GTDB): domain Bacteria; phylum Planctomycetota; class Phycisphaerae; order Phycisphaerales; family UBA1924; genus JACKHE01. Next base: position 1,825 of record CAYGNN010000070.1, read on the forward strand.
AGGCCGCTCAGTCGTCGTCATCCATCACGTCGAGTGTGAAGACGACCATCAGGTGGTCCGACCAGCGGACCTTGAATTCTTCCAGATCGATGCCGCGAGCGCGGGCGTAGTCGTCAAAGAAGACCTCGAATCGTGGGTTCGCGAATTCAGGCTGCGACATCGGGACGAGGATGCGGTCGAGGGCGGAGCCGCGCCAGTAGGTGATCTGGTCGTCGTCGTTGAGATCGGTCAGCCCTGCGAGTTCGAAGACTGTGATCGCGTGGTCGTCGTGGGCGCTGCTGTTGGTGTCGCCGATGACGACAACGTCGCGGTCGCCGAACTCGCGCTCGACCGCCGGCAACGCCGCGGCGAGTTCGCGGGCTTCCTCGGCGCGGTGGGCGGAGAAATTGCCGCCGTAGTTGCTCTTCATGTGGATGGGGATGATGACGAAGTCGGTCAGTCCCTCGCCTGCGGAGAAGTGCATGGCGCGGGGTGGGCGCGCCCAGACGACCTTGCCCTGATCGCTGCGCGCGTGGTCGATCGGGATGACGTGCCCCTCGATCGGGCTCAGCAGCGTGACGGCGTCGGTGTTCCACATGACGCCGGTGTCCTGGCTGGAATCGGTGCGGAAGAGCGAGTGCCTCCAGTGATCGCCGGTGCGTTCGTAGAGCAACAGGCTTGCTTCCTGCAATGTGCTGTTCTCGCTGGTGTGCTCCGAGGGACCCTCGATCTTGTCAACGATCAGGAAACTGTTCGTTGCGATCTCCTGCAGCGCCAGCACCTGCACGCCGGACGCCTCGATGTAGTCGGCGAGGTCCTCGGCGCTCTGGGCGATCCCCCGCGCCGGCATCGACCGGCTGTTCGCCTGCCCCAGCCACTCGATATTCCACGAGCCGATGCGGATCTCGTCCAATGCTTCGGTCGGCGGCGTCGGCGCATCAACAGGCGAAGGTTGCCCAGGCGTCGGCGCTGGCTGCGGCCAGGCGACGTACACCACCACCGCGATCAGCACGGCCATTGCGAGGAAGATCTTGCCTTTGTCGGAGTTCATGAGTTTCAGTGCAGCCTTTGATTCATTCTGAACGCGCGTACTGGATCCCCGCTTCCGGGAACGCGTCGAGCAGGATCCTGATCGCCTCTTCGGTTCGTTTGCCCCATTGGTTCGAGAATGCGAACGTCCTGTCGCCCAGGTAAATCAGGTCGTCGTCATCCCAGCAGAAGTACCGCCGGGGGTCGCGGGTCATGGTTCCGGCTTGTCTGGCGGCTTCCAGAGCTTCGACCATCTGCTCGGAATCCAGCTCGCCGTCCTGCACAACAAAGAGCTGCTTCCCGCGCCAGTCGATCAGTTCCTGGATCCGGTCCGGTGCGCCGCCGGTCGCGCAGATAGCCCTCGTGATCGCCAGCATGGCCCGCCTCTTGGGCAGGTTCTCGTAGACCATGGCGCCGATCGTGATGTCGTATCTGGTGTAGTCGCGCCCTGAAGCCTGCTTGCTCGTCCGTTCCTTCACGTGCTTCTCGCGCACCCGGATCTGGTACTCCGCTGCCTCTGGGAGCGGGATTACCTGCTGCACGTCGATCAGTGCGCGGTCGCCATCGCGGTGCGGGCGGAGCCTGACGCAGCGGATATCGAGGGCACGCTCGTTCAGCCACATCACCGCCGTGGTCAGCTCTCTGGAGAATTCCGCCGAGACCAGGACGACCCGGACATCCGAACCGAACTGCTCCTCGTCGATCTCGTCCCAGCCAAGGTGATCGATGATCTGCTGCTCAGCGGTGGATGGGTCCTGGTCGATCGACCGCAGGTACGAACGGAATGCGTCGATGGCCTGCTCTGCCGTCATCGTCGAGACCATCGCGGCGTACCGGATGGACTGCAATTCCATATGCCCACCGGTGTCTGTCCGTTTCAGTTCGATGATGACGAGATTGGCGTCCCGATCGATCGCCAGCAGGTCGATCCGGCGCTTGGATTCGTCCCACCGCCCAAACTCTTCTGAGATCACGAGGCAGTCCGGAGCCACGATCTCGATGCGGTCGCGGAGGAGCCGCTGGAGGTCATCGCGCTCGCGCAGACCGAGCTCGGCAAAGGTGGCGCGCTCGATGGTCCTGATCTGATCCGGCCGGAGTTCGTATATCGCCATGATCCGATTCTATTCGGATCAATCAGGAGTGCTTGTCGTTGCCCTTTGTGTCCTGAAATCATCGCTGGTGGTAGGCTGGGACTTCGATGCTCACCAAAATCGCACTCATCGCAGCAGGGGGAGGGCTCGGGGCGGTGGCCCGGTTCCTGCTTGCCGCCTGGGCCAACAGGGCCTGGCCCAACTTCCCCAGCGGGACGCTCGCTGTGAACCTGCTCGGCTGTCTCTGCATCGGGCTGCTGATGCCCCTCTTCGCAGGGCACGATGCGCGGTTCAAGGAGGAATGGCGCCTGCTGCTCGTCATCGGTTTCCTTGGCGCCTTCACGACGTTCTCGACCTTCGCGTACGAAACGTTTGCTGAGGGCGACGCCGGGCAGATGGGCAAGGCCTTCGCCAATGTCGCGGTCAGCGTCATCGGTGGGCTCGCGCTGGTGTGGATCGGGTACGCGTTGACGAGCCGTTTGCTCTCATCCGGCGCGTGACACACAACAGGTGGTGGTCGCACTGACCACTACATTTGGTATGTAATAAAACACTTGTCTTTTTCCTTGCAGTGTTGTCGATTGCAACCAATATGATCCCGCGCATGCTGCGGACTCCCGCACATTCTGATCCGTCCAAGGTTGGATCGTTGCTCCGCGAGCCGGTCCGGCTCCGCGCTGCTGATCACATGGCGTACCTGAAGCAGGAAGGACTCCCGATGGAAGCGGTCAGCGACACGATGCCGGTGATGGCGGAGGAAGGGTACCGCTCGAACTCATCGGGGCAGGCGCTGCTCGCGCTCGGCGATGCGCCGGTTGATATCTCGAAGTACCCCGGGCGGTTGATCACGCTCGAGGGCACCGATGGTGTCGGCCGTTCGACGCACATCGGTCTGCTGCAGGAATGGCTGGAGAGCAAGGGGTACGCGGTCGTGCAGTCGGGGCTGACCGAGAGCCACCTCGCAGGGCGCGGACTCCGCGATGCGAAAGACGTCAACACGCTGGGGCGCCTGACCGCCGACCTGTACTACGCGACGGACTTCGCCGACCGCCTCGAACGCGACATCCTCCCGGCGCTCCGCGCAGGGTTCGTCGTGCTGACCGACCGGTACGTGTACTCGACGATGGCGCGCGCCATCGTCCGAGGCGCCAGGCGGGACTGGATCAGCTCCGTGTACCGCTTCGCGCCGACGCCGCACGCGATCTTCTACCTCCGGGTCGATGTCGAGCACCTCGTCCCGCGCGTCCTGGCGCACGGCGGGTTCGACTACTGGGAATCAGGGCTCGATTTCCAGGAGGAGACAGACCTGTACCGCTCCTTCGTGCGCTACCAGCAGCGGCTGCTGCACGTCTTCGATGACCTGGGCGACCATTACAACTTCTCCGTCATCAACGCGAACCGGCCGATCAAGCCGGTCTTCGACAACCTCCGCGATGGCGTCCTGCGCGTGGTCAACGAGATGGGGAGTTCCAGCGGATGACGGCACGCCGCCCGCAGAGCCGGTGGATGCTGGAGCTCGATCCCGACGCGCCGGCGACGGAGGCCGCGTTGCGCGTGCTGACCAACCGGTTCGCCGTGGTGACCGAAGCGCTGGCGCTGGCGATCGAGCAAGGGGAGGAGCAGCCTGACCTGTTGCGCAAGCTGCGCGTCGCGACGAGACGCAGCGCCGAGGCGGTCGGCGCCTTCGCCCCGATCACAGGCAGCGAGGCGCCCAAGGCCGCGAGGAAGCAGCTCCGGAGATTGCGCCGGGTCGCAGGCGATGTGCGCGCCTGCGATGTCTTCGCCGGGGCGCTCCAGCGCCGGCTCGCTTCGACAGATCGCAAGAGCGAGCGGGCCGCGATCGAGTTCGGCATCGAGCGGGCGCTGCGGCAGCGGTCGGAAGCGCAGGCGGCCTTCGATCAGTTCGTCTCCAAACGGGCTCGGCGGGTCAACAAGCGGCTCGATGCGCTCATCAGAGAAGTGAGCATCGCCAACGCGACCGGCACAGTCGCTGACCTGGCGCACGGCGCGTTCGCCGGATTCGAGAAAACGCTGAGCGAACTCGCGGCGCAGCAGACACTCGAAGACCCCCATGAACTCCGCATCGCGCTGAAGAAATTGAAATACACACTGGAGATCTTCATCGCCTGCGCCGGCGACCGGGACGAGCTGCTGGATTCCTACCAGCGCCTCGCGGAGACGCAGGACCAGTTGGGCGCGCTCAACGACATCGAGGAGCTCAGCGCGTGGATCGGTCGGCTCGCGCGCTCAGCGCCGAAGTCGGAAGCGATCCTGGAGAGCTTGCGCCGGCTGGCGGCTGATCTCGATGAGGAATCCGCTCGGAAGCGCGAGGCGATTCTGGTATGGTGGAGCGAGCGCGAGGGCCGCCGCTTTGTTGCGACGGTCGCCGAGCGTTGCGGCGCCTCGATGGCCTGCAGCCCAGCGGATGGGGGCGAGGCATGATCGACGCCAGGCCCGACCATTCCCTGTCACCGACGACACCATCGAATGGTGAATCCATCAGATCGGCGAGCGTGACCGAACCGAAGATCCAAGTTGACGCCAGCGCCCACCCGGGTGATCCCCGGCGCGTCGGTGTGATCGACGTCGGGACGAACTCCATCCGCCTGATCGTCGCGGAATCCGGCGATGGCGGCGGCTACCGCATCATCGACGATGAGAAGGTCTCCACACGCTTGGGGCAGGGTCTGCACGAGAGCGGCGCCCTGACCGACGACGCGATGGAGCGTTCGGCGCAGGCGATCGCCAGGCTCCGCGAGATCGCAGAGGGTCACAAGGTGGAAGAGTTGCAGCCGATCGCGACGTCCGCTGTTCGTGAGGCACGCAACGGCGGCGCCTTCGTCGATCTCGTACACGACGTCGCGTACCTCAAGCTGGGCGTCATCAGCGGCCAGGAAGAGGCCAGGCTCGCGTATGAGAGCGTGCAGCACGCGTTCGAGTTGCGCGCGATCAACGCCGCGATCATCGACGTGGGCGGTGGGAGCACCGAGATCGTCGTGAGCGTCAAGGGGGTGATCGAGGACATCGTCTCGCTCCCGGTCGGCGCTGTCGTGCTGACGGACCGCTTCAAGCTCGCAGATCCTGATCCTGCGAAGCGCCGCTACGACGAGATGGTCGCGTTCCTCGACAAGTCGCTCAAGAAGGCGCTGCGCAAGCCGCCGGCGCCCATCGATGTCGTCATCGGTTGCGGCGGGACGTTCACGACCCTCGCCAACATCTGCCTCCGGCGCGACCTGGACGCGACGCAGGGCGCCGCGCCACCCTCGGTCAGGGGCTTCGAGCTGCACCGCAGCGAGCTGCGGAGCCGGCTGGAATGGATCCGCTCGACGCCCAGCCAGCAGCGGACGCGCATCCCGGGGCTCCGCGCCGACCGCGCCGACATCATCGACGCAGGGCTCACGATCATCGACCGCACGATGAAGCGCCTCCGCGTGAAGCGGCTGCGCGTGCACGACCGAGGCATCCGGGATGGGATGATCCGCCGGATGCTGCCTGAGTCCCCGGCATCCGATGGCAGGGTCGCGCCGATGGGCAAGCGCGAAGCGGCGCACCGCCTGGCGCGGTCGTGCAGGTTCGAATCGAACCATTGCGAGCATGTCGCGAGGCTCGCGCTCGAGATCTTTGATCAGACCAGGGCGCAGGACCCCTGCGCGAGCATCGGCTGGGCGACCGACGAGACGCGCGAGCTGCTCGAAGCAGCGGCCCTGCTGCACGACATCGGCTACCTCGTCAACTACAAGCAGCACCACAAGCACAGCTACCACCTCGTCGTCCATAGCGAGCTGGAAGGCTTCACGCACCGGGAGCTGGAGATCGTCGCCAACGTCTGCAGGTACCACCGCCGGTCGTGCCCCAAGATGTCGCACCAGCCCTACGCGAGGCTGAGCGGGAAGGACCGCGAGATCGTCCGGGCGCTCGCCGGGATCCTCCGCGTCGCCGATGGCCTCGACCGCACGCACACGCAGAGCGTCACCGGCGTCCGCGTCAAGCTGATCGCTGATCGTGTGATCTTCTTCATCGATTGCGAGGACGACCCCAGCGTGAACCTCTGGGGCGGCGAGAACAAGGCGGACCTCTACGAGCGGTTCTTCGACGTGAAGATCAGCGAGTGGGAGCACACCGGGCAGCTGAACATCGACCCGGCGCCCATCCACAAGCCGAGCGCCGGCGCCCGCAGCAACAGCCAGAACCAGGGGACGAAGTAACCGATGCCGCAAGAACTGCAAGACGAGCGTTCCAAATTCCCCGGCAAGCTGATCGTCGTCGAAGGCATCGACGGCTCCGGCAAGTCCACGCAGCTCGACCTGCTGCACAAGTGGCTGAAGGGGCAGGGGTACTGCGTGTACTTCACCGAGTGGAACTCCTCGCCGGTCGTCAAGCGGACGACGAGCTTCGGCAAGGCGAACAAGCTGCTCAGCCCCATGACGTTCTCGCTGATCCACGCGGCCGACTTCGCCGAGCGGCTGGAGCGGTCGATCCTGCCTCCCCTGCGCGCCGGTGCGATCGTCCTCGCGGACCGGTACATCTACACCGCCTTCGCGAGGGACGCCGCCAGGGGGATCGACCGCGATTACGTCCGCACCCTCTATAAGATGGCCCCAATCCCGACCGCCGCGGTCTACTTCCGCGTGCCGCTCGCTGAGGCGCTGAGCCGGATCCTCGCCGGCCGACCGGAGCTGAAGTTCTACGAAGCTGGGATGGACCTCCGCCTGAGCGAGGACCCCTACGAGAGCTTCAAGATCTTCCAGGACCGGATCTTCAACGAGTACGAGCGGATCGTCCCGGAGTGCGGCCTGAACGTGATCGACGCCACCCTCTCGATCGCCGAGCAGCAGCAGCAGTTCAGGACGCTGATCGAGCCGAATCTCGATGGCGTCCTCCGGAGCGAAGTCCTGCCCCTGGCGGAGGTTCTGGCCTCCGAGGGCCTCTCAGGCAGGTACGTCTCCGCAGGCTGAGCGGCCCTGCCTGCCTGGCTGATCCGGCCATCGAGGATCGGCCCCGGCTCGCCCCCTGGCCCCTTGAACCGCCCAAGAGCAGGGCTACACTACCCGGCCCTATTCCGGAGACCCGGAAGGGTGTCCGTCGGCCGGTGGGGCCGACCTTGTCCCTGTTCAGATTGACGCATCATTGAGAGGCGCCTCCGTGCCCACGATCAACCAGCTCGTCCGCAATCCTCGCCGCACCCCCATCGCCAAGTCGAAGGTGCGCGATATCGAACGATGCCCGCAGAAGCGCGGCGTCTGCCTCCAGGTGAAGACCGTCACCCCCAAGAAGCCGAACTCCGCGCTCCGGAAGGTCGCCCGTGTGCGCCTCTCCAACGGCAAGGAAGTCACGGCCTACATCGGTGGTGAGGGCCACAACCTGCAGGAGCACTCGATCGTCCTCGTTCGCGGCGGCCGCGTGCCTGACCTTCCCGGTGTGCGTTACCACGTCGTCCGCGGCTCGCTCGACTGCCTCGGCGTCGATGGCCGCAAGCAGGGCCGCTCGAAGTACGGCGTCAAGCGCGGCAAGTAAGCCGGCGCGTCAGCCAGACAATTCAATCATTCCCAGCGCCAACGTCGGCGCTGGGATTCGGCAAGTAATCCCGGCACGCCAGCCCAGGCCCCGGGGTGAACACACAGCGGCCGCGACCGAGCGGCCGCCGATGAGCCACAAAGGAGCATCACCATGGCAGGGCGTATCACGAAATCAGAAGAGCAGCTCCGTCCCGATCCCAGGTTCAACGACCTGGTGCTCGCGAAGTTCATCAACTGCGTCATGCTCGACGGGAAGAAGACCCGCGCGACGCGCGTGATGTACGACGCGATGGACGAGATCGAGAGCCGCCTGAAGAAGGAAGACAACGAGAACGCCCCGGAGAACGCGCTGGCGGTCTTCCAGATGGCGATCGAGAACGTCAAGCCGCAGGTCGAGGTCCGCTCGAAGCGGATCGGCGGCGCCAACTACCAGGTCCCGATGCAGGTCCCGCGCAAGCGTCAGCAGTCGCTGGCCTTCCGCTGGATCATCAATGCGGCCCGCGCCGAGAAGGGCCGCCCGATGGCCCGCCGCCTCGCCGACGAGATCTACAACGCCGCCCGCGGCGAGGGCAAGGCGATGAGCGTCCGCGAGCAGACGCTCCGCATGGCCGAGGCGAACAAGGCCTTCGCCCACTTCGCCCGCTGATCCTGAGCGACAAGTCAAGAACCGAGCAGGGCCCTGTCTTTCGCAGGGTCCTGTTTCTTTTTGGGTGTCCGCGCCCCGCTTCGGTACAATGCCCCGTCGCCCTGACGAAGGAGCCAACCATGTCCGACCGCCAGATCGTCACCTCCGGAACCGTCTGGGAAGGCACCATCGCCTACTCCCGCGCGATCCGCATCGACCGGCACATCCGTGTCTCCGGGACCACCGCCTCCGATGAGTCCGGCCGCGTGGTCGGGCACGGCGACGCCTACACGCAGGCGAAGCACTGCTTCAAGAAGATCGCCGCCGCGCTGGAAGAGCTGGGCGCCTCGATGGACGACGTCGTGCGCACGCGCATGTACCTGACGAACATCGACGACTGGAAGAAGGTCGGCGAGGCGCACGGCGAGTTCTTCCAGAAGGCGCGCCCCGCCGCGACGCTGATCGAGGTCAGCCGCCTGATCGTTTCCGACGCCGTCGTGGAGATCGAGGCGGAAGCGGTGCTGCCCCCAGGCGAGGGCTGAGCCGAGCGCCGTTCAGATCCCCCGGCGGATCAGCAGCGAGCTGCCGTTGGCGCCCCAGGGGCGGACGACCTCCCAGCCCTGCTTGCCCAGCGTGGTGAGGTGCTCGACCTCCACCGGCCGGATGAGCCGGAGCGTGGATTCACCGCTGACGCGCTCGGGGTTGCGGACCTCAGGCCCCTCCATAAAGAAAGAGCCGTTGTTGGTGAAGACCACCGCGTCTTGGGCGCGGAAGGTGATGATCGCGTACTCCCACGAGCCGACGAAGCCCTGCTGGGCTTGCGCCTGGCCCTGCGGGCGCCAGAAGGCGGTGACTGCGATCGCGAGCAAGCCGATCCAGAGCAGGGTGTTGCGTTGATGGTTGGCGCTGGGCATTGGGGGTCTCCTTGCGTGTCGCGGTGTCGTGTCTTGGATTGGGGCAAAAATTAAGTTTGGAATCGAAGGGCCTTCATTTATACTGCGTCCAGCGGTTCGGACGGCCTTCGCCTGGCACAGGGGATCGCCGGGATGGGGATCGAGCCGCGGAGGAGCCCTGACTGATGAACTCACCGATGCGACGCATTGTTCCCGCTGTGGTTTCGTCTCTGCTGTGCGCTTCCGGCGCACTCGCCGGCTATCAAACGATTGCCTTGCAAGGCGATGAAGCCCCAGGGACCGGCGGTGTGTACGGGAACCTGCTCGGCACGGCGTCCGTCGATGCCAACGGCGAGCTGGCCTTCTGGTCAACGATCAACGGCGTCCCCAGCGATCAGGGCGCCGGCGCCTTCCGGACGGTGAACGGTGTCATCGAGAAATTCATCCAGGAGGGCGATACGGCCCCTGGCATCGCCGGCACAACGCTCCAGCAGATCGGCTCGCCTTACCTGAGCGCTTCGGGCGCGGTGTCGATCCGCCTCCGTCTGGCGACCGGCGGCGGCGTGACCTTCGACAACGACTGGGGCCTGTGGACCGACTCAGGCAATGGTCTGGAACTCGTCGCGCGCGAAGGGACCGACGCCCCCAACCTGGGCGGCGCGCAGTTCAACCGCCCAGGCGATGGCATCCTCAGCCCCAGCGGGAACCTTGCCTTTTATGCAGAACTCCGCGAGGGGACCGGCGATGTCACCGATGACAACTCTGGCGCGCTGTGGCGCAAGTTGGTTGGCGGCGGTGTCGAACTGATCGCGCGCGAGGGCGACGCGACCCCAGGCATCGGCGGTGGCGAATTCCAGTTCATCAACACACCGGTCATCAACGACGCCGGCGTGATGGCCTTCAGCGGGACTGCCCGAGACGCCGGCCGCAAGCTCCGCGGCGTGGACATCAACTTCGACAACGACAACGGCCTCTGGATCACGACGGGCGAAGGGCTCGAGATCGTCGCGCGCGAGAGCGACGCGATCCCTGGGCTCCCCGGCTTCCGCTACGGCGGGTTCTTCAGGCCCAGCCTCAACGCGAGCGGCGACATCGC
>CAYGNN010000071.1:0-8822 GCA_964351165.1 uncultured Phycisphaeraceae bacterium
GGCGTAGTGCCGGTTCTCGGTCTCGTACTCGGTATGCGACGAGTGGATCGTGACCGTCTTCGACGAGTCACGGACCGTGCCGCCCTTGGTGATGTCCGCGTACGACTTGATCTCGCCACCGAAACGGGCGGCCGAACGAGCCGACATCGCGGCGGTCAGCGTGCTTTTGCCGTGGTCGATGTGGCCAATCGTGCCAACATTGACGTGCGGCTTTGTGCGCTCGAAAACTTCCTTGGCCATAACGCCACTACCTCTCAGAAAATGCTACGCATGCAAGGGATCGCCACAGGCTCACCCTCACACTGCAAAGTGTTCCACAGCCGCTGCGCGCCCGATGGCAAACACAACGACATCCGAAGTTTATCGCTCCAGAACGGAGCGTCACGACGCCAACTCGACGCCGCGTACAACAATCAATTATCTCCGTCCCGCCGGCGTCCAGGACGCCCCACCACTGACGCGGGAACAGATCGAAGCCGCCGATGGGACTTGAACCCATGACCTCACCCTTACCAAGGGTGTGCTCTACCACTGAGCTACGGCGGCAAACCAACACCCCGGTCGCCGGTCAAACCGACCGAACGGGCCGGGGAATGTAGCCCCCAAGCCGCCCAGCGACAAGGCGAACGCCGCCAAAGCAGCGCCCGTTTTCATCGAAAACAAACACCCCGGCACGCCGATTCGGCCGCCGGGGCAGCAAGCCTAGGACCGCTCGCAAGCGCCGAGCAAGCCTCCAGAGGCGCTTTTCAGGCGAGAAATGACACCCCGCCGCACCCATCCAATCGGCGATCCGCCGCCGCGACTCTCGCCGCGTTCGAGCTGGCCCCATGACGCCTCGCCAAGACCTATCCTCAGCCCATGCACAACGCTGTTTTCTTCGATCGCGACGACACCCTCATCCACTGCCGGGACGCCACCACCGATGGCGATCTGGGCGACCCGGCCCTCGTCCGGCTGCTTCCCACCGTGGCGGATTCTGTCCAAGCCCTGATCGAAGCGTCGTTTACGATCATCGTCATCTCGAACCAGGGCGGCGTCGCCAGGGGCAAGTACTCGACCACCGAGGTGGACGCTGTCAACGCGGAGGTCAACCGCCACCTCGATGGGGTCATCCGGGGCTTCTACTACTGCCCCTTCCATCCCAAGGGGAACGTGCCGGAATACACCAGGGAGCACCCCACGCGGAAGCCGGCGCCTGGGATGCTCCTCGCGGCAGCGGAAGATTTCGACATCGATCTTTCACAATCGTGGATGGTGGGCGATTCCGCCCGCGATTGCACCGCTGGCAGGGCCGCAGGGACCAGGACGATCCTCGTCCCCAGGCTCGACCTCTACACGCCGGAGGAGGCCAGGGCGGACGACGCCGACTTCGTCACCGAGAACCTCCAGCAAGCAACCGACATCATCCTGCGTGAATCCGGAGCGACCGCCTGATGCCGAGGCAGCGCGAGGACATCCCGCGCCCCGGCCGGCTGCTGGTCGTGATGCCGACCTGGGTGGGCGACGCGGTCATGGCGACGCCGGCGTTGCGCTTGCTGCGCAACCACCTGCCTGGCGCTTTCATCGGCGCGCTCGTGCGCCCTGGTGTCGATGCGATCCTCGCGGGGACCAGCTTCTTCGATGACATCCACATCGAGGCGCGCGCCGGGGTCATGGGCCCCAAGCGCGCCGCGGCCAAGGTGCGCCCCCTCCGGTACGACACGGCGCTGCTGCTGACCAACTCGTTCTCCTCGGCGCTCACCACGCGCATCGCAGGGATCCCTCGCCGCGTTGGGTACGAGCGCGATGGGCGATCGTTCCTGCTGACAGCGGGGCTCGTCCCCCCCAAGCGAGGCGACACGCCGCCCTACGACGCGGACGAATCGCGCGCCGGCGAGTGGGCGCCTGTCCCTGCGTGCACGTACTACCAGCGGATCGCGGCGCACGTCATCGGTGATGATTCGATGGACGCGAGCGTGGCGTCGATGCCGCCCATGGAGCTGGCGACGACCGTTCCGGAAGAGGAAGCCTCGGCGGCGAGCCTGCAACGCGCCGGCATCGGCGCTGGCGAGCCCTTCGCTGTGCTGAACCCTGGCGGGAACAACCCGGCCAAGCGCTGGCCGGCGGAGCGATTCGCGCAGCTCGCCGATCACCTCTTCGGTGCGCACCAGCTGCGATGCATCGTGAGCGGATCGCCGGCGGAAGCGGAGCTGACCGAGCAGATCGCGCGCAGCGCTGGGGAAGGCGCTGCGGTCTCAACCGCGGATCTTGGCGTGACGCTCGCATCGCTCAAGGCGATCGTCCGACGCGCATCGATCATGGTCACCAACGACACCGGCCCGAGGCATATCGCCGCGGCATTCGGCGTCCCGGTCGTTTCGCTCTTCGGCCCGACCGATTGCCGGTGGACGACGATCCCGCACGAAGCGGAGCGGATCCTCGTCGCGGACCCCACGCTGCCTGCGCACGAAGTCGCCAACGACGACCCGGCGCGCAACGCCATCGAACGGATCGGGTTCGATCGAGTGCAGCAGGCGGTCGATGCGTTGTTGGTGCGATCCTCGGAAGGAACGCCGAGGGATTAGGAGCCGTCGCCTGGCTTCCTGGGGTTCTCAGGGCCGCCCTGCCGGATCAGCGGCGAGAAGTCGCCCTCTTCGATCTTGCGGCGCTCCTCGATGATCGTCCAGTGATCACCCTCGACGACGATCGAGTTGAGCTTGGTGCGGAAGTTCCGCGAGCCGAGACCGCTGGCCGCGAAGATCACGTCACCGATGTGCGTCGCGTGCTCCTTCTTCGTTTTGCCGATGACCATGCCGGTGACGCCGTACCGCTCCTTGATCTCTTTCATGTAGGCCCGGATATCGCCGGCGTTCATATCGTTGGCGAGCCCCGACCACCAGATGGGGCCCTCGAGATCGGTGTCGGAGGGGAGGAAGAGCGTGGGGTCGTTGTTCCGCTCGCGGAGCAGGTCGTTGATCTCGCCGATGGACATCGCCACGGCGGGTTCACCAGCCTTGCGGGGCTTGATCCCTGCGAGCACCTCGCTGATCCCGCTGTGGGAGTAGAGGACGTTGTTGATCTTGACCGCCACGTTGCGGTTGCGCATCCACTTGGCGAACTCGCTGTCGAGGATGTACGAATCGGTCGCCGCGTCGTACCTGCCGCAACGCTCGAGGACCTCGACGCTGCCCGGCTTGTAGAAGGCGGTCATGTAGTTGTCGTGATCGCGCTTGAGTCGCTTCTGGGTGGACTCGCCGTAGTGCGCGTTCTTGACCTTCAGGTCGTCGTCCCACCGCTCGGCGAGCGCCTGCTGCTTTTCTTCCGAGTCATCGGTCGCCCAGAGGGTCTGCACGTTCTGCGGCACGGTGTCGATGCGCCAGCGGAGGAACGCCACGTCGATCATGCCCTGGAGCGAGTGCACCCGGCCGCCCTGCTTCCTCGCCTGCTGGTCGAGCTTCAACAGGAGCCTGGCGATGCGCTCGTGCTCGAACTGGATGTTGTTCAGCTTCTTCCAGTCGCTGCTGCGGGGGTAGATGTTGCCGGTCTGCACGAGGTGCGCGTCCTCGGCGATCCAGTTGTTGTTGTGATCGAGCAGGTCGTGCGAGGCGAGGATGCGGACGAAGTCGTCGTAGTCGGAGAACGCGTTGCCCACGACGACGACCTTGCCTTCGGTGGTGAATTCCCACTGGTGCGTTTCGCCCTGGTCCTGCGCCATCGCAGGGGCGGCGGTGAAGATGCCGACGGCGATCATCAGTGTCAGCAGCATGTTCACGAGGGTCGTCTTCAGCATCGGTCTGCTCACTCCATTGCTCTGATCTGCCAGGCGCGACGCCTGGCGCTGTATTGCGGGGATGACGGTTCCATCGGCGGAAGCCGTCGGCATATTCAACTGGAATACCGGACCACCATCCGGTGCGCAGGCTCTGCGCTGGGTCCGCGATCATAGCCGCCATCCGCAGCGGGCAGATCGCGCCTTGCTGCGGCGATGCGCCAGGGACGCCCCCCTGACCTTGCTCGGCTACTGGTTCCCGGACACCCTGCGGAGCGAGCGGGAAATCGCGTGCCGCTTCGCAACAACCATACCCTGCCAGGTCTGGCTGAGTTGCAGCACCACGTCGCGGCGCTCCTCGAAGAGCCGTCCCCTCCGGCGGTCCCAGACCACCCGGCCGGCGATGTCCTGCTGATCGATCGCCGCCTCTTCCAGCGAGGCGAAGACGTCGTCGGCGAAGTCCACTGTGAAGCCGCCGGACTCCTCCACCTCGACCCGGTCTTCGGTCACCATGACCACTTCGCATTCGAGCAGACCGCTGACGGTCATGTACCCCGGCTCGACATACGCGTAATCCCTGGGCCAGGTCTGGCCGACGCTGATCTGCGATGGGCCTGCGTCGATCCTGAAGATCGCCTCCGCCTGGTCCTCCCACCACGCGCGATCGAAGACGGTCCCCAGCGCTTCGCGGTCTGACCGGTCTGCAACCTTCGACTCCAGCTCTTCCAGGCCTGCGGTGTACGACGCCCGGCCATCGGGAGACATCGAGAGCGTGACTGTCATCGTGCTGACGTGCCGGAAGAGCGGGGTCATCGAGGGCGGCGTGTTCTGCTCGTCGTCGCGCTCGTCATCGAAATCAACGCGCTGCGAGGACTGGCCGAAGTTGCGGTAGAGGAACCGGTCAACGTGCATCGCGACGTTCGCGCCCCCTGCTTCGCTGGATCCGAGCAACTCCACGCGGAACCGCAGCAGCATCTCGTCGAGGGAGCCCTTCTCGCCGGTGATCATCACCGCGTGGTTCACCTGCGTCTTCAGCGCGAGCTCGTACGTCGTCACACGCTCCGCGTCGTAGCGCGGGCGCACGTCGGCGGTCCCCTTCCGCGAGCAGCCCGGCAGGCAGAGCAGGGATGCGACGACGAGCACCAGCAGCGATCGCGAGACGGTCGGTTGCATGCCCATCGGTACGCTCAGCAGCACGGCGGGTTCCCGTGGTCGGCGGTGACCGTCGAGCGGATGCCGCCCCGCCCCTTCCAGTCGGTGGTCACGCGCATCCAGATGGGGTCCATCAGCTTCGCGAGGTCATCGCGGATGAGGTTCGTGACCGCCTCGTAGTACGCGCCCTCGTTGCGGAACGACTGCAGGTAGAGCTTGAGCGATTTGAGCTCGACGCAGACGCCGCCGCTGCCCCCAGCGCGGGGCGTGAACCGGATGCGCACCTCGCCAAAGTCAGGGTGGCCGGTGACCGGGCAGACAGACGTGAACTCCTCCGCGACATGCTCGATCACGAATGGCGTGTCGGTGGGCGTCGGGAAGGCTTCCAGCAGTGAGGGGTCAGGCATGCCCTGAGCGTAGGAATCTGCGCGCCACAGGGCCACGCAGGTCCCGGAACAGCGATTCAGTCGTACCGGCTCAGCAGGTCCACGATCTTCGGCTGGTTGCGGTTCACCCTGAGGCTCCGGCGGAAGGCGGCGACCGCGCCCCGGCGGGAGGTCATATCCGTCCGCTGGCTCAGCAGGTACTTGTTGAGCAGGCAGACGCCGATGCCGTTCTGCGCCGGGTAATGCTCCGGATCGATCTCTGCAGACTGGTTGAACGCCTCCAGCGCCGACTCGTAGCGGCGCAGGCGGAATCGCGCAAAGCCCAGCCGCTCCCACGCCGCGGCGGTGGATTCCAGCTCGACCAGCCGCTCGAGCGTGTTGGCCATCTCGATGTAGCGCTCGCTCTTGCCCAGGCTCGTCGCGAGGTTCAGCAGCAAGGGGGGCGTCAGCTCCATCAGTTCCGCGGCGCTCTGGTACTGACGGACCGCTTCGTTGTGCCATTCCAGCGCCGCGTACACCGAGCCGAGGTTCACGCGGGCGTTGCCGATATCGCCATTGAGTTCAACAGCGCGCCTGGCGTAGGGCAGCGCCTGCCTCGGCTCGTTGAGCTGCAGGTAGGCGGTGGCGAGGTTGAGGTTCGCGTCGAAATCGTTGGGCGCGATCGAGAGCGCTCGGAGGTACGCGCCGATCGCGTCGGTGAGCCGGTTGAGCATCTGCAGCGCCAGGCCGTGGCCGTACTGCGCATCGAAGCTCCGCGGCTGCTGCTCGACCGCGACGCGGAAGCGGCGCTCCGCCTCGAAGTGATTGCCGCGCTCCTGGTAGATCTGCCCCATCCCGATGTAGGCGGTGGTCAGCGTGGGGTTGTCCTCGATCGCCAGCGCGAAGTAGGTCAGCGCATCGTCGAGGCGGCCCTCCTCGCGGAGCTGCTCCGCGGCGTCAGCCCGCTCCTCGCCGCGGACCTCGATCTGCCTGGCGGTGAGCTTGGGGGGCCCGGTCTCGGTCGGCGCCTCGCAGCCGGTCAGGCACGCGACACCCATCGTCAGGGCCAATCCGGAGATGGCGCCTGTGATCGCGCGAGTGCGCGGCGTGATCGCGTTGTGGCTGCGGTTCCGGGCGACGAACATGGGCGGACGGGGTCTCCTGAATCAACTGCACCGGCGATCGGCCATGCGTGGCCGGCCGGGGAACCGCTCTTATCGGCCAATGGACGCGGAGACTCGCTTCTTCCCCACCGATTCGTCCCGAATCATCCGTTTCAACTTCCGGAGATTCACCGTGTCCCAGGGCGTTCCTTTGTCGTTCTCGCCCTTGGGGGTTTCCAGGATCATCGGTACGCCGGCCAGATCGGGGCAGTTCACGATCGCCTTGAATGCCCCAGCGCCGACCTCGCCCATCCCGATGTGCTCGTGGCGATCGACATGGGAACCCAGGGCCCCCTTGGAGTCGTTCAGGTGCAGCACCTTGAGGTTCTCGAAGCCGCAGATCTGGTCGAATTCCGCCAGCACCTTCTCGGTTTTCTTCTCGGTAGTAATGTCGTAACCCGCTGCCAACGCGTGACATGTGTCCACACAAAAGCCGACTCGCCCGGCAAACTCCGTCCCGGCCTGATCGATGATCCGCTGCCGGAGGTCGGCGAGTTCCTCGAAGCACCGTCCCAGCGTGGAGCCACCACCTGCGGTGATCTCCAGGCAGAGCGTGACCTCGAAATCTGGTCGCTCCTGGAAGAGTTTCTTGTAGGCGAGGGCGATGCGGTCCAGGCCTGCGTCCTCCCCGGAGCCGGTGTGGGCCCCGGGGTGCGAGACGAGGTAGGGCACCGAGAGCTGATCGCACCTGGAGAGTTCCTCCCGCATCAGATTGATCGACTTCTCCCAGAGCTCGTCCTTGGGGGAGGCGAGGTTGATCAGGTACGAGTCGTGGGCGACGGTGCGATCACGCCAGCCGAGGCGGTCGAGGCCCTCAAGCCACTCGTTCTTGGGCCCATCCTCGAGGGGTTTGAAGGCCCACTGCCGCTGGTTCTTGGTGAAGATCTGCACGGAATCGAAGCCCAGGCTCTCGGCTTCGTTGAGCGCGTTGGCCAGCGCCCCGGCGATCGACAGGTGTGATCCGAACATCATGGTCGCATCGTAGGCGGCGCCCGGTGGGGCTCCACCCCAGCCGTCTCGGTACCCTCTCGGGATGCTCTCCCGAATCGGTGACCGCATCGCTCGTGCCTTCCGCGCCACCGCGCCGGACCCCTTCGTGCTCGCGATCCTGCTCACGGCGCTCACATTCGTCCTCGCGCTGACGCTCGGCGAGGCCCCTGACGGCTCATCGATGACTGTCGGTGGCGTCATCGACCTCTGGGCCGCGGACGCAGGGGTCTGGGCGTTCCTGAAGTTCTCCATGCAGATGTGCCTGATCCTCGTGACAGGGCACGCCCTCGCTTCCAGCCCCCCCATGGCGCGCGCAATCGGCGCCCTCGCCAAGCTCCCAAGCACCGGCGCGCAGGCCTGCGCCCTCGTCGCCTTCGTCGCTGCGGCGCTGGGCGCCCTCAACTGGGGGCTGGGGCTCATCGCCGGCGCGCTCATCGCGCGCGAGGTCGGCCGATCGCTCGATCAACGCGGCATCAAGGCGCACTACCCGCTCATCGCGGCCGCTGGGTATGCGGGCTTCCTCGTCTGGCACGGCGGCTTCTCCGGCACAGCGCCGCTGAAGATGACCACCGATTCCGACGTGCTCGACATCCTGGGGCCCACGCTCGGCGCGGAGATCGGCGCGATCCCCCTCACGCAGACGCTCTTCAGCCCGCTCAACCTCGTCACCACCGGGGGGCTCGTCGCGATCGTGTGCGTCGTGATGGCGCTGCTGCACCCCAAGGGGGGCGCGCTCGAATCCTTCTCCGCGTTCAATGCCGCGCCGCCAGAAGCGGAAACCGAACCAACAAACCGCAAAGGCGCGCTGCCCAGGCTGCTCGAAGACACACCGATCCTGAGCATCGTGCTCATCGCGATGATCGCGCTCTGGGCCATCCGGTATTACTTCCCGAGCGAGGGCGCCTCTGGGATCACCCGCCTCTCCCCCAACACCGTCAACCTGACGATGCTCATGCTGGGACTCGCCCTGCACGGCACCCCTGCACGCTACGCGCGCGCCGTCAGCGACGCAGCGACAGGGTGCGCCGGGATCATCATCCAGTTCCCGCTCTACGCAGGGATCATGGGGATGATGAACGCATCGGGGCTCACCGAGATGCTCGCGACAGGGATCGCCAGCGCCAGCAGCGCCACAACGCTGCCCATCTACACGTTCATCTCCGCAGGCGTGATCAACTTCTTCATCCCCTCCGGCGGCGGCCAATGGGGCGTGCAGGGACCCATCGCGATGCAGTCCGCCCTCGACGCTGGCGTCAGCCCATCGAAGATGATCATGGCGGTCGCGTACGGCGACCAGCTCACCAACATGCTCCAGCCATTCTGGGCGCTGCCCTTGCTCGCGATCACAGGCGTCAAGGCTCGCGACATCGTCGGCTACACCGCGGTGCTGATGGTCATCGCAGC
>CAYGNN010000071.1:8922-12013 GCA_964351165.1 uncultured Phycisphaeraceae bacterium
GCGTCAAGGCTCGCGACATCGTCGGCTACACCGCGGTGCTGATGGTCATCGCAGCAGCGTGGGTGATCGCGTGCCTGCTGATCTTCTGACTGTGTCCCCGCTTACTCCCGCCCCAGCGCGTTCTGCAGACCGATCAGCGCGTAGGACGTGATCAGCACCGGGTTGTTCTCCATCCAGCGGTCGTTGACCGACTTGAACGAGCCGTCCTCGTTCTGCAGTTCCGCGAGCGCATCGATCAGGTCGTTCGCCCAGTCGCGCGTCTCTGTTGATCCGCTCTCGCTGATGACCTCGATCGTCGGGAGGCCCCACGTGTTCAACGCGCGGCCGAAGAGCATGTAGTAGTAGTACCGGCCCTCCTGCCCGACGCCTGGGTTCTCGTCGAGCGTGTAGTTGGATCGGATCCAGTCGTACGCGAGGCGCACGCGCTCGTCGTCGCGATCCAGATCGGCGTAGAGGTAGCTCTTGAATCCGGCGTAGGTCATCGAGCCATAGCAGCGGAGGCGGCTGACGTTCTCGCCATTGTCGGTGGACTCCCAGATCGTCCCGCCCTTGCTCTCGCCCTCGCCTGCCTGGTCCTGCTCAGGACCGGTCGCGTAGATGAAGCCGCCTTGCGAGGAGCCGTCGGCGTACGCCTGGTCGTTGATGTCGTCGTGCATCTGTGTGCGCTGCAGGAAGACGACGGCGCGCTCGAAGGCCGGGTCGTTGCCTGGGATGCCAGCGTCGTGCATGCCCTGGAGCATGAAGTTCAGGTTCGACATGTCAGGCCTGCTGTGGCTGCCGTACCCGATGCCGCCATAAAAGGGGTGATCGCGGTTGACCACCTGCGTTTCGGGATGATCCGCGGACGCCTCGCACCACTGCAGCGTCCGGAGGAACGCGATGCTCTCGACCATCGCGTCGGTCGCGTCGGTGCGCTGCGCCATGGCGAGCGCCGAGAGGCAGATCGACGTGTTGTAACTCGCCAGCACGCGATCGTAGATGCCCCCATCGTCCTGCCGGTACCCGAGGATGAAGTGCAGCCCACGATCCACGCTCGGGTCGTTCCCGCTGATCTGCGGCGACATCATCATCCCGGTGACCGCGAGCCCTGTGATCGCTGGGAACTGCGGGCCGCTGGGGTTCACCGCCCAGCCGCCGGTTCGGCTGTCCTGCTGCGACCGCAGGTAACCGATCGCGCGATCGACCATCGCTTCGGCCTTGGCGTAGTGCGCCTCATCGATCGCCTGCGCCGAGGGCGCAAAGCACGCGGTCGCGAGGCAGACAGTCGAAAGACCCAGAACGGCGGGCAGCAGGTGGCGCATGGGATCGGGCTCCGATGGTTGGCGTGTGGTACAGCTGGCGGACGCGCCTGATCTTACCGGTAGGTGTCGAGCACAGACGCACACCCCACCGCCGCGGCGACCTCGATCCGCAGGACGTGCGGCCCGAACGAGCACGCGACAGCGCCAGCGTCGATCGCTCCGGACCGTTCTTCGTCGGTAAAACCGCCCTCAGGGCCGACGAGCAGGCGGACACGCCCCGGCGCTGCGATCCCTTCGAGCGCCGACCGGACCGGCGCTCCGCCCTGATCCGCGATGAGCAGGGGTGTGTCATTTTTGCACAGCGCATCGCGCATGGGGGTCTCGCGGCCGACCTCCAGCACCCACGCTCGGCGCGACTGCTTGCACGCCTCAACCGCGACGCGCTCCAGCCTGGGGCGCTTCGCTTCGGACAGTGGCGAGACGCTCCGCTTCGTTGCCATCGGGATCCACGAGGCAGCGCCCACCTGCGAGAGCATGTCCACGAGATCGCCGGACGCGGACCCCTTGGGCATCGGGGCCCAGACCTCGACCGCAGGGCTTGGGGGCGATGCCTGCTTCGATTCGAGAATGCGGACGACGAGTTCCCGGCCGACTCCGACCACTTCGCCGGTGACCTGAACGCCGGTCCCATCGAGCGCCAGGACCACCTCGCCGGCCTTGACGCGCTTCACGCGCTGGGCGTGCCTGGCCTCATCGCCGGTAAAAACGAGGTCCTGACCGCGCTCTTGCGCATCACCGATCCAGAGGACGTGCTTGGGCATCGGGGGCCAAGGTCCGGGAAAGCGGCTGGTTTTGCAACCGGAATACCGGTACAACTGCCGGGTCAGGTTCAGTTCCCGGCCTGTCGAGTCGATGCTTTCTCCGTCTGCGCCGGTGGTTTGCCGGCGCCCATGTAGGGGAGGCGATGCCCGAGGGCTCCACCGATTCAGTTCGGGATCTCGACCTCGACGAGCAGGTCCAGCAGCTTGTCGAGTCTATTGAGAACACGACCCGGGATATCACTGCGCCCGCTGATGAGGAGATCAGCGACGCGGTGATGGAGACCCCGGAGGAGGTCGCTGCGCACGCGCAGGCTGCCGAGAGCGCGGAATCTTCCGATGTCGCAGCGCCGGCGCCCGCCCCACCCCCTGCTGAAGCTGAGCCTGTGTCATCGGAGCCCGCCAACGAGGAGTTGCCGAGCATCGACAGCGTGGTCGATGGCATGGAGGCGGAGGGCAGGATCGACCAGGACGACGACTTCGGAGACGACGCTTTTCTGTCGCCGGAAGAGATGACCGCCGAGGCGGTCTCCCCAGCTGCATCGGAAGCAACCGAGACCGAAGCTGTTGAACCTGAAGCTGCTGAACAGGAACCGGCCGCGGCGCCGACCGATCCCCCGATCCCGGAGCCTGCGGATTCGGTCGAGCAGGTCGAGGCGGCGATGGAACAGATCGACGAAGCGGTCGATCAGCTCGTCGAGGACGCGGTCGAAGCAGCCGAGCCGGATCCGGCGACCGAGCCTGCGCCAGCGCCGATCCCTGAGCCTGCGGACGCGGTTGAAGAGATCAACGAAGACAACATCGAAGCGCCGGACTCAGAGTCGGTTGCGGAGCCTATCGAAGAGCCGGCCGAGGTGATCACCGAAGCGCCGAGCGACGAGGACCTCGACGCGGTCATCGAAGCGCCGGACGCCGATGCGGACACCACCGAAGCGGCTGAGGACGTGGCAGAGAACGAAACGGAGCAAGGGGCCGAGGAAGAAACCGAGGACGAGAAGGGCCCCTACGACGAGTTCGCGATCGAGGGTGACT
>CAYGNN010000072.1:0-10008 GCA_964351165.1 uncultured Phycisphaeraceae bacterium
GCAGGCGGATCGGGTGCAGCAGCTCTACCGCGGGATCCGGCCGGGGTAACACCAGGTTCTGGTCGTCGGGGATTACAACGTCTCGATCACCGACTGCAGCGCCTCCGTCTCGAACGGCATCGGCTCCGATGACGCGTTGAAGACGATGCGGTGGATGCCGTGCTGGCGGGCGGTGTCGAAGATCTCTTTCGTCTCCGGCGGCGACATCTCGATGATGTTCGCGCAGCCCTCTTCGTCCAGGATCCCCATCTTCTCCGCGGCGTGGGCGGCGCGGTTGGGGTTGGTGAAGCCGACGATCGCAAGCTCGCCGTTGAACGTCCAGAGCATCGGCGCGTCGGGGTTCGTCTGGTCGGAGACGAAGAACCATGTCTTCAGGTGGAAGAGGCAGCGGAGGTAGGCGTACAGCGCGTGCTCGGTGTGCGCCGTCTTGTACGCCTTGGCGATCGAATCGAAGTCGGGCGCCGGGCGGTCTTCCTCGATGCCGGGGATGACGTAGCCCATGTGGTACTCGAACATGGGCGCCATGTTGACCAGCGGCGCGTAGAAGCCCTGCTCGCCCTGGTTCTGATTGAACAGGATGCCCCAGACGCCGTGCTTCTGGAGGTCGTAGGCGAACTTGGCCGCGGCGTCGCGCTTCATGCCGATCGTGGGGACCGGCTGGTCCTTGTCGTAATCGCCGAGGGCGACCATCGCGTCGAAGGCGCGCTTGGAATCGCTGAAGGCGAAGAGCAGGCGCTGCTCCGGCATCTCAGGGAGCGTCCCGATGAGCGGCTGGGGGTTGCCGAGGTCCTTGTCGTCCTCGTTGACGGGCGTGGACATGAAGTGCCACTCGTCGAGGAGCATCACCGCCTGCCAGAGCTTGTGCATGTCGTTGGGATCGCCGGAGGCCTTGGCGGCCTTGGCGAGGTCGCCGATGACGGCGGGTTCGGTCGGTGCGTACACGGTTTATTCCCCCGGGATGTAGGCGACGTTGCCCTCCCAGGGGCTGCTCGCGGTGGCGTAGCGGCGCATCGGGATGCGGCCTGCGAGGTACGACTGGCGGCCAGCGATGCAGGCGTGCCGCATCGCGTGGGCCATGAGGACCGGCTCGCTCGCGTGGGCGACGCCGGTGTTCATCAGGACGCCATCGGCGCCGAGCTCCATCGCGATCGAGACATCGCTCGACTGGCCGACGCCGGCGTCCACGATGACCGGATAGCGCGCGTCGGTCCCCTTGAGCAGCTCCAGGCAGAGGGAAATGTTCGAGGGGTTGCAGATCCCCCGGCCGGAGCCGATGGGTGAGCCAGCGGGCATGACGCTCGTCGCGCCGGCTTCCTGCAGGCGGAGCGCGGCGATCGGGTCATCGCTGGAGTAGCAGAGGACCTCGAACCCATCGGAGACGAGCTCACGGCAGGCTTCGAGCGTCCCTGCAGGATCGGGGAGCAGTGTCTTCTTGTCGCCCAGCACTTCGAGTTTGACCCAGTTGGCGCCTGGGTTGCCCAGCTGCTCGAGGATGTCGCGGCCGAGGCGCGCGACGCGGACCGCATCTTCGGCGCTGAAGCAGCCTGCGGTGTTGGGCAGGATCGTGTACCGATCGGTGTCGATCGCGTCGAGCAGGCTCTCGCCCTTGTCGTTGACCAGGCGGTCGCGGCGGACGGCGACGGTGACGACCTCGCAGCCGGAGGCGTCGAGGGCGCGGGTCATCGTTTCGTTGTCTGGGTACTTGCCGGTGCCGAGGATGAGGTGGCTGTCGAAGCGGCGCGAGCCGATCGTCAGCGGTTCGAGGTTGGGCTCAGCGGCGGTGGGGGATGCGGTGGTCATGGTGGGTGCAATCAGCGCCGGTGGGGGATCAGCCCCCGCCGACGAGTGTGACGATCTCGATGGTGTCTTCCGGTTGGATGATGCGCTCGGCGCGCTCGCCCTTGGGGCAGAGGGCCTTGTTGATCTCAACAGCGCAGATGGTGGAGGTCAGGCCCTGCTGCTCGACGAGCTGCTCGGCGGTGACGCCATCGGGGACCTCGGTTGGGTTGCCGTTGAGTGTGATGCGCATGCCGGAGGATTGTACCGCATCCGCTGCATTCCGGCCTTTTACGGCAATTCCGGCGGGATCCAGAGGTAGTAGAAGCCGGCGCCTGGGTGTCCGTCCATCGCGCCGAGCTGGACCTGGAAGAGGTTGATCTCGCGGTCGGCGTTCGTCGCGTTGGGGTCGGCGCTGGCGAGGGCGCCCCAGGGGGATCGCGGCGAAGCGCCGGCGTGGTGGACCGCGACGAGCCGGGCCTTCTCCAGACCGGCGAGGCGCTTCGCGCCCTCGTAGGCGGCTTCGACCCCGCCGGTGTGATCGATCAGGCCCAGTTCCTTCGCGTGCTCACCGATCACGACGCGACCGTCGGTCACGGTGTCGAGCTGGCCCTGCTGGATCTTGCTGCCCCTGCGATCGACGACGACGCCGCGGAAGCGCGCGTAGAAGCGATCGACGATGGCCTGCAGGAGCGCCGTCTGCGCCTCGTTGGGCGGGTCCATGGGGTTGCCCATCGCTTTGTTGGGGCCACTGGTCAGGGCTCTGGCGTGGATGCCGAGACGCGACAATCCATCGTGGACGTTGAACGTCTGGATGATGACGCCGATCGAGGCGGTGATGGTGGTTGGTTCTGCGTACATCTCGTCGCAGGCGAGGGCGATGTAGTAGCCGCCTGAGGCGCAGACCTCGCCCATCGAGGCGACGACCGGCTTGCCAGACTCCTCGGTGAATCTGCGGATCTCGCGATGCAGGATGTCGGAGCCGGTGACCGTTCCGCCTGGCGAATTGATGCGCAGGACGACCGCCTTGACCTTCGGGTCGTGCTCGACGGCGCGCAGCTGGGCGGCGACGGAATCGACGATGCTCGGTGTCGTGCCAAGCACCCCAGGCGTGCGGACATCGGCGATCATCCCGGTGACACCAATGAGCGCGACGGTCGGCGCGCCGCGCGAGGCGCCTCGATCGCGCTGGACCTCGCTCATCTGGAAGCCCCGGTCCGAGGGGCGGAGGTCCATCGTCAGGGTGAGGGGGGAGCAGCCTGCGGCGAAGAGGAGGCAGGACGCGGCGATGATCGGCGTGATGATTCGTTGATTGAGCATGTCCCGGCAGTGTACCGGCGCTGGGGATAGCATCCGCCCTGTGACGAACGCATCCTCACATCCTGAGCCGCAGTCCGGCCATGCCCCTGTCCTGCTCGCCGAGACGATCTCTGCGCTCGACCCCAAGCCTGGGCAGACGCTGGTCGATTGCACCGCAGGGCTGGGGGGGCACAGCGCCGCGATCGGTTCGAAACTGGGCGCCAGGGGCAGGGTCGTGCTGGTGGATCTGGATCCTGGGAACCTCGAAAGGGCCAAGGCCCACGTCAGCGGGATGGATGACGCGCCGGAGGTCATCGCGTGGCAGGGGTCCTTTGCCCAGGCGCCGCAAATGCTGGCGGAACGGGGAATCCGGGCGGATCTGGTCCTGGCGGATCTGGGGTTCGCCTCGACGCAGGTCGATGACCCGGCTCGGGGGTTCAGCTTCCGCGGCGATGGGCCCCTCGACATGCGGCTCGACCCCAGCGCCCCGATCACCTGCGCGGAGCTGGTGAACACCCTCGACGAGGCGGATCTGGCGAAGATCATCTTCGAGTTTGGCGAGGAGCGGTTCGCCCGGCGGGTGGCTCGAAAACTTGTCGAGGCGCGCGAGGCCGGGCCGATACAGACGACATCGCAACTCGCGGGCATCGTCCGCCGAGCTGTCCCCAAAGCGCCGAACCAGCGCATCGACCCGGCGACGCGGACCTTCCAGGGGCTGCGGATCGCGGTCAACGATGAGCTGGGAGCGCTCGAAGGGCTGCTGGGCTCGATCGACCGCGAGGCGGGCCGTCATGGCGACGACCGGACGTGGTTGGGACCGATCGCAAGGATCGCGATCATCTCGTTCCATTCGCTGGAGGACCGCCCGGTCAAGCGCTGCTTCAAGCGGCTGACCGACGCGGGCCACGCCGAGCGGGTGGGGCGCAGCCCGACGACCGCGAGCGAGGCCGAGTGCGACGCCAACCGGCGTTCACGGTCGGCCAAGCTCCGGGCCATCCGCCTCGTGCGGTGAAGCCGGAGGAGGGGCACGCAGGGACAGATCAAACGAGCGGGGCATACCACCCCGCGGCAGGGACGCCAACCAACATGACACGCGAACACAAACTGGCGCTGATTCTCGGGTTCTCCGTCGTGCTCGTCGTCGGGGTGCTGATCTCCGATCACTTCTCCGACGCGACCGGGGCGCAGCTCGAGGACCTCACCGCCGACTCCGGCGAGACAGCGCCGGCGATGACCTCCAACCCCATCGAGCGTGCGCACGCGACGACGAACCGCTCGACGCAGCAGCCCTCGACCGAGGGCGCCCTCCCCGGTGGCTTCTCGATCGACGGCGAGCAGGACACGGAACTTGCCATTGCCGACCGCCCGGCGTTCCAGTCGAGCCGCGAGGCGCTGCTGAGCGAGATCCAGAAGTCGTGGAACAACATGACGGAGAACGCCCGCCCTGCTGCGGAGATCGACCGGGTGGCCACGAGCGGCACACCTGCTGACGAGCGCGTTGAACTCTTCACGCCTGAAGAAGAAACGCAGCAGCCGATCCACACACTGTCGCAGCTCCTTCGTCCTGAAGGCGCGATCCCTGAGCCGACGTACACACCGCAGCCTGCGGCGCGTGAATCCGCGCTCAACCGCGACGTCGCGACGAAGAAGCACCGCGTGGACGAGGACGAGTCGCTCTGGTCGATCGCCGAGGAGCACTACGGCGATGGCGCGTTGTACACGAAACTCGCTGCGTTCAACAGCGACCGCATCGGCGATGACAACTCGATCAACGTCGGCGTTGTGCTGGAGATCCCCCCGAAGCATGTGCTGACCGGCAACGCCCCAGCGCCGCGGAAGGCCACAGCGCCTTCCCGGAAGGCCAGCGAATCGACCGGCGCGACGACGTACACCGTCGCGGAGGGCGACACGCTGGGCGACATCTCGATGCGCCTGCTCGGCACATCCAAGCGCTGGCGCGAGATCGTTGAGCTCAACAACATCGAGGACCCGGACGTCGTCCCGGTCGGGACCAGGCTGAAGATCCCCGCCTCGCGCTGATCCCATGAAGAGCCCAGGGCCTGTCGCATCAACGCCGCGCTCGCAGGTCGTCGCCAAGGCGGCGCTGCTGATCGTCGTGGTCGGCGGGACCGGTGTCGGGCTGCTCACCGAGCGGCAGCGCCGCTTCGAGGCGGCGCACGACATGACCATGGCGCACCGGCAGGCGGACGTGCTCGAGCGCGAGATCCGCAAGCTCCGCGCCGAGATCGCGGACCGGCTGACCCCATCGCGGATCCAGGCGATGGAGACCCCGGAGCAGGGGTTCGCGCCGATCCTCTGGACGATGCGCCTCGACGAGGAACCGATCAACCGATGATGTCCGAGCAGCACCACAGCGATGATGCGGCGCTGCGCCGCAGCGACCTCGTCGGGACGATCACCGCCTGGTCGATCACGCTCATGCTGCTCATCGTTGTCGGGCGCGTCGTGCAGCTGGAGGTCTTCCCCAGCGAGAACCTGCGCGCCATCGCCGCCCAGCACACCGGCAAGTGGAACGCCCACGCTGCCAGGGGCGACATCGTGGACCGCCGGGGCCGGCTCATCGCGACGACGACGTACGGCTACCGCCTCTTCGTGGATCCCTCGCGGTTCCCCAAGGAGCGCGACGAGGCGTTCGATGCGATCGCGCAGGCGAGCGGCATCGACCGCAGCGCCATCGTTGAGCGCGTCATTCCCAGGCTGCGCGACAACCTCCGACGCGTGGAGGAAGAACGCCCGCTGATCCGCTACGTCTCGATCGGCGGGATCCTCCCACCGGCGAACGTGGAGGCGGTGCAGCGGCTGGAGATCGAGGGCGTTCATCTGGAGCGCCGGCCGGTTCGGTTGACGCCCAGCGGTGATGTCGCCGCGGCGATCGTCGGCAAGGTCGGGATCGATCACGATGGGCTGCTCGGCGCTGAGCGCGCCTTCGAGAAGGAACTCCAGCCGGACGACGGCTCGCTCGCCTACATCCACGATGCGCGAGGGCGCCCCATGTGGATCGACTCCGGCTCCCTCGCACAGGCGGAGTCCGGCGCTCCGGTGGCGCTGAGTATCGATCTGGTCATCCAGGAGCTGACGCTGCAGGAGCTGCAGCGCGGCATCGAGGAGGCAGACGCCGCTGGTGGTCGCGCGATCGTGCTGGACCCACTGACCGGTGAGGTCCTCGCGATGGCGGACATCGTGCGCGAGGTCCCTGACGCGATCGAGTTCGATGCGGCGCTCGTCGAGGATGCGTACGAG
The DNA here is from genome assembly GCA_964351165.1 of uncultured Phycisphaeraceae bacterium. Classification (GTDB taxonomy): domain Bacteria; phylum Planctomycetota; class Phycisphaerae; order Phycisphaerales; family UBA1924; genus JACKHE01. The sequence continues at coordinate 6,337 of CAYGNN010000072.1, forward strand.
AACGGCGTGCGGTTCAAGGTGATCCCGGATGACGCTGGGCGCCTGGTGCATCCTGCGATGGCGCGCAACCGCTGCGTGGAGGACGCGTACGAGCCTGGCTCGACGTTCAAGCCGATCATCTGGTCATCCGCGGTCGAGCTGGGGCTCGCCGACCCTGCGGAGGTGCTGCAGACGCACAGCGGCAGGTGGAAGACCGCCTACGGCCGGCCCCTGGAAGACGTCGCGCCCAAGAAGGAATTGACCGTCTCCGATGTGCTCGTCTTCTCGTCGAACATCGGGATGTCCCAGATGGTCGATCGGATGAGCCACACGCAGGCGCGCACCGCGATCCGGAAGTTCGGGTTCGGCTCGCGGACCGAGATCGGTCTCCCAGGCGAGTCGGTCGGTCTCGTCACGAGCGCGAAGGACTGGTCGAAGTACACGCAGACGTCCGTCTCGATGGGGTACGAGGTCGCGGTGACGCCGGTGCAGATGGTCAGGGCGTACGCCGCGTTTGCGCGCACCGGTGAGCTGGCTGGCGTGATGCCGGAACTGACGCTGACAGCGGTCGATCAGAACGAGCCGCAGGCGTTCATGCACCGCGTGCTCGCGCCAGGCGTGGTCGTCGAGGCGCGGAAGGCGATGGGCGGCGTCGCGGCGAGGCTCGACGAGAAGCTGGAGCGCGAGGGCCGGTTGGAGACTGCGCCGGCGCACACCATGTTCGGGAAGTCCGGCACCGCGAAGCAGTTCAGGCCGGATGGCAAGGGCTACTACGAGCGCCAATACGTTTCGAGCTTCATCGCAGGCGCCCCGATGGACCGGCCGCGGCTCGTCGTGCTGGTCGTGATCGATGACCCAGGGCCTGGGTTGATCGCCGAGACGCAGCACTACGGCTCATCGGTCGCAGGACCTGTGGTTCGGCGCATCGTCGAGCGGGCGCTGCCCTACCTGGGCGTCGCGCCGACGAAGACCGACGAGCAAACCGAGTTCAACTGATTACTTGATCGCCGGGTAGCGGATCATCAGGTGGGCGCCGCCCTTGCCTTCAGGGCAGGACTTGGCCGCGCGTTTGCGCAGCGCCATCCAACCGCCGAGTTCTTCGATGATCTCCTGGCTGATCGCCAGCCCCACGCCGATGCCGTTGGCTTTCGTGGTGAAACCCAATTCGAAGGCGTGCTCGGTGGCATCGAGGTCCGGGCCAGGGCCGGCGTCGAGGACATCGATGTGCACCTCAGGGTCGCCTCGGCTGGGGGTGACGAGCTCCGCGATGATCTCGATGTCGCCGCCGTGCTCCATCGCTTCGACCGCGTTGCGCAGCACGCTGGCGAGCACCGTGTAGAGCGGACCAGCCGGCGTGAGCACGAGCCTTGGCGAGCAGTCGATGTTGATGTTGATCCGTTTGTCCTGTGCGAGGGGCGCGTGGACTTCGATCGCGTGCAGGATCGCCTCGATCAGCGGGCAAGGCTCGGTGAACCGCTCGAGCAGCCCTGCCGCGGCGGGGGACATCGCGAGCTGGATCGCCCTGGCGACGCGGTCGAGCGCGACTTCCGCGGCGTCGAGTTTGTGCAGCAGGTCCACCTGCCGCTCGTCTGCTGAACGCGAAGTGTTGCTGGCGGACTGCCGCGCATCGCTGAGGCTCTTGGAGGCCCCATCGAGCAGGTCTCTGAGTTCCTGCACGACTGCCGTAAGGTTGTCCGCGGCCGGCGCGGAATCGCGCGCGGCGATCGCGACATCGCCGCCGGATTGATCGCGGCGGTCATCTGGCCTGTCGGGTCGATGCTGCGGGAACGAGTCCATACCTCATCGGGATCGACCACATGAAGGCCCGACGTGAACGCCGCGCCGGGGGAAGCATTGAAGAAGGATCGGTTGAGGTCCTTATAACCCGGACATCCGCCACGCCGCGGTGAGGAGGGCGGCCGCGAAGATGCCGCGCACCCATTCCAGCGGGAGCTTGTGCGTGAGCGTCGCGCCGAACCAGCCGCCGACGAAGGCGGTGGGGGTGAGGATCCCTGCGATGAGCAGCGCGTCCCAGGGGGAGAACTGCCCCTGCTCGACCGTGTGCAGCGTGCTGATCTTGAAGGTGGCGCCCACGATGGAGGCGATGGCCATGATCGCGCTGCTGGTGCCGATGCACTGCTTGAGGGGGAGCCTGGCGATGGTCTGCATGAGGGGGACCGCCAGCACGCCGCCGCCGATGCCCAGCAGCCCTGCGACGAACCCCATCAGCGATCCGATGCCGCCCACGCGCACAGGCGTCGCCCGGTCCGGGACGCTGGCGTCCTCTGTCTTCTTCCGGAAGAGCTTCACGATGTTGACGATGCTGACATACAGCAGGAAGACCGCGAAGCAGCGTTTGAGCGTGATCCCCGAGGTGCTGTTGGAGACGAGCACGCCGAGGACGATCGTGATGACGACCGCCGGGAGCATGACCCTGAAGACGTCCATCCGGACGGTCCCCGCCTTGCGGTGCCGGAGCGCCGCTGGGGCGGAGACGATGACGTTGACCGCCATCGCGCTGGCCTGGAAGAGCTGCTGCTTGGCGCCCGATTCGTCGTGGAAGACGACCGCGAGCAGGGGGATCATGACGATGCTCCCGCCGATCCCGAGGAGGCCGCCGAGCACGCCGGCGGCGAGGCCGATCCCGACGATCATGAGCGCATTGATGAGGCTGATGTCCACAGCGCGATCCTAACCGGTCATCCCGGCGCGTGCCGATCCGGTATCGTGGCGGCGCATGCGCGACGCCCGTGTCATCACTGTGACCCCGAACCCGGCTGTGGACTGGGTCTTCGAAGCGCCGTACTTCAAGGTCGGCGAGCACATCGGCGCCAAGCGCGTCGCGCACCACCCGGCCGGAAAAGGGATCAACGTCTCGCGCGTCCTGGCGACCATGGGCGTGCGCTCGATCGCGACCGGGTTCATCGGCCGGGGCGAGCTGCGCATGTTCGAGGAGCACCTCGAACGCACCTGCGAGGGGCGGGTGATCTGCCAGCTCCTCGTCGTCCGCGCCAAGACCAGGGACAACATCACGATCGTCGATCCGGTGGACGAGACGGAGACGCACATCCGCGACAAGGGGTTCAAGGTCCAGCCATCGGATGCCGCGAGGCTCGAGAGCAAGGTCAGCCTGCTCGCGAGGCCTGGCGTCTCGATGGCCTTCTGCGGTTCGCTGCCCCCTGGGTTCACGCCGATGGCCTTCCGGAGGATGGTCGTGCGGAGCAGGGAGGCAGGGGCGCAGGTCATCCTCGACACCAGCGGCGAGGCGCTCGAGGCGATGCGGTCCGAGAAGGCCTGGATGGCCAAGCTGAACACGAAAGAATTGTCCACGCTCGCAGACGCCAATGTCGAGACCCCTGAGGAGGTGCTCGAAGCAGCCCGGAAGGTCAGCGTCGAGGGCGGTGGGATGATCGATTATGTGGTCGTCACGATGGGGATGCAGGGCGCGATTCTCGTCGGACCAGGCGTCGCGCTGCAGGGCCAGGTGATGGTCCACCCTGGGCGCGTCGTCAGCACGGTCGGCAGCGGCGACAGCCTGTTATCAGGCCTCCTGGCCGGCTGGACCAGGACCGGGGACTGGTCAGAGGCCCTCCGCGATGGCCTCGCAGCAGCGACGTCCAACGCGACAGCGAGGGCGGCCGGCTTCGTGGACCTCGAAGGGGTCGAAGAGTTTCGGCAGGTCGCGATGATTAC
>CAYGNN010000072.1:10018-11965 GCA_964351165.1 uncultured Phycisphaeraceae bacterium
TCCCGATGACTGGAAACACGACCGGCACGCATCCGTACAAGAGAGCGTGCGAAGCCGTTATCGGTCGTCACAGGCACGAATCACGGCGGATCTCTGCCAGCAGGGTCAGACGGGGTCGAATCGGCTGATTTTCCCCATGGGCTCTAGGAATCCGAACGGGGAATTGTTACTGTATTGACTATAACTGGCTGCCAACACTCAGCTTACGGCAGCTTGACATCAGCGACGACTCCCCAGCTGGCCCGGGTTTGACCCGGCGCGGCTGGGACATGAAAATCACGTTCCTTCCAGGGGTTCCCAACAGATCCCTCCGAAGGCGCGTTGCAGAGAGGACCGGACGATGAACGACAACCGCAAACAAGTTGTGTCCCGCGCGATCGCCGAACGCGCTGTGTTCGTTGTCCTGGCCCTCATCGTCATCAGCTCCGCAGTCGCGACCAAGCGCTCCGCGATCAAGGCCCCGCTGGCCGAGATCGATCTTGGCCCTTCCAGCGCGATGGCCTCCATCGCCCCGGCGATCACCGCCGAGCCTGAGATGGCGCCTGAGGTCGAGATCCTTGAAGTGGTTGAGTTCACCGCCGAGGAAGCCGAGGCCGGCACGCGCTGGTTCGACGGCCGCAAGGTCCGCCCGGCGCGCACCATCATGATGACGGTCACCGCCTACAGCCCCGATCACCGTTCCTGCGGTGAGTTCGCCGACGGCATCACCGCCAGCGGCAAGTCCATCTGGACCAACGGCATGAAGCTGGTCGCTGCTGACAAGCGACTGATGAAGTTCGGCACGATGCTCAGCATCCCCGGCTACGACGGCGGCGCGATCGTCCCGGTCCTCGACCGCGGCGGCGCGATCAAGGGCAACCGCCTCGATGTCCTGTACCCGACGCACTCGACGGCCCGCAAGTGGGGCGTGCAGAAGCTGCCGGTCGTGGTGTGGGAGTACGTCGACGAGGACAAGCCGGTCAACGGCTGATCACGTCGGCGCCTGATTCACAATCAATGCTGCTTACCGCGCGATGCTGCGGTTCGGGTCATCCGCCTGGAATGGCTCCAGCGATCGGATCGTCATGGTCCAGCCGAAGCGGATGCTCTGGCCGATCACATCTTCCGCGGTCGGCTCCGGATCACCATCGCGCAGGATGACCGGGTTGGCGCCGAAGACGCCCTCGATCGTCCACTCCCGGAGTTCGGGGCTCGCACGGATGATCTCCGCGTCGCGCTCGGTCAGCGTGAGGCGGAAGGGGTCGCAGCGGTTCTCGCCGGTCTGCCAGTCGAAGGCGATGACCTTGGCGGTGCTCGGGTCCTCTGGCTCCCACCCCAGGATGCGCAAGTCCCACAGCACCGTGGAACGCTCCAGCCTGGTCCGGCGGACCCAGTGGTTCAACGTCTGCAGCTTCGGGTCAGGGATGTTCGTGAAGGCGTGCGCGTAATCGGCGTCGAGCCAGTTCTTCAGCGCCGCTGGGCACGCGAAGCGGTCTTCCGGAACACCGCCTGGTGTCGCGTCGATCGGCGAGGTCGGCAGCGTCGTCCGGCGCTCCTGGCGCTGGGTGCGGAGGGTCTCGATCTCTTCAGAGAGCTGTTGGATTTCCTCGTGGGTGCGCTGGAGCTCCGCTTCGAGTTCACGGATGTGCTCGCGGAGGGCGTCGTTCTCCCGGCGGAGCTGCGCTGGGCTCTGCGCGTCCTGAGCGAACGCGGCGGGCGCCGGTGCAAGGAACGCAGCGAGGATCAGAACAAGTGGGGCGAACCGCGCCGCGGTGCGGGATCGTATGATGGTCTGGTGCGTGTGCATGCGTGACTGTACGGCTGAGAAGCCGCTCCTGTTGCCTTGGGATCGCAGCGGAGCCCCACACGGCTCGGAAAGGCGGAACGCTCGGTGCTGATTACTGGATCGACCAATCGCCCCAGGACCATTGAAGACCTGCTCAGCCCAAGCCTGCTCAAGCGGCTGGA
>CAYGNN010000073.1:0-11947 GCA_964351165.1 uncultured Phycisphaeraceae bacterium
TCCGATCGCAGTCGGATCAGGACACGCAGGCGCCGCGGAGACCCGGTACCGTGACACCACGGAGATCGGCATGACGAACGCTCCACGGAACATCCCAAGCTGGGCCGGTCCCCTGATCGCGCTGGGCATCGCAGCGCTCATCGCCCTCGCGGTCGGCGCCCTGACCGGCGCGATCACCGGCTGGTCGATCGGGCATTGGGGCGACTTCATCCTCGAACAACAGGAGCGCGCCAGAGAAGCGCCTGGCGGACTGAAACGATACGTCTGGGTCCGCACGGCGCACTTCGCACTCCCAATGGGGATCGGTGGGTTCGCCGCGTTGATATGCACCGAACGCTTCGCCAACGCGCAGGGGCCGGTTGTCCTGCTGCCACTCGCCCTCGGCGCCGGCTGCGGCTGGCTGGCCGGTCGGGGCGTGCTCGCGATGACCGCTCCAGGCGCTTTCGACGACCTCGCCAGCACGCTCATCGCGCCAGCGGCGCTCTTCGTGGTGATCCCGCTGATCCAGATCGTCCGCGATTCGTAGCCGCGATCACTCGCCCTCGGCGCGCCGCGACCACTCGAACTCCAGCGGCTCCAGCTCCTCGGTCAGCTTCTGCCGATCGGCGCTGATCCGGTCCATCTTCTTCGCGTCGCGCCAGACGTCGGGGTCGTTCATCTGCGCGTCCGCCTGGGCGATGCCCTGCTCGATCTGCTCGATCTTCTGCTCGAGCTGCTCCATCGAGAGCCGCTCGAGCATCCGCTGCTTGTTGTTCGTGGACTTCGCAGGCTTCGCTTCCTTCGCCTTCTGCGCCTCGATCTGCGCCCGCCGCTGCTTCTCCTTGCGGCGTTCCTCCTCGCGCTCCGCCTCCAGCTGCTCCTGCGCGGCGCGCAGCTTGAGCGTGTGCTTCTGGCGCCAGTCGGTGTAGTTGCCGATGACGATCTCCGCGTTGCCCTCGCCATCGAGGGCAATGACGTGGTCGCACACCGAATCGATAAGCGCGCGGTCGTGGCTGATCAGGATCACCGTCCCGGTGTAGCCGCCCTCGATCGAGAGCGTCTCCTCCAACCTCTCGGCGCTGGGGATATCAAGATGGTTCGTCGGCTCGTCGAGCACCAGCAGGTTCTTCGCGCTGGCGATCAACGCCGCGAGGCGGCAGCGGCTCTTCTCGCCGCCGCTGAGGACGAGCATCTCCTTGTCCTGCTCGCTCCCTGAAAAGAGGAACGCGCCGGCGAGGTCCCGCGCCTGCTGCTCGCTCAGCTCCACCTCGCCGTCGGTGTTGCGCTTCACCTCGCGTTGGATGTACCGGTACACCGTCAGCTCCGGATCGACGCCCTCGCTCGTCTGCTTGAAGTGCCCGACCAGCACGTTCGATCCGATCTTCGTGAATCCTTCATCCGGCATCTGCTCACCCAGCATGCATCGCGCCAGCGTCGATTTCCCTGCGCCGTTGGGGCCGATGATCCCCCACCGCTCGCCCCTGCTGATCGTGATGTCCTGATCGTGGAAGAGGACCTTCTGCGCCGCCTCACCCTCGATCAACTCGCCGGTGATGTGATCGACGTTGTCGTACCGCTTGCCGAGGCGCCGCGTCGTCAGGACCTGATCGCCCGACCGCGGCGCCTTGGGCAGCGACAGCCGCAGCGTGCTCAGCTCCAGCGGCTTCTCGATCGACTGCTCTTTCTCGCGGTCGAGCTTGAGCTGCCTGCCGCGCGCCTCCTTGGCGCGCTGGCCGGTCTTGTACTTGCGGATGTACGCCTCCTGCTGCTTGAACTTCGTCTGCTGCTTGTCGAACGAGCGCTGCTGCGTGAGGCGACGCTGGGCGCGGATCTCGCGGAACGCGGAGTACGAGCCGGGGTAGTCGATCAGCCGGGCGAACTCGACCTCGATAATCCGGTCCACGACGTGATCCAGCAGGTACCGGTCGTGGCTGACCATCAGCACCGCGCCAGCGAACTCGTCCTTCAGGAAGTTCTCCAGCCAGAGGCAGCCCTCGATGTCCAGGTGGTTCGTCGGCTCGTCCAGCAGGATCGCGTCTGGCGATTCCAGCAGCAACCGCGCCAGCGCCAGGCGCGCGCGCTGCCCGCCGGACAGGTCCTTGCACTTGATCGCGAACTGCGCATCGGTGAACCCCAACCCGTGCAGCGTCGCGTCGATCTTGTGGTCGATCGCGTACCCACCGGCGGATTCGATCTGCGATTCGAGCCGCTCCTGATCCTTGAGCAGCTTGTCGAGGTCGCCGCCCTCGGCGGTCGCCATCTCGTCGAAGACCTTGTTCAGCTTCACGTGCAGGTGGTGCAGCTCCGCGAATGCCCCTTCCGCGGCGTCGCGCAGGGTGTCCTCCGGGTCGAGGTCCGGGTCCTGCTTGAGGTACCCGACCCGCTTGCCCTTCTGCACGCTCACGTCGCCGCCATCGGGCTTGATCTCACCGGCGATGGCCTTCAGGAATGTCGATTTCCCGCCACCGTTGCGGCCGACGATCCCGACCCGCTCGCCAGGTTCAACTGACAGCGTCACGCCGTCGAGGATGACGTCGGTGCCGAAGTGAACGGTGATATTGGTGGCGGCCAGGATGGGCATAGGAGGCGATGATACGCGAGGCGATCAGCGAGATGGCCGAACGCCCGGTGCTCAGCCCTTGCCGTGCCTGGGCGCCGCAGGGTTCCGCGTCGATTCCAGGAACCGCCCGTGCACGCCCATCTGCATCCGCTCGAGGAAGTCGCACAGGTGCACGACGCAGGGCGGCTGATCGGGGTCGTTGCGGAGGCGCTCCATCGTCACCAGCACCGGCTCGTCGGGGTTGCGGAAGAGCGCCTTGTACGCCGCCCGCAATTGCTCGACGACCTCGACATCCCAGCCCCGGCGCAGCAGCGCCGTCGTGTTGAGCTTGCGGGGCTCCGCAGGGTTGCCCTCGTACACGACGTAGGGCGGGACGTCCTTGGGCACGCGGGCCAGGCCGCCGACGAAGGCGTACCGGCCGATCGTCGCGAAGTGGTGCACGCCGACGCCGCCTGCGATCGTGACGCCGGTCTCGACGAGGCAGTGCCCGCCCAGCATGACGCTGTTGGCGATGACGACCTCGTCCTCGATCACGCAGTCGTGCGCGACGTGGGCGCCGACCATGATGAGGCAGTCGCTGCCGACGGTCGTCTTGCCGCCGCCGACCTCCGTGCCGCGGTGGAGCGTCGTGTGCTCGCGGATGCGGTTGCGATCGCCGACGATGAGCGACGATTCCTCGCCGTGGAATTTCAGGTCCTGCGGCTCAGCGCCGAGGACAGCGTAGGGGTACAGGATGTTCTCTTTGCCGATCGAGGTGGAGCCGTAGACAGTGACGTGCCCGTGCAGGATGCAGCCGTCCCCGATGGAAGCGCCGTCCTCGACCACGCAGTAGGGACCGATGCGAACGCCGGCGCCGATCGTGGCGCTCTCGCCGATGACGGCGGTCGGATGGATTGTCGCGTCGCTTGCGGTCAAGGCTCGGTTACTCCTGCTCGGCGTCCACCATCATAAACTTCACCATCGCCTCCGCGGCGAGCTGGCCGCTGACGTAGGCGTGGCACCGGACCTCGCCGAATCGGCTGCTGGCGCGGATGGCTTCCGTCTCCATCACCAGCTGATCCCCCGGGACGACCGGGCGCCGGAGCTTCACCTCGTCGAGGCTCATCAGAACAGCGACCTTGCCGGTCCGCTCCAGTTTCTGGCTGAGCATCAACCCGGCGAGCTGGCTCATCGCTTCCACGATGAGCACCCCAGGCATGATCGGCATGCTGGGGTAGTGCCCCTGGAAAAACGGCTCGTTGATGGTCACGTTCTTCACGCCCACCGCCCGACGATCGCCCTCGATCTCCAGCACGCGGTCCACCAGCACCATCGGGTACCGGTGCGGCAGGAGGCGCAGGATCTGCCCGATCCCCATCGCTGGCGACCCCGGCGCGACCCCCGACAGCTCGCTCGTCTTGGTGACCTCCAGGATCTCCCGAGCAAGACGGTGGTTCAGCGCGTGGCCGCTCTTGCGCGCCACGATCCTGGCGTTCAGGCGCCGGCCGATCAGCGAGAGGTCGCCGATCATGTCCAGCAGCTTGTGCCGAGCAGGCTCATCGTCGAAGCGGAGCACGTTGTCGATCGGGCCGTTCTCGCCCAGCACCAGCATCTCGCTGGGCGAGAGGTGCGAGAACATGCCGCGCTCGCGCATCGCCTCGGCTTCCTCGAGCAGCGCGAACGTGCGCGCCGGCGCGATGTCCTTGATGTATGGGGAGTCGTCCTCGAGCGCGAAGACCTGCAGCTGGCGGCCGATCGGGTTGTGGTTGCCGTAATCGAGGTCGTAGAGCAGGTCGAGCCCCGCGCCGGTGTTGGGCAGCGCCGCGATCATCGCGTCGCCCTCGCGCACCGTGACCGGTTCTGTCAGCGTCAGCGAGCGGCGCGGCGCGTCCTGCTCTTCGAGCCCCGCCGCCTGGATCGCCTCGACGAAGGGCATCGCCGAGCCGTCGCCGCAGGGCGTCTCCTGGTTGTCCAATTCGACGAGCAGGTTGTCCACGCCGAGCCCTGCGATCGCCGAGAGGCAGTGCTCGACCGTCTCAACGACCGCGTCACCGAGCTTGAGACTCGTGTGCCTGGGGGTGTCGATCAGGTGCTCGACCGTCGCCGGGATGGGCTTGGAGCCCTCCAGGTCGGTCCGCCTGAACTGCACGCCGTGATCGGCGGGCGCCGGCTTGAACGTCGCAGTCACCGGCAGCCCTGTGAAGAGCCCCCGGCCGTTGATCGTCGCCGGCGACTTCAGTGTCCGTTGTTGATCCTCGGTGGCGACGCTCACGAATCATCACCCCTGGCGTTGTCCACGAACTGCCGGAGCAGATCCGGGAGCCGCTGCGCCGCGGCGATCACCTTCATCGCCTGCCGCGCCTGCTGCGCCGGAACACCAACCCACTCTTCGCCTGGCGGCACATCATGCATGAGCGCGCTGCGCGCCCCCAGCTTCGCGCCGGAGCCGATCGTCAGGTTGTCCGCGATCCCCGCGCCGCCGCCGATGATGACGCCATCGCCGATCGTCACCGATCCTGCGATCCCGGTGGTCCCGCAGATGATGCACGAACGCCCGATGACGCAATTGTGCCCGACCTGCACGAGGTTGTCGATCTTCGTCCCAGCGCCGATGCTCGTCGCGCCGAGCTTGCCGCGGTCGATCGTCGTGCACGCGCCGATCTCGACGCCATCACCGATCTCCACGATCCCAGCGTGCGGCACCTTCACCAGCCCCGAGCCGTCCTCCGCTGGCCGGTAGCCGAAGCCGTCAGCGCCGATCACCGAATTCGGATGGATCGTCACGCCCCGGCCGACCACGCAGCGATCCTCGATGACCACGCCGGCGCGCAGGTCGGAATCATCGCCAACCCTGGCGCCTGCGCCGATGACCACGTTCGCGTTGATCGTCACCCGATCGCCGATCACCGCGTCCGGGCCGATGCGCGCGCCGGCCGCGATCGAGACCTCACCGCCAACAGTCGCGCTGGGGTGGATCGTCGCCTGCTCGTGCGCGCCGGACGCCGGGCCGTTGTGCGCCGGCGCTGCCTTGTCCAGCACCCGGACGAGCGCCAGGTCCGCGTCATCGACCAGGAGCAGCGCCCTGCTGGCCTCGTCGTGCCCGGGGATCTCCAGCGACCGCGAGACGATCGCCGCCGCCGCCCCGCTCTGCGCCCACATCGAGGCGTACCGCTCGTCCCGGATGAACGTCAGCGACCGACCGTCGGCGCGGTCGAGCGTCTCCACGCTGCGCAGCGGCAGATCCGCTGGCCCGAGCAGGTCGGCGCCGAGCAGTTTCGCCAGCTCGCCGGTGGTCGTAGCGAGCGCGCAGCAGGAGGTAGTCGCAGGCGACACCGGGGTCACGGTCAGTTGCCCGCTTTCCAGGCGTTGTTCATCGTCAGGATCAGGTCGTCGGTCACGTCCAGCGAGGGATCGCTGAAGAGCACGCGCCGCGAGAGGATGCCGGCGCGGACGTTCCGCTCGGTGTCCGGGTTGATCACCGCGTCGCTGTCGTCGGTGATGATCAGGTGGTACCCCTCGCGCTGGGCGAGCTGCTGGGCGCCGGACTGGATCTTCTTGAAGATCTCCGCGTACACCTCGCCGCGGCGGGCGTCGATGAGCTGCGTGCTGATCTCGCCCTCGACATCGAGGTTCAGGCGGAGACGCATCGCGTCCTGGTACGCCTGCTTCCGCTGGGGCGTGCCTGTGGGCATCAGGTTCATCTCGTCAACCTTCGCCGCCAGCTCCTCGCCACGGCGGGCGATGTCCGCCTGCCGCTCGTCGATGAACATCTTCAGCTCCGCCTCGCGCTCCTTGAGTTCATCGAGGCCGTTGATGACCTCGCTGATCCGAATCGTGGCGATCACCGGCGCATCGACCGGGGCCGCGGTCACCGGAGAGGTGTTGGACTTCAGGAGCCCCGCAGCGACGAAGACGACGCCGAGAAGGATGGCCCACTGGAACAGGCCGGGTCGGTTCTGATTGCGTTGCATGGAGGGATCTCCGAGCCGCCAGACAGCGCCAACCCCACACAGGGTCCGGGCGTCGGCTGGGATGATTCAGCCATCATAGCCCCCATTTACCGGAATCGCAGCAGGTTCGGGGCGCCGAAACACCCTTCAGAGGCCCTCAGAGGCAGCTTCAGATCAGCCAGGATGACCGATCGGCCTCCTGCAGGAAATGGCTCAGAAGGGCAGGTCCACGCTGAAGCTGAAGAGCCGCTCCTCATCCCCATCCTCCTTCAGGATCGGGAAGCCGAAATCGAACGCCAACGGCGCCTGCCCCAGCGCCGGGATCCGCAACCGGAACCCGAAGCCGACGCTGACGCGGTAGTCGTCAAACCCCGGGTCGTCCGTCACTGTGCCGGTGTCGAGGAAGAGGACCGACGCGAGGACCGGCTGCCTCGTCCTGGGGTTCACACCAACCAGCGGGATCTGCACCTCGGTCCCGAAGAAGAAGGACCACGTGCCGCCCACCGGGTCGTTGCCGAGCGTGAGGGTGTCCGCGCGGATGCCCCTGGGCGAGACGCCGCGGAAGTCGAAGCCCCGGAACGACCGGCCGCCCAGGTAGTACCGCTCGTAGATCGGCGCCTCGTTGTCCTGCGGGATCCAGTTCGCCTTGATATCGAAGGTCAGCGTCGAGACGCGCCCGTCGATGTCTTCTGTCAGGGGCAGGTACAGCGAGTGCTCAGCGCGGAGCTTCGTGAAGTTGAAATCACCGAAAATCTGCTCCGCCGCAAGCTCCGTCCTCGCGCCGCGGTAGGGCGAGACCCGCTCCGCGAAGGGCACCGTCGTCCTCGTCAATTCAACGCCAACACCGAAGATGTTGTTCGGGTCTTCGACCGCGAAGAGGTCCACCGGCGCATCGGAATCGATGTCATCCAGCTGCACCTGCTCGGCGCGGAAGGTCAGCCCAGCGATCCAGCGATCGCCGAACCGGCGCCCGACCCTCGAGTTGAACCCGATCCGCTGCTCGTCGTGATCCTCGAAGCGGCGCGTCCGGTAGGCGACGCCGCCGGTCAGCGAGTTGTCCGTCTCGAACAGGTAAGGCTCCGTCACGCTCAGCGAGTACGTCTGCACCTCGGTGCCTGGCGCGATGGTCAGGTTGAAGGTCTGCCCGGCGCCGCGGAACGCCTCGCCGGCGATCAATTCATCGATCGAGTTCGGGAAGGCGCCCAGGTCAAAGTTCCGCTCGGAGATCGCGAGCGTGCCGATCACGCCGGCGTCAGAGCTGATCGCAGCGCCGACCGAGAAGCGGCCGGTCACCGTTTCATCAACCTCGATCAGGATGTCCCGGTAGCCGGGGTTCCTGGGGTCTTCCGGCTGCGGCGTCACCTTCACGCCGTGCGATGGCGAGCCAGGCCCCGGCGTCCGGAAGAGCCCCCCGGAGATCAGCCGGTCCCTGGTGCTGTTGACATCGGCGCGGTCGAGCGGCCGGTCGGGGAGCATCCGCACCTGCCGCATGATGACATCGCGCTTCGTGATGCTGTTGCCCTGCACGATGATCTCGCCTGTGCGGTAGCGTTCGCCGGTCGCGACGGAGATCTCAAGATCCACTTCCGGCACGTCCACCGCGCGCCGCTCCTTCGTCTGGACGACCGCGTTGTAGAACCCCAGCGCCCAGTACGCCTCGCGGATCGAGTTCTCCGAACTGCGCAGCTTGTCCACGCTGTACACATCGCCTGGCTTCAGCCGCATCAGCCCCGCCGCCTGCTCGCTGGAGAGCAGCAGCGGCTCGCCAGCGTCCTCGACATTGATCATCGTCACCGAACGCAGCCGGTGCCGGTCGCCCTCGTCGATGAGGAACGTGACGATCGCCTCGCGCCCATCGGAACTGATGATGACCTCGCGGTCGGCGCGAACATCGAGGAAGCCGTGATCGAGGTACCACCGCACGAGCGCCGTGACATCAACATCGAGCTTGTCGTAGTCGAGCGGACCCTTCTCAAGGATCCCGGCGCGCTTGGTCGTCACCCTGCGGATGAGCTGCCCGTTGGAGAACGTCTCGTTCCCACGGAACCGGACATCCGTCACCCGGACGCGCTGCCCCTCGCGCACGAGGAAGAGCACGACGCCATCAAGCAGTTCTTCCTCATCGATCTTCACCTCCGCGAGGTAGTACCCCTTGGAGCGGTAGAGCGACTCGATCGACCGCCGGGCGTTGTCGATCTGGTGCTCATCGACGAACGTGCCTGCGACGAGGTCGATCACCGAGGCGATCTCGTCATCGTTCAGCCGGTTGTTCCCGGTCACCGCGACGTCGGTGATGATCGGCGCCTCGACAAACGAGAAGACCACCGCCACGCCGCCGCCGTCGAGCATCTCCGCCGCCGCCGACACGCGGTAGAACCGGCCGAGCCGGTAGAGCCGCCGGATATCTTCCGAGACTGTCAGTTCGTCGAAGGGATCGCCGGTCGCAGTCCGGATCTGATTCCGCACCAGGGCCGGCGATGACTCCACCAGCCCCTCGAAACGGATATCGATGATCGGCCGACCGGTGTAGGGCGACGCACGCTCGGTGATGGACTCATCCTGGGCCATCGCCGCAGAGCCGAGCGAAGGGAGGGCGCAGGGGATCAGCGCGATCGCCAGCAGCGCAACGCAAACCCTTTGGGCGCACCATCCTCCAATGTTCAGCGGCTTCGGTCCCACAGACCCGGAACGATACTTGGGCCCCGGCGACCCCACAACCGGAGCGGGTCATCCCGAACAATGCCTGATTGTGTTGTGAACAGTGCTGGCCGGATCAGTCGATCGAGCCGCTGGTCGCGTCAGGCGAGATCAGGACCGGGGTCCGGACCCAACCGGCCCATTCCCGGATCGGCTCGCCCCACCACAGCGCCCCGGAGGCGTCGTCGATGCCGCTGCCAGCAGGGCCAGGCGCCGAACCATCGCGCAGGGTCAGCTCGACCCTCGTCGCGCCGGATTCCAGCAACGAGTTGACGATCCAGCGGAATCCGACCGTCTCGCCAGGCAGGCTGACGGTGCAGACGGCGCCCGCAACAGGCGACACATCGCCAGGGTCACCGGTCACGACGTGCCAGCCGACCGCAGGCGAATCAATCGTCCTGGTGAGCGACCGCATCGAATCGACGACCGCGTCTGGATCATCGGACCAGGCGCGGACCACCACGCGGTCACGCAGGTCCTGCCTGCTCGCCCGCTCCGGAGAGATCGAGGTCGCGGGCCCCCCCGCGATCGCCACCTCGCCGATGAGCTGCTTGATCAGTGTGGCGTACGCCGTGTCGGCGCTCAGCGGACGGATAATCGGGGCGGCGCCCCTCCCGAACGCGTCCCGGCCGGAGGCGACGTCTTCGAGGAACGCCTCGGCCCCCATCGTGTCCGCATCGGCCGGCTCCGCCGAAGCGATGACCCCCATCGATTCGGCGAGTTCTTCGGTCTCTTCAACAGTCGCGTCGGCCTGCGCACGCGCCTCGTCATTCAAACGCCTGGCGGTCTGCTCTGCTTTATTCACCGCGTCGAGGAGGTCCTCGTGCGGCTCGCTCGACCGGGCCTTCGGATCGGCGCCGGGAGTCATCGCCAGACCACCATCGGTCGGCGCGTCCTGCACGATCGCTCGCCCGAACCAGGTCTGGTTCGAGCTGAGGCGGACACCGGTCACGCCGATGACGCCGACGAGCAGCACAACCGCCGCGGCGGTCGCGTACCTGCGGATCCGGAAGACCACCGGCGGTGATTCTCGTTCAGGGGTCAGCGCGAGCGCCTCCGCCTCGCTGGGGCCAAGCAGCGCCTCGCGCTCGACGCGCTCCAGCGCACTCTCAGCCATGCCCCGAGGGGCGGTCTCGACCGCTTTGGCAGCCCAGGCCTGCATCGTCACGCGGTCATCGCGCATCGACGACGCCCAGGCGCGCAGCGTGGGATCTTCCTCGAACGCGGCTTCCACCGCGCCCAGGCGATCCTCAGGCAGCTCGCCCTCGATCCAGGCCAGGATGTCGCTTTCCGTCGCCTTGCCAGACATCACGCCAAACTCCTTCCGGGGCTCGCGTCAGGCTCATCGCCCGATGACCCGCGTTCTCCCCGGCCCACATCGCCCGATCCAGGTTCCTTCTCAGGGCCGACTGCCGGCCCCATCCTGTGCCCGTCTCCAACCGAGTCGCCATCCGCCTGGGCCTCCTCCATCGCTTCGCGGAGGGCGGCGCGAGCCCTGAACAGCCTGCTCTTGACCGTGCCGACAGGGACACCGAGGGCATCGGCGATCCGCGAGTAATCCAACCCGCGAACGTCCCGGAGGCTGAGCAAGACACGTTGTTCAGGGTCCATCCGGGCCATGGCCCGGTCCAGACAGTCCAGCGTCTCGTCCGCTTCGATGCGCGAGCCCGGCTCCGGTTCCCCGCTCGGAAGCGTTTGTCCGATCCGCTGGCCCGCAGAACCGGCACGACCGCCAGAATCGCCAGCCCCCCCAATCGGGGCGTCCAGGCTGGCGTGTTTTCTCAGCCGTTGCTTCCGCAGGTGGCTCAGGCAGGCGTTGATCGCGATCCGGGTCAGCCAGGTGCTGAACCGGGACCGCCCGTCGAAGGAATCCAGGGCCGATATCGCCTTCACCATCGCGTCCTGGGTCATGTCCCTGGCGGATTCCCGGTTCCCCAGCGTCCGCAGGCAGACCGCGAAGATCATCTGCTCGTGCCCTGTCAGCAGGTCGCCCAGGGCCTCCCGGTCGCCCCGCCGCGCGCGCTCCACCAGCAGCGCATCGGGGTCCACGATGTGCCCCTCGCCCGCTGATTCGCCGCTGGTTTGGCTCGGATCCTTGCTCAACGCCGCTGTGATCTCCTCCCCCGGCAGGCGCCGCCTGCCCCTTGCAATTGGAGGCGATACGATCGAGCGTCAATGCACGTTCGTCCCCCTCGAACTCCCATCGTCACGCTATTGCAACATCATTGACCCTAGCACGCCAGATTCAAAGCCGCATGCCAGATCCCACCACCCAGACCGCCAGCCAGCCCAGCACCGCGCTCGATGGCTACGTCTCCCCGCTGACAACCCGCAACGCATCCCCCGAGATGCAGTCGATCTGGTCCCCCAGGCGGAAATTCGAGACCTGGCGCCGCCTCTGGCTCGCCCTCGCCGAGTCCGAAAAAGAACTGGGCCTGCCCATCACCGAGGCGCAGCTCCAGCAGCTCCGCGATCACCAGTCCATCACCGACGACGAGATCGCCGCCGCGAGCGAGCACGAACGCCGCCTCCGCCACGATGTCATGGCGCACGTCCACGCGCTGGGCGACGCCGCCCCCGACGCGCGAGGGATCATCCACCTGGGCGCCACCAGCCAGTTCGTCAACTGCAACACCGAATTGCTGCTGCTCCGCGATTCGCTCGACCTCGTCGCGGTCAAGATCGCGCGCACCATCGACGCCCTCGCCGACTTCGCGGTCACCTACCGCGACCTGCCAACGCTCGCCTTCACGCACTACCAGCCGGCGCAGCCCACCACGCT
>CAYGNN010000074.1:0-11836 GCA_964351165.1 uncultured Phycisphaeraceae bacterium
CGAGTTTACCGGCTGATCCTGCTGCTCCAATGGCCAAAGTTGAGATCCGACACGTCGGATTATCACGCTCAGAAAACAAAAAACGCCGGCGATTGCCGGCGTTTGAGAAGGGTTGGATATTCAATGTGTTACGACGCGGGGAGCGCCCCATTCGCCGCGGCTTCAACACCTGGCCAGAGCCAGCCGAAGATGGCGCCGGTCGCCAGGGCGTAGAAAGCCGCGTCGATCCAGTTCGTGACGAAGGCTCGGAAGGGCCGGCCGAACCAGATGCCGCCCATGATGTCGCCGAGCGCGTAGATGCCGAACGCGATGGCGCCGGTGATCTGCATGATGTCCATGAAGCTCGCGCCGGGACCGTGTGCGATACCAGCGACATACGCGATGAGCGATGCGACGATGAGATTCGTGAGCACCGAGCATCCCATATTCCGGCCCATGCTCGGCGCGCCGTTGAAGACGGTGATGTGCGCGATGCAGCCCTCGTTCCACTTCTCCATCGCGGCTTTCTTCTTGTCGGGATCTTTCTCTTTCGTATCGCAATAGGGGAACATGTACTGCCCTGGCTTGATGCCGCGGGACTTGATGAAGTCCATCAGTTCCGCTTCGTTGTCGCCGAGCGATTGCATCTCGGCCTTGTGGTGCGGCGACAGCGCCCAGAAGACAAAGGAGAGGAAGAAGACAGCGACCCCCGAGAGGAGGATGGGCAGCCAGAGTTCGGCGATCGTGACCATGGTGTTGCTCCTGATCCGGCCCTGGTGACCAATCGCGTGCTGGCACAGGTCCGGGCTCGGTCGGTTGATTGTTCTGAGATTTATCGTCGAAGTGCCTGCAATGCACACACTTGTCGCGAGCAGACCGGGGGTACCCCTTGCGGGCGCGTGTCCACAATGCGGGTGATCGGGACACTCATGTACGCGGAAACCCCCAATCCATGCGTGAATCCGTCGAATACGTTGTGTAAAGTTGACAGACCTTCGTGTTCTGGTAGTCTTCGCGCGTCGATGGTTGCCCAACGCCTGCCTTGTGCTTGCTGAGGGCTGAAAAGGGAAGTGCGGTGAAAAGCCGCCGCGGACGCGCCGCCGTAACGGGTCGCTGATCGCGAGATTGAAATGCCACTCCGCTGACTGGTTGCTCTTGGAGGAGAAGCCCAGGCGGGGGAAGGCGGATCTCGCGGAAGACTCGGAGCCGGAAGACCTGCCACGACATGTTTGTGCCGCCCTCGCGTTACGGGGCGCCGATGCTGTTGTTCCGCCGACCCCCGGCAGGGACCCCCTTTCAGCACGGCGATTCTCAGTGAGACGTGGCCGATTGTCTGTACGTCCATGGGGGTCGCTCCGCGCGAATCGGAGTGCAAGAAATATTGGAGGGGAGAGAGATGATCGACTTTGTTCGTGCGCGCATGATGCGTGCGCTCCGCGGCGGTTGCGTGGCGGGAATTGTCGGCGTTGTGGTGGCGGTCCCGACCTCGGCCGATGGTGCGATCACGCACGGGGCCTCGACGCGGGACGCCTTCAACACCTACGGCGACAGCTATCGCCGCGTCGATCTGCCGCCGGTCGGGGCTGGGTCGTTCAGTTCGGTCGCCGATGCGCTGCCTGATGGCCGCCTCCTCTCCGCAACCGGCAACGGGATCTTCATCGAGACCGGCGTCGCGACTGGTGTCTTCGAACTGGTCGCGTCGGTCGATTCCGGCGTGTTCGGCGGCGCGCCGGATCCGGCGTTCCTGCGCGTCAGCCCTGACGGCTCGCGGATCGCGCTCGGCGGTGGGTTCGGCAAGCCCCTGGCGGTCTTCGATACCGCGGAGATCGGTTCGGCCGGCTCCCCCACGCTGATCGATGCCTCCAACGCGGATGCCTTCTCGGTCAACCATTTCGATGCGGAATGGATGGACAATTCGGACCTGGGCATCGCTGGCGGCAACTTCGGCGATCCGGCGTTCGTCTCCCTGCTCGACATCACCAGCGACACGGTGGCGCCGATCAACCCGATCATCATCGAGAATATCAACGGCGCTTCCGGCGGGATCACGTTCGACTCGGCCGGGCGCCTCATCACCGGCAACGGGTTCGGCAACGGCGGCCCAGGCTCCGACACCGGCTGGGTCAAGGCGTTCGATCCCTCGGATTGGTCGATCGGCTCTCCTGCGGACTTCGAGAGCGACGGGATCTTCATCGGCGACATGCTCAGCGCCAGCTCGCTCTCGATGGATGGCGAGGGCAACCTCTTCGTGGGCGGCGGTGACTTCTCCGAGGGTGAGACCGGTTACATGGGCGTGCTGAGCGCCACGGCGCTGAGCAATGCGCTGCTCGGGTTCGGCCCGATCGACATCAACGACGCGGCGCAGTTCTCTCGCCTCGACCCTCTTGGCACCGGCTTCGGTTTCTTCGGGTCTTCGTTCAATGATGTCACCAATGAGTTGTATGTCACGGACGGTGCGACCTGGTGGGCCACCGTCCCGTCTCCCGGACCGGCGGGTGCGCTGGTCATCTCTGTGTTCCACGTGCTCCGAAGGAGGTCTCGTGATGAGTAAGGTGATCAACCGCTGTAGGCCCGGTGTTCTCTCGCTCGCTGTGCTGTGCGCAGCAGCGGGGACCAACGCCTCGACTTCAGACTTTGCAACAACCGTGATCGACTACACGCCAGCGCCCGGCATCTTCATCAACAACGTGCTCTTCAACGATCCGACGCAGGCCATCGGTGCGCCGGTGGGTGGAGGAACCTCGTCGGCGGACAACTCCAAGCTCGTCTCGCTCGGCGGCTTTGGCGGCTCGATCACGCTCGGGTTCGACCACACGGTGCTCGATCATCCGGGCAACCCGTTCGGCATGGACGCGATTGTCTTCGGCAACGCGTTCTGGGCAGCCTCGAATCCGACGCGCCGCTTTGCGGAGGCCGGGCACATCGAGATCAGCCTGGACGTGAATGAGAACGGCCTCGCCGATGACGCGTGGTTCGTGATCAAGGGCTCGAGCCTCTCCGATCCGCCGGGATCGGATTACCGCGAACAGGACTGGGACAACGATGGTGGGACGATGACTCCTCCTGAGTATGTTGAAGACTATCCCGATCCGTTGTTCTTCCCTGGGATCGGCTCGACCTACACCACCGGCGCGTACGAGCTCCCGAACGAGTTTTCTGTGCTGGTGCTCGAGCATCCGCTCGGCGACGGCGCGACAGAGGAGGCGTACTGGGGGTATGCGGATCTGTCTCCGACGCTGGAGAAGCCGAGCTGGCGGACGACCGGAGATTTCTACACGTCGCCCGACGACCCCATGGAGGTCGGCATCACGCCAGGCAGCGCCGGGGGCGACGCCTTCGATATCGCGTGGGCGGTGGATCCGACAACAGGGGTTCCGGCGAATCTGAGCGGCTTCGATTTCATCCGGATCACCACCGCGGTGCAGTTCGAATCCGAGATTTTCTTTGAAATATCCACGGAAATTGGCGGTGTGGCCGATGTTCGCCCGATCATCCTGCTGGGTGATCTCAACGGCGATGGCTATGTCGACACCGCCGACCTGAGTATCCTCATTGCTGCCTTCGGATCCGCCGACGCGATCGCGGATCTCAACGGCGACGGCATTGTGGATACAGCAGACCTCAGTCTGCTCCTTGCGAATTTCACCGGCGGTCCTTCGTAGAGAATTGATGCAACAGCGCGGGTTCACACTCATCGAATTACTGGCGACTATCGCCATGCTCGCGCTGCTGATCGGGATCATGATCCCAGCGATCTCCGGCGCCCGGAGCGCCGGGCACAGCGCTGTCTGTGCGTCCAATGTTCGTCAGGTGCAACTCGCCAATGACCTCTACGCCCACGATCACGGCGAACGCTGCCTGACCGGCGCTGCGGATTTCACAGGGAGCAACCTCCACCGGTGGCACGGTATCCGTCCTTCGGATGACGTCTCGTTCCAATCCGAATCGGGCGGCATCACCCCTTACCTGGGCGGCTCCGCTGTCAGTCGGCGTGTGCGTGGCTGTCCCTCTTTCGTTGGCACGATCGAAGACCTGTGTACCCGGGAAAAGGGGTTCGAGAGCGGCAGTGGCGGGTACGGGTACAACCGGGCGTACATGGGCGTTGAGCGTGCGCAGATGAGCAGCGGGTACTGGACGATCGTCGATGACACCAGGGGCGCCCTGAGAACGATCTTCGCGTCCCCCAGCGCGACCGTTGCGTTCGCTGACGCCGCACTCGCAGAGAACGAGCTGATCGAGTACAGCTTTGTGAAGCCACGCAAATGGCCGCACACAGGGCGGGGCCGTCCGGATCCATCCATCCACTTCCGGCACGCAGGGCGCTCGAACGTAGCCTGGCTAGATGGGCATGTCTCATCCGAGCGACGCACACATACCTGGAAGAGCGGTGTGTACAACGAAGACCCGGCCCGGCTCGGCATCGGCTGGTTCGGCGCCCACGACGACAACCGGCTCTTCGATTACGACTAACCGAGATGAGTCACTGAGCCCCTGTTGATCAGTTGATCTTCTTGAGGCGCTTCTCGATCTCGTGCATCCCGATCCAGACCTTCTGGTTGCTCTCGATGTCGATGAGCTCGAGCGCGACCTGGTAGTAGCGGATCTCGCGCTTCTTGTTGCGGTGCTTCTCGCGGTTCTCGCCGATGCGCCCGATGAGCATGAGGTCGGCGCCCAGCTCGTACGCCATCCGCTTGACGGTGTCCGGACGCGACCAGTCCTGGCCCTGCTGCCGCTCGTCGCGTATCTGCGTGCGCTCGCTCGATGACGCGACGATCGCGACGCGGCCGGAGTTCAGCAGGTCGCGCTCGAAAGCAACGGTGAAGAGGCCGGAGTCGATGTAGTCGCTCGTGTTGTTGAGGATGTCGCCGACGATGATCGTCGGGCGGGCGCCGCCGGAGTCCTGGAGCCAGTTGTCGATCCAGGGCCGGGCGAGCGCATCGTCGATCATCGCGGTGGCGACCTCGCGGGCGTCGTCCTCGTCGAAGTTGACCTGGTAGTCGAGGACGTCGGTGGGGTCCACGCGGTCAACGCGCTGGGACTTCTCGCAGCCGGTCAGGGGGAGGCTCGCGCAGACTGCGAGCAGGGCCAAGGGGACGAGTTGGAGTCGGTTCATCGGTTGGAATCCTTTGCAAACGTACGGTCTTTGGAAATCGTGTTGTGCCACTGGCGGAGCAGGTCCGCCTCCGGGTGATCGAGGACGCGGGCGATGGCCGGCTCGATCCAGACAGCCGCCTGGTCGAGCGCTTCCTGATTCGCGGCGTCTTCGCCGAGGCCGTAGGCGTCGCCGCCTGCAGGGTCGAACCGCGCGATCGTGACGTTGCGCGGCGCATCGTAGAGCGAGACGCGGAGCTGCCAATGGCAGACCCACCAGTTGGGGTCGTAGGTCTGCTCGGTCTCCGCCTGCCAGCCGATGCGGATCTGGATGTCGCCGGCGTGGTCCTGCTCGACCGGGATGTGCAGCCTCGCCATCGAGGCCTCCGCTTCGCGGATGAACGAGTCGGGGCAGGGGCCCACCGGGACGACGGCGATCGAGACGCTCTCGCGCAGCGCCTCGTACTTCGTGATCAGCGGCGGTGAGAGCAGGACCGGCGTGCGCCGAGGGCTGCCCCGGCGGCTCTCGAGCACACCCAGCGCCATCGCGAGTTGATCGCGCTCGATCGCGGCTCGCATCGCTGCTGCGGCGTTGATGAACTCCGACCAGGGCGTGTCGGTCAACCGGCTGCGGTCCTTGGCGATGCGGATCATCTGATCCTGCAGAAGCACCTTGAAGGTGTACTCGGGGATCGCCCGGTCGAGGTCGAGCACGGCCAGCGCGGTGCAGCTCCGATCACGATCGCGGTGGACCTCGACAACCTCGATCCCGATGAGCGTGGCGTCGGAGCCCAGGTTGACTGCGGACTCGAACTCGAGCAGCTCGCCTCCGCCGATAGAGCCGAACGCTCTGCTCAGGCTGCGGCGCTGCTCGGTGGCGCTGACCTGCACCTCGATCTGCTGGGCGATGCGCGCGATCGCGCGGTCCATGGCGTCGTCGTAGTTCTTTCCGGTGGCGACACCGACCATGTAGCGGTCGGCCGGATACTCGTCGTGGGGATGGGTCAGCCACGCAGGCTGCTGATTGCTCGGTGCGGCGCACCCGGTGAGCACCGCGAGCAATGCCGTGATCAGGATGAAGTTCGGGGTCGCTCTCATCGCCAGTACCACTCGATGGTTGTGGTGAACTCGTCCGGGCGCTCGCTGGCGATGATCGTCGCCGGCGCGGTCTCGTAGAGCGTACCACCACGGCCATCGAGGAATCGGTAGCGGATCTGGTGCTCGCCAGGCGACAGGTCCAGCAGCCCCACGTACGCCTGCCCTGGGAGCAGCCTGGAGCAGCGGAGGTCGGCTTTCTCCGTGATCGCCATCAGGGCGAGACCGCCGATCAGGATGGCGAGCTGGGCGCCATCGTCGCTGGTGGACCGGGTCGCGATCGTCAGCGCGGTGGATTTCGCGGCGGTGCGCAGGAGCGTGCGGAGGTACACCTGCGGGAGCTGCCGCTCGTGGTTGACCCTCGCGACGTTGGCCATGTCCTCGATGAAGTTCAGCGGCGCCTCGGTGGTGGAGCCATCCTCTCGATCGACGACGATGACGACCTGCCGCGTCTCGCTGGGGGGCGTTTCGAGGATGGGTAACTCGAAGTAGATCGGCGTCTGATAGATGGGGATCGGGCCGATCCGGAGAGCGTCTTTGTAAGGGCCGGGGCCTGCGAATGCGACTGCGAGCACGTTCGCGTCGCTGGGGCGCATGGTTTCAAGCGATTCGAATAGCGCGGCATCGACCGCCCCGACCAGGCTTCCCTGCGCCTCGATCGACTGCCTCAGTCGCCTCGCAGCGACCGCCTGGTTCGAGTGATCACCGGTGAGCATGTAGGTGACCGCGGTCAGGAATTCGCCGAGCGGCGATGCGATGAACTCGCCCTCCTTCGCTGTTGCGATGAAGTCCGGCGCTCCTGCGAAGCTGGCGCCATCGGCGCGGTCGTCCTCGCTGATCTTGCTGGTCAGTTCGAGGTACTGCTGGCGCAGGAGATCGACCTTGCTCGCGAGCCGCCGCGCTTCCGCCGTCGCGCCGCCCTGGATCCTTCCCAGCTCGAGCTGCGCGAGGAGCTTGAAGACATTCGTGTCGATGTCCTCATAGGGCTCGCCCAGGTAGTTTGCGAGCGTGTCATTCAGGATCAGCTTCGCGAAGGCGTCCCCTGAGTTCTCCTCGAAGCGGTTGTCCATGATCGCCTCGGCGACGCTCAGCGATTCGATCGCGCCCTCGTCATCGCCTGCCGCGAATCGGGCGAGGCCCAGGTCGAGGTGGTACAGGAGGATGTCCCGATCGGCGTAGTGCTTCCGCCCCTCATCGCTTTCGAGGAGCAGGATGATGTCCTCGTAGGCGCCGACATCGGCCAGGCCATCGACTCGGTCGCGGTGCTTCTGGAAGGGTGTGGCGCAGCCGATCTGGACCAGGAGGAGTCCGAGAACACCGGTCGCACCGATCGCGCGAGCGCCGGAGGCCAATTTCAGGGTGATTCTCGGGATTTTCGCTCTGGCATCCATGTCGGTCGCGTTAGTATAACTGCTGATATCACCTTAGGTTACCGGCTCAGGAAGGGCCGGTGCGTTGCCAATGGCAGGAGCGGGCACATGCGCATC
This sequence comes from uncultured Phycisphaeraceae bacterium, assembly GCA_964351165.1. Classification (GTDB taxonomy): domain Bacteria; phylum Planctomycetota; class Phycisphaerae; order Phycisphaerales; family UBA1924; genus JACKHE01. The sequence continues at coordinate 7,653 of CAYGNN010000074.1, forward strand.
AGATTCTCGATCGGCACTGTTACGACCGGATGCATCCTCATTGGCATCGCCGGGGCGTCGCTTTCTGGTTGCGCTGCGGACAAACCGAAGCAGCCGAGACAGATCGCTGAACGCACCGAGGTGATCCGCGCTTTCAGCCCTGCATGGTACGAGCAGACGCCGCGTGACGCCGAGGGGCTGATCACCAAGACGGCGCAGGCGGTCGGCGCCAACCCAACGATCTCCGAGAGCCTCGCGATCAACGTCGCCAGGCAGGCGATGGCGCTGTCGGTGGACGCCCGCGTGGATGTCCTCCAGCGGAACTTCCAGGAGCAACTGGAGGCCGGCGAGGCGCTGGAACTGATCCAGCGGTTCCAGGACGCCAACAGCATCGTCACCTCGACGGCGCTGCGTGGCTCGCACGTCGTGCGCAAGGAGACGTACCTCGAAGATGGCGGCGTCTACCGCACGTTCGTCCTGATGGAGCTCGACCCCAGGGCCATCGACGCGGAGGTCCTCAACAACGCCAAGGCGATCGACGAGCTTGAGACCAGGCTCCGCTCCAGCGAGGCGTGGGGCGAGCTGGAGCGCCGGGCGAGGGAGCTCCGCGAGGAACGCCGCAATGGTGGCGCGAGGGGCCCGATGACCGACCGCGAGATCCGCGGCAACGGCTGAGGGACCGCCCCCCGATCGGTCGCCTTGCTATCCTCGGGGCGATGAGCGAAACCAACCCTGAATCCAGTCCGAGCGCCCCAGATCCGATCATCACGATCGCCGATCTGCAGGCGGTGATCCGCGAGCGGTACTACGCCACCGACAGCGCCAGGGGCGCTGCCGGGACGTTCCTGCTGCTCATGGAAGAGGTTGGCGAGCTGGCCACGGCGCTGCACGACAACCGGCCTGGCGCGACGCCGACGCAGGAGCAGCAGGACAACCTCGAAGAGGAGTTCGCCGATGTGCTGGCGTGGCTCTCGACGATCGCCAACATCACCGGCGTGGATCTGACGAAGGCGTTGACCAAGTACACCGAGCCTGGCCGCGTAACAGGATTCAAGGGATGAGCGGGAACCGGATCGACCACATCTTCAATGCGGCGAAGGCGGATGGGCGGAAGCTGCTGATGCCCTTCGTCTGCGGCGGGCGTCCATCGCTTGCGGCGCTCCCTGATCTGCTTGTCGCGATGGAGAAGCAAGGCGCCTCGGTCGTTGAGATCGGGTTCCCATTCAGCGACCCGATCGCGGATGGCCCGGTCATCGCCGCGGCGATGCACGAGGCGCTGCTCGATGGCGTAACGCCGGAACGTCTCTTCGCGTCGATCAAGGACGCACGCGGCAAGGTTGAGCTGGGCATCGTTGCGATGGTCAGCATGTCCATCGTGAACCGCATGGGGCTTGATGAGTTCACGAGCAAGGCGAAGGACGCTGGCATTGATGGGCTGATCGTCCCGGATTGCCCGGTCGAGGAATCGGAGCAGCTCGGCGCTGCGGCGGAGGGCGCCGGCCTGACGCTGACGCTGCTCGTCGCACCGACGACCACCGGCGAGCGGCTGGAGCGGATCGTCGGCGCCTGCTCAGGGTTCGTGTACCTGATGGCGCGGCTGGGCATCACCGGCGAGTCGGACGCCGGGCCGGACCAGGTCGCAGCAAGGGTCGAACAGATCCGGGCGCTGACCGACCTCCCCATCGCCTGCGGCTTCGGGATCTCGACCGCCGAGCATGTCCACGCGGTGACACGCCACGCGGATGCGGCGATCGTCGGCTCGGCGCTCGTGCGGCGGATGGAAGCGGAACCAGGCGACGCGATCGCGGTCGCCTCGGCCTTCACCGGGGAGTTGGCGCAGGGATTGGACGCCGTGAACAGTTGATTTCGCCTCGGCCTGTCGCAATGCTGAAGCAGGGACAATCTGATCTCAGTTCGCGGTGATTCGGCAGCCTTCACCGCCAGAAACAGCGATTCAGTGCAGCAGGGGCCGATTTCCGGCGGCGATGGAGCGTCGCGGGCGGCGCCTGAACTCCGTTGACGCGGTCGTCAAGGCCGCAGGAAGCAACACCGATGATGATGGATATGGTCGATACCTGGGAAGAGGGAACGCACAGCGATCACCTGCAGACCCTGTACGGTGCGGACGTCTTCTCCGAGCACGTCATGCAGCAGCGGCTCCCCAAGGAAGTCTTCACGAGCGTCCAGAAGACCATCAACGAGGGCGCCCCGCTCGACCCGACGGTTGCAGACGCTGTTGCGGCGGCGATGAAGGACTGGGCGATCGAGCTCGGCGCGACGCACTACACGCACTGGTTCCACCCCCTCACCGGCGGGACTGCTGAGAAGCATGACTCGTTCGTTTCGCCAGATGGCTCCGGCCGGGCGCTGCTGGAGTTCTCCGGCGAGCAGCTCATCTCCGGCGAGCCGGACGCCTCGAGTTTCCCCTCCGGCGGTCTGCGCGCGACCTTCGAAGCGCGCGGCTACACCGCCTGGGACGCGACCAGCCCCCCCTTCCTGCACCGCGACGCGACGTGCGTCACGCTGTGCATCCCGACCGCCTTCGTCTCGCACACCGGCGAAGCCCTCGACAAGAAGACCCCCCTGCTGCGATCGATGGACGCCGTCTCGACGCAGTCGCTCCGCATCCTCGCGCTCTTCGGCTCGCACAAGGGTGTCTCGCGCGTCAACGCGACGGTCGGCGCTGAGCAGGAGTACTTCCTGATCGATGACGAATTCTGGCGCGACCGCCCGGACCTGCAAGTGGCGCGTCGCACCCTCTTCGGCGCCAAGCCCCCCAAGGATCAGGAACTGGCCGATCACTACTGGGGCTCGATCCCGGAGCGCGTCCTCGCGTACATGAACGCGGTGGACCTGGCGCTGTACCGGCAGGGCGTCCCGGTGAAGACCAGGCACAACGAGGTCGCGCCTGGGCAGTTCGAGCTCGCTGCGACTTATGCGACAGCCAACATCGCCTCCGATCAGCAGATGCTGGTGATGGAGAAGCTCGCGCGGCTCGCGCCCCAGTTCGGGATGCGCGCGCTCCTGCACGAGAAGCCCTTCGCAGGCGTCAACGGCTCCGGCAAGCACGACAACTGGTCGCTCGCGACGGACACCGGGGTGAACCTCTTCAACCCACAGGACGAGACGCACACGAACATGCAGTTCCTCGTCTTCCTCTGCGCCGTGATCCGCGCCGTGGACCTGCACGCTGGGCTGCTCCGCGCGTGCATCGCCTCGCTGGGCAACGACCAGCGCCTGGGTGGGCATGAGGCGCCGCCCGCGATCATCTCCATCTTCCTCGGCGAGATGCTCCAGGACATCATCAACCAGCTCGAGAGCGGCAAGACCGACTCGACCATCCACGGCGGTGAGCTCGACCTGGGCGCCAGGACGCTGCCGCAGATCCCCAAGCACTCCGGTGATCGGAACCGCACGTCGCCATTCGCCTACACCGGGATGAAGTTTGAGTTCCGCGCAGTCGGCTCGACAGCGAACATCGCCTGGCCCAACTGCGTGCTCAACACGATCGTCGCCGACTCGCTGGAGTACATGGCCGACGAGCTGGAGAAGGCGGTCGGGACTGGCCCCACCGAGAAGGAGCTGGAGGGCGCTGTCAGGGTCCTGCTCCAGCAGGTCATCAAGAAGCACAAGCGCGTGCTCTTCGACGGTGACGGCTATTCCCAGGGCTGGGTGGACGAGGCGGCCAAGCGCGGCCTGCCCAACCTGACGAACACGGTCGATGCGCTCCTGCAGCTCAGCGAGCAGAGCACGATCGAGGTCTTCTCGAAGTTCAAGGTGCTCACGCCAGACGAACTCCACGCACGGGAGTTGATCTACCTGGAGCAGTACGCGACGCAGGCGCTGATCGAGGCGAAGTCGATGACCTCGATCGCCCACCGGCTCATCACGCCCTGCGCCGTGCGGCAGCAGGCGGAGTTCGCGGAGGCGGTCGTCGCCACGAAGAACGCTGGCGTCGATGTGGAGTCGCTGAAAGAACGCCTGCAGATCTACGCCGGGCTGTCCAATGACTTCCGCGCCAAGGCGGCGGAGCTGGATCAGGCGATCGTCGCGGTGCAGGACAGCGACGAGCCGGCGGTCCGGGCGACGCAGGTGCGCGACACGGTGCTCCCTGTGATGGCGACGCTGCGCGAGATCGGCGACCAGCTCGAGGTGTACACGTCGAGCGACTACTGGCCGATGCCGAGCTACCGCGAGATGCTGTT
>CAYGNN010000075.1:0-11785 GCA_964351165.1 uncultured Phycisphaeraceae bacterium
TGTCGATCGAGAGCCTGACGAGTTGGTCAGAGAGTTCCGCGAATCAGGATTCAATGGGTCGCTTATCTGCGCAACCTCCACCCCTGAGAGCGACCAGGCCAAAGCCGCACTGACCGCTGGCGCCAACGAGATCATCCCCCTCCCCATCACACCCCAGAGCCTGCACCGGATCCTCAACACCTGCATGAATGGTGATGCCGGCGATTTCGGCCCGATCCCGAGCCAGCTCCCCTACTCCCCGGATGCGGTTGAGCTCGTGCAGAACTACCTCGAGCATGTCTCGAAGCTCGCCGGAGAAATAGAGGCGGCCGCTGCATCAGACGACCTTGAGCTGCTCGGCAAGCGCTGCGACAGCATCGCCCAGTCCGCGAGCGGATACGGCTTCCCGATGCTCGAAGATGCCGCGAAGGAACTCCAGCAGGGGCTGTCAGACACGCCTGCGGTTGACGCCATCAAGGACCAGCTGCAGCGGCTCCAGCAGATCTGCTCCAGGCTGGCGCCGATGGCGTCCGAGTGACAGCGCGCCGGTCCGCATAACCAATCCGGTGCGCCCGGAGGATTCCTTGATCGGGCCTCGATTTTTGTCGATGACTGACGAGCCGGACGCGCTGACGCCGCCTGCATCCGAAGACCCCGGCCCCTCTTGATCCCGACGGGAGACAGATATCGATGACGAATGAGTACATGAAGTCCGTCCGGCTCAACGAAGCCGCGCAGCGTGCGCTCCTCAAGAACATGGAAACCAGCAAGCAGCAGGTGGAATCGTCCAAGCGCGCCGAGGAGCGCTGCCTCATCCACATGCTCGACGTCCCGCTGGAAGTCACGCACCCTGATGGCGCCATCGCCAAGTTCCTCATCTGCCTGCGCAACATCTCACCTGGCGGCGTGTCGTTCATCCACGGCGGGTTCCTGTACCCCCAGAGTAAGGTCGTGCTGAAGGTTCCGAACATCTGGGGTGATGTTGAGCCGCTCGAAGGCCGCGTCGCCAACTGCCGCCACGTGGAGGGGCAGAACCACGAGATCGGCGTGAAGTTCGACAAGCCCTGCGACCGCCGCCGCTTCCTGACACTCCCCGGCGAAACCCCGCTCGACCGCGACCCTGACGCCAACGTGCGCAGCGAGCTGGCCGGCCGCGTGCTGTATCTCGATCCGAGCCCTGCTGACGCGAAGCTGGTCGCGTTCCACCTGAAAGACTCGCAGGTGACCATCGAATCCATCACCACCTGCGCCGAGGCGGTGGAGAAGATCAAGTCCAGCGCGATCGACCTGATCATGTGCAGCGGAGACCTGGAGCCGGAGGGCGATCAGCCGGTTGAGGAGAGCCTCCGGAGCGCCGGCTACAAAGGCCCGATCGTGATGGTCTGCAACAGCGCCGACGCAGAGAAAATGGAGCAGGCCAACGACGACGACAGCAAGGCCCAAGTGTTGGTCAAGCCCTACACACCTGCGAAGCTGATCGCGGCCCTGAGTTCCTCGCTGCTGGGCGCCGACCCCACCGGAGAGGGACCGATCTACTCCGACCTCTCGAACGACCCCGACGCTGTCGAGCTTGTCGAGTACTACCTCGGCTACGTCGAAGAGATCGCCGGCGCGCTCCGCAAGTCGATCGAGGACGACAAGTTCGATGATGTGCTCGTCTCGTGCCGCACGCTGATGGAGACCGGCGCCGGGTACGGCTTCACCCCGATCACCGCATCGGCGAAGGTCGCGGTGACCGAGCTGACCGCGAGCATGTCGATCAACGATTCCATCTCCGAGATCCAGCGTCTGCTGGGTGTCTGCGAACGCATCGAGGCGAAGATCGCAGGGACGGGAACGAGCGCCAGCGAGGAGCCCGACGCTCCAGCCAGCGCCGAGGCGGAAGCCGAGCAGGACAACGCGTAACCGACGACGAACCGGAGCAGCGCCGTGAACAAGAAATTCCAGGACACCGTCCGCCTGTCGCAGCAGGAACAGCGCAAGCTCCTCGATCAGATGGACAACACCGCCCGCGCGGTCAGCCCCGATTCTTCGGCCGGCGACGACCGCCGCGCCCACCGCAGGCACACCTACCGCCCGCCGGCCGTGGCGATCCAGGTCGAGCACCCAGGCGGCGGCAGCGCCCGCTACCTCGTCGGGGCCCGCAACCTCTCGCAGCAGGGCGTGGGGCTCATCCACGGCGGGTTCCTCTACGACAACGCCCAGTGCACTGTCGTGCTCGAAACGCGGAAGCAGCAGCTGCTCGCGTTCCCTGGGCGCATCGTCACCTGCCGCCACGTGGATGGCTCCATCCATGAGATCGGCGTCCGCTTCGATCAGGAGATCGATGTCGAGACGTACTTCCAACTCGTCGAACCGGTCAACCTCGCGCCGCTGAAGAACGAGACCAGGCGCGACCTCGCGAAGCTCGAAGGCCGCTGCCTGTACATCGACGCCTCCGTCGCAGCGTGCGACCAGGCCGAGCGGTACCTCGCGGATCAGGCGATGGAGGTGACCACCGTCCGCCACCTCGGCGGCGGTCTGGATCAGCTGCGCCGGCAGACGTTCGACATCGTTGTCTGCGAAGCGGACCTCGAGGGCGTCCCAGGCGACGAGTCGATCACCAAGATCAAGCAAGCGGGGCACGAGGGCCCCATCGCATTCGTCACGAGCAAGCCAGACCAGGACCGCGACAGCAGGCTGCAGCAACTCGGCGCGGCGCAGATCGCGCTCAAGCCGCTGAGCAAACCCAGGCTGCACGACCTGCTCCACCGCTGCCTGCACCCTGAGCTCGCAGGCGACAGCCAGGACTACGCGCAGGCCGTCTATTCGCACATGGACGCGATGCAGCGCCGCATCGATGCGCTCGAGGGCTCCATCATCCGCGGCGACATCCCCAACCTGCGGATCGTCTGCGAATCGATCGCCCACGCCAGCGAGGCGGAGGGGCACGAGGACCTTTCGGAGGCTGCCAACTCGGCGCTGGAAACCATGCAGGGCACCGGCTCGACGCACGCCGCGCTCGAAGCGGTGCGGAAGGTCGCGGAGCTCGCGCAGGCGATCCAGAACCAGTAAGGGCGGATTCTCCAGCGGATTTGCCACGCCGCTACGGTTCCCCAAGAATCACCGGTCAGCGGAGCTGCTCCAGGCGCCGCAGGCGAGGAGACCACCCGCCGATGTGCGACACCAGAACACTCTTCCTGCGCAAGGGGTTGCGCTGCACGAAACAGCGCGCCGAGATCTTCGATGCGCTGGCCGGCTGCAACACGCACCCCACCGCCGAGGAGCTGTTCTGGATGGTCCGCGAGCGGGAGCCCCAGCTGGGGCTGAGCCTCGCGACGGTCTACAACACCCTCGACGCCCTCTGCGCCGCCGACCTGTGCCGGAAACTCCCCCCTTCCACGAGGGACGCCAGCGCCAGGTACGACGCCGACCTGCACGAGCACCTGCACATCGCGACCGAGGACGGCCGCGTACTCGATGTCCCCGACGACCTTGGCGCCAAGCTGATCGAGAGCATCCCTAGAGCGCTGCTGGAAGACGTCGAGCAGCGGATGGGCGTGCGGATCAAGTCCGTCCAGATCGGCCTGAGCGCCGAGGGGCAGACGACGCACTGAAAATCATCGATACCGATGAATCCGGCCCATCAAGTCGCTCGGCGATCCCTCCGATGATGTTCTTGGACATCCAAAGGTCCGATCCCGGGCCGCGTCCATCCAACGATACGGAGATCAGGCATGTCGACCGCTACAGGCACCGACCGTCGCAAGTTCACACGCTACTCCCTCCCCTCGATGTACTCCAGGGTCATGGTCCGCAGGGCAGACTCGGAAGAGTTCTGCATGGACGGTCATGCCTACGACATCAGCCGGGGCGGCATCCGCTTCGAACTCGATGAGGCCATCGAAGCCGGCGCAGAGATCGCGGTCCGCATCGACCTGCCGCAGACCGTGTGCGAGCGCTCGACCGAGCGCCGCTCCGTCTTCGCCTTCGCGAACGTCGTCTGGAACGGCGCAGAGGACGAGTTCGGCCCGGTCCGCCACGCCGCGACGTTCACCCGGTTCGCGCAGGAAGGCGACGAAGAGTCGCTGCAGGAGCGCCTCTCGCAAGGCCGCTACGCCCTGGCCGCCTGATCGAACATCAACTCAAGGACTGACGATCCCGACGAGGCGCTCGAGCGTCGCGTCGGGTTCTTCTTGCGCGCTCAGTTCCAGCACGTGATCCGCGATGTCCAGGTAGATGTCATCACGATCCCGGAAGACCCGCTCGATCTCATCCACCGGATCAGCACCGGTCAGGCTGGGGCGGTCGTCGCCAGCCCCTGCAGCGAGGCGCCCTCGGAGGAGATCCGGCTTGCCCCGCAGGTACACCGCGACCACCGCTGGATCCATGATCGCCTGCTCCGCGCCAGGCGCGGTTGGCGTGCCGCCACCGAGCGCCAGCACACCGCCGGCTGGCCGCATCCCGGCGATCGCGCAGCGCAGGCTGTTGGCCTCCGCGAGGCGGAAGGCCCGCTGCCCCGCCGCCTCCCATGCTTGCGAGACGCTCTCGAACCCCATCGACGCGAGGGTCAGCTGGTCCAGATCCGCGAAGGGAACGCCCAGCCGCTCGGCCAACATCGCGCCGAGCGTTGATTTCCCCGACCCTCGAAGGCCGATGAGCAGTATGGTTGAAGATGATCCCATGCGATGCTGGCAGGATACATCATGGTTCAGGCTCGGCGCTGCGGCGCTCGCCGCGTTCTGCTGCCTCCTCGGCGGCTGCGCGCTGCCGATCCAGCCGGGGTTCCCGGTGAGCGAGTCCGGCGCCCAGCAGGCCAGGCGTGCGATGGAGCGCGACCCAAGGCCGCTCGACCGCCCGCTGCTCGTCCTTGGAGGCTACAAAGCCCCCTACCACTTCCAGGTCCGGGTGATCTCCAGCCGCTTGACCACGATGACCTCAGGCGAGCGCGCCGATGCGCTCGGAGTCGAGTTCATCTTCGACGGCTCGATCGAATCAGCCGCGGACCGCGTCGTGCGGGACCTCGAACAACGCTGGCCCTCCGATGATCCGGACCGGACGATCGAGGTGGATGTCGTCGGCATCTCCATGGGCGGCCTCGTCGCCAGGCAGGCGTGGGCATCAGGCGAGCGCCGCGACGGCTCGCCCAGGAAGCGGCTGCGCATCGCCAGGCTCTTCACGATCGGGACGCCGCATCAGGGCGCTGTGCTGGCCGACACCATCGCCCCTGATACGCAGGCCAGGCAGATGCGCGCCGGATCAGCCTTCCTCACAGCACTCGACGCGGCTGACACCGATCGGGATTACGAGTTGATCTGCTACGCGCGCACGAACGACGAGATCGTCGGCGCCACCCGCTGCGCTCCGGAGGGCGTCACCCCCTACTGGGTCCACGGCCCCTGGCTCTTCAGCCACCTGACCATCGCGCGGGACTGGCGCATCAACGCGGACATCGCCCGGCGCCTCAGAAATGAACCGCCGCTGGCGCTGGAAGCCTCCCAACCGCCGAGGGACTAACGCCCGACGCCGAGGGGCTTCACCTTGACCTTGGGCGCATTGATCTTCCCGGTCACGTGGTACGTCACGAGCTGATCGGTGATCTCGCCGATCACCTTGCCGACCTTCCCAAGCAACGACTGGAGCTTCTCCATAGGCCCTGCGTTGATGTTCAGGTCCAGGTCCATCTGATACGTGATGAGCCCCTTGCCGCGGGCCAGCAGCGCCCTGGTCTCAAGCTGTGAGCTGTCCACCTGGATGCCCTGCTCCGTCAACGTGAATTCAGCGTCGAACTTGTCCGAGAGCGAGCCGTTCCTGGCCCTGGGCGTCACCACGTGCAGCAACTCATTGATCGCCCGCACACCCGGCAGGTTCACGAGCCGCCCCTGCGTGATGTGCACCTCGCCCCGGCCATCGATGCTTCCAGGAAGGTCTGTCAGGCTCGCGGAAGCCGAGCCGAACGTCTCCAGGATCCCTGCGATCCTGGGCGGCTCGCCATCAGGCGATGCGGTGCGCAGCAACTCGCGCAGGTGGAACCCCTGCACGCTCCATTCCAGATCCGCAGGGAGCGCCTGCTGGCGGAGGTCCGCGCTGATCAAGCCGCTGAGCGTGCCCCCGAGCGATTCGATCTGTGTCGGCCCGACGAGCGCCGAGCCATCGCTGAGCTTGATCGGGATCCTGCCCTGCTCCATCGGGATGCGGTACTCACCGATCCCGAAATTGAAGTCGCTGATCGTGATCGCGCCCTGCGCCGTCGAGGCCTGCCAATCCGCGAATTGGCCAGCACCGGAGAGCTTGACGCCGAGACTGCCGTGGGCCTCGTGATCGATCAGGAGCTGCTGCAGCTGCGGCGGCAGCGCCGCCACCGATTCAGAACCAACATCCACCTGCATGTCCAGGTTCTGCAGATCGATCGCCAGCTCATCCAGATTCACCCGGCCATCGACGACCAGGCTGAAGAGGTCGCCTCGATCGATGTCGATGCCCAGCGTGTGCCAGACGCCTCCGTCGCTCTCGACCGGTTCGATGTTCATCACCATCGTCAGCGCGTCGAGCTGCATCGCTGGTTGCCCATTGCCAGGCTCGTAGATGATCCCGGCGTTGTCGAGCGCGATCGAACGCAGGTCGAGCGTCTCGCTCAGGCGGACCTCCTTGGCGAGCTGCTCCTGCCGCTTGTAGTTCGCCTTCTTGACGAATGGCGCCAGCCCCTTGAACGTCACGTCGGGGTCGTCGTGGTCCGCGATCAGGCGGAGATCGCCATCGCGGATCGTGATGCCCTCGATGACGATCGGCTTGCCCCGCTTGGGGACCTCCCCCAGCGTCACAACCAGCTCGCCCGCGTTGATGATCTCCACGCCATCAGGCGACCGGAGCCGCACGCCCTGGTACCTGACGGTCCCAGGCGCCTCGTACGCGAAATCATCGAACTCGATGGAAGGCACGATGTACGTCTGCGCGACACCCAGCACCTGGCGCATGACCCAGTCGTCGAACCCGACCGCGCCGGTGATGAACAATCGCACAGCGATCAGCAGCCCGATCGTCGAGAGCAGGAGGAGCACAAAGCCGGTGATCAGGATCTTCTTGAACATCTCGCCTCGCTGTACCACGCGCAGGGCCAGGCGGATGCAGCACCGCTCACCGGCCTTCGCGAGCGGAAGCCTATGACGCCGAGAAGACCCTGGGCAGCCCCCGGCGTTTGCGGAAGACGCGGCTCTCGATCCCCTGCACGTCGCTCTCGGAGACCGCCCCATCACGACGGAGCGCCTTGACGAACGCCTCGTGACAGATCAGCAGCGCGATCGGGTCAGCATCGATCGTGCGCGCCAGGCGCCGGAAGATCGACTTCTGCCGGTTCGTCAGACGCAGCCGCCTGGCGATCGCCCGGAAGGCGTACTCGTGCGGCTCCAGCGCCGGAGGGCTCCGCCAGACCCACCACGTCACGGCCCACGCGAGCGTCAGGGCGCCCAGCGCGATGCCGCCGAAGATCAGCAGACCGCTGAGACTGCTGGCGATGGCGAGCGTGCCCATCATTTCAATTCCTCCAGCCGATCAAACCGGCGACGCTTGGCGCCGGATTCTTCAGAATGCATGCTCGGCGCCTTCTCGTTCACGCGGAGCTGCGCCAGCAGCAGCCTCGCGCAGCGCTGCCCTCGATCGAGCACCCTCGAGTCGGTCTCGTCCTGCAGCATGCCTGCGATCGTCCTGGAGAGCCCGGTCTGCCCGGTCCGCTGGGCGACCCACAGCGCCGAGACCCGGTGCTCGGCGCGGTCATCCCCGAGCATCCGCTCCAGACGCTTGGGCGCTTCCCGGTCCCTCGTCCCGATGATGCCGGCGCGGAGCGCGTTGGCCCGGGTCCTCGCTGTTTCATGCTCGTTCGCCATCCGAACCCTCGGATGATCGGGAGACCGCCAAGCGAGGGCCTCGACCGCGTTGGCGACGACCCTGGCGTCCTCGTGATCCAGGCACGCGAGCAACGCCGTGTGCGCCGCTGATGTCGGCAGGCGCCGGAGCGCGAGCACAGCGCTGGCGACGATCTTCGTGTCCGATTCGGTCAGCGCCTTGAGCAGCTCCAGCTCGACCTCCTGATCGAGCCGCAATCGCCAGGCGAGATGCATCGCGCGGATGCGCGGCGCCCGATCCCCCTTGCGGATCAGCTCGCGGAGGCGCTCGATCGTCGCGGCGCGGTCGGCCTTGAGCGCCCGCGCCGCGGCGAAGGCGCTCGCGAATGGGTCGCCCTCGGTGACCGGCGCCCACGCGTTGAACCTGCGGTTCGAGAGTTCAGCGATCTCCCGCACGCGCTTGCGGGGCACGCTCGCGAGCCCCTGCATCCAGTTGCGCGCCGCAGGGGAGCGGTCATCGATCAGCGAGGATGCCGCCAGCGCCGCGATCTTCTCGTGCTCGACCGTCGTCGATTGGAACAGGCTGCTGCGCGCGTCTGCGTCAGGCCTCGGCAGCGCCGCCAGGCGGCGCACCGCTGCGAAGGCGGCGCGCTCATCGCCGCTGAGCGCGATGCGCGTCAGCCGGTGCGCCCGATCGGATGGCCGCAGCCGCATCGCGCTCGCCCAGACGCAGACGCCGATGCGCGTCTGCGTGTCGAGCCCATCGACCTCGTTGTCATTCGGGAAGATCTGATCCGGCCGGCGCAGCGCGCCGAGCGATCGCGCGCAGATGGGATTCAGCAGGTAGACCCACTGCGACAGCGCCGCGTTGCGCGACCTTGGGGTGTTGAGGTTCTCCAGCCTCGTGCGCGCAGCGCCCTGCAGCGTCGGGTGATCGAGCAGTCGGATCGCCGACCGTGCGGTCCTGGGTGACTGGTCCCGGCGGAGCAGCCCTCGCAGCGCGAGCAAACCGGTCTGGTGGTCATCCAGCAGCCACTGCGAGAGCCGGGGCCCAGGCGATTCCAGCTGCGCAGCGATCGCGGCGATCACGCCAGGCTTGCGGTGGTCAGCGAAGGATCGCCCGGCCTCGGCGAGGAGCCGATCGAGGGCATCACGCGTCGCAGGATCGAATCCGGAGGCCTTGCGGCTGATCTTCTCGATGGATGCCTCCGCCGCGGCCTGCACGTCATCATCAGAATCGACGATCAGCTTGGCGAGGATGGGCAGCGCCTCGCCGCAGGGGTGGCTGGCGGCGATTTTGGCCGCGGCGATGCGGTGCTCGAAGTTTCGGTCCTCCACCAGCAGGTCCAGCACGGCGGCGATATTCGAGCCGGCGATCGCGACAGTGGTTGCCCGCTCGTCCTCGCCGAGGATCGGCCAGGCCCTGAGCAGCGCGAGTAGCGGTCGGACCGCCTGCGCCGGCTTGCGGCGTCTCCGGAAGAGTCCGAGGCCTCCATCTGCGATGAGCAGCGGCTTTTCAGCGGCCGCGATCTCCAGCAACTGGAGCGCGATCTCGCCCCCCTCTGCCGCGCCGGCGACCGTCAGCGCGGACTCAAGTGCAGCAATCTGCGCCGGTTGCGGCAGCTTGCGGACGAGTCGGAGTCGTACATCGAGTGCTGGCATGGAGTGGGGTGGAGCGTCGTTGTGGAAAACTTGTCTGCTTGGGTGCACAACTTCGTGCGAAAATCAAGTCGTGGTGCGGATTCCCTGCGAACCGCTCTGGGGCGATCCGCGTATTCATCACGATGTTGTGGCGGCCTGCTGCCTGATCGCAAAGGGCGCCCCTCAAATTCCAAAAAAATCATTGCCAGATGCGATCAACTGCTGACAATGCATTTCTTCAAACGATCGTCTGCCTAGAGTCTCTACCCGCAAGGATTGCCACGTCTCTCTTATCGGCTTCAAGCTAAGGAACACCATGAACACTTCACTGAAACTGGCCACACTGCAGGCATACCGCCTGCTGGTGTACCGGCGAGCGCTCCATCCGGAGCTGTTCGACATCGAGGGCCAGCGACGGATCACCCACGGCGAATACGACTTCGAGGCCTGGATCATGCCAGGGGCGCACTGCATGCGCTTCCAGCACGAAGGCCAGTGCGGCACGGAGCTCGTCACCTATCAGGACGCCAACCTCCCGGAACGCGGTCTGGAGACCACCATCCCCTGCGCCGGCGAGAAGGACCACGAGCAGGAGCTCTCCGAGTCCATCAACTTCATGGCGACGGTCCAGACCGAGACCCTTCCGCAGAACCTGTACGAGTCAACCTACCGCGAGCTGGTCGAGTTCGGCCACGAGTCCGAGGCCCTCATGCACCTCTGGACGGAGCCGGATGGCGGCCTGAGCGCCTCGATCCTGGACATCCAGCGCTTCCGCCGCGAGGTCCACGCCCAGAGCTATCACCTGATCGCCAACTCCGGGCTGGTGCTCCGGACGCAGACGATTTTCGAGCACAAGCACGAGGACGACGAGGGCTGATCGGGAGCGATCCCGACCACTGCAGAACCATCCGCAGGCCCGCCAGTCGGGCCTTTTTTCGTTTTGGAGCATCCGAGCACCGTCTGGGATGTCCCGGGGCGGCCCCGATTGCGAGGCTCCCACGATTTCAACCGATACCATCGTTCCACAAGACCTCAGGACGCCGGGGGCGTCCGAACTGACCAACGAAGAACAAAGCAGCCACCGATGACCGACACCGCCGCTGAGCAGCGCAACTACAAGAAGACGCTGAACCTGCCCAAGACCTCGTTCCCGATGAAGGCGAACCTCGTCCAGAACGAGCCGCAGTCGATGAAGCGCTGGGGCAAGCAGGGCCTCTACAACAAGATCCGCGAGGCGCGCGCGCAATCGGAGCCCTTCGTCTTCCACGACGGTCCCCCCTACGCCAACGGCTCCATCCATCTCGGGCACCTGCTCAACAAGTGCCTCAAGGACTTCGTCGTGCGCTCGCAGACGCTGCTCGATCACGACTGCGCCTACATCCCAGGCTGGGACTGCCACGGGCTGCCCATCGAGCACAAGGTGATGACCGGTCTCGTCGAGTCCGGCAAGATCGACAAGCTGCTGTCGCTCGAAGACGATGCGCGGCGTCTCGCGATCCGGCGCGAGTGCCAGAAATCAGCGGAGAAGTTCATCAAGCTGCAGCGCGGCCAGATGGAGCGCCTGCTGACCTCGGCGGATTACGAGCACCCCTACATCACGATGGCGCCGGAGTATGAAGCGTCGGTGCTGGAGGGCTTCGCGGAACTCGTCGAGCAGGGGCTCGTCAAGCGGCACCTCAAGGCGGTGCACTGGTCGGTCGCGAACGAGACGGCGCTGGCGGACGCGGAGCTGGAGTACATGGACCGTGAGGACCTGTCGGTCTTCGTCGAGTTTGATGCGCTCGATCCGGGCGCTGTCGCGCAGGCGTTCGGCCTGGAGGCGGACGCGCTGGAGCGCACGCCGACGTTCATGATCTGGACGACGACGCCCTGGACGCTCCCTGCAAACCTGGGGATCGCGGTGCATCCGCGCTTCACCTACGCGCTGGCCGAGATCGATGGGACGCTGACGGTCGTCGCGGAGGACCTGCTGGAGCAGGTCGCGAAGGGGCCGGGCGCTTCGGACGTGAAGATCCTCGCGACCACCAGGGGCGAGAAGCTGGTCGGGCTGCGGTACCAGCACCCCCTCACCGATGAGCAAGCGCTGACCGATCACCTGCACGTGCAGATCCAGGAGCGGCTGCCTGGCTCGGATCGCCCGGTGCTGTACCGCGTCGTCGCGGCGGAGTACGTCACGCTCGAGGACGGCACGGGGCTCGTCCACACAGCGCCGGGGCACGGCGAGGACGACTACCAGACCGGCCTGCGTGAGGATCTGCCGATCTACTGCCCTGTCAGGGGCGACGGCTCCGACGACGACACAGCGCCAGATTGGCTGCGCGGGAAGATCGTCTGGGACTCGAACCAGG
>CAYGNN010000076.1:0-9311 GCA_964351165.1 uncultured Phycisphaeraceae bacterium
TCCGGCACAGCTGCGACGCCGACACATCCGCCCGCCCCAGCGTCCGCCGCGTCGCAGGATCAGCGTGGATCATCCGGTCGTCGCTGCCGATGAGCAGCCGGCGCATCCCGCGCTCGCTGGGGCGATTGAAGACCGCCTGCCACTGCCGCGCCATCAGCTCGATCGACCGCAACTCCTCAGGCTTGAACGCCTGCCCCGACCGCGCCAGCGTCACCAGCCACCACCGCCGCCGTTGCAATGATTCAGGGTGCAGGTGATACACCACGTGCGCACCAGGCGTCCCAGCCAGCACCAGCGTCTCCGGCGCCGCCGCGTTCCCGACCGCGATGCCCTCACGCAGCGCCCGCTGGAACAGCCGGTCCCGCCCGCGCCCCGTCAGCGTCCAGTCCGAGACCGCCTCCCCCGACAACCCCCACGACGCCAGCAGCTCATCAGGAGCCGGGTTGTCCAGGCTCACCAGCCACAGCGAGAACGAATCGCACGCCGCCTCCGACTCCACCCACGTGCGCACCGCCTCCGGGGTATGCGACCAGGGGGCAGGAATATCAGGATCAATCGCCCGCGTCAGCGGCGCCAATGGGCTGAGCCGAACCGGTTCTCGCGGCGCCTCGCTCATCACGGCTGCGACTGCTCGACGCTCCAGATGATCTCGTCGCCCGAGCAGTCAATGTGCACCGCGAAGAACCCCTCCTGGTGCTCGTTGAGCATCGGCCACAGCACCTGCCGGTCCGTCTCAGGCATGTTCAGATTCGCGATGTCCTCCGGCGCGTGCCATTCCAGCACACCCTCGTTCATCGGTCCCACCTCGACCTCCACCGCGCCCATCACCCGGTAGACAAACAGCAGCCAGTGCGTCTCGTTCTCGTACGCCTGCTCGCTGATGACGCCGCTCAGCCGCAGCCGCTCGATCGGCACATCGATCCCCGCCTCCTCCAGGATCTCCCGCTGCGCGCACTGGGCAGGGCTCTCCCCGATCGCCTGCTCCAGCTTGCCACCGATGGGGCTGTACATGTCCTTGTTGGGCGCCTTGGCGCGGTGCAGCAGCAGCACCCGCCCCTGCGCATCGCGCAGGTCGCACAGCACAGCGATTTTGTAAGGGATCGGCGCGGAGGTCGTCATGGGGGCACGATACGCCCGCCAGCGAGCCGCACAACCCCTCGCTCAACATGATCCCCCCTCACTTTTCCATCGACGCCGCCAGCGGAACCGATACCCTGATTCCCAGTGCCCCACCGCCCCCAGCTCCAACTCGACCCAGAGGCCTTCGACCTGAACCAGGTCCGCGCCCACTTCGTCGGCATCGGCGGCTGCGGCATGTCAGGCCTCGCCAGGATGTTCCGAGGCAGGGGGGCCACCGTCACCGGCTCCGACCAGACCGCCACCGCCGTCACCGAGGCCCTCCAGCACGAGGGATTCCCCGTCGAGTGCGCCGATCCAGGCAGCCTCCCGGGAGACGCCCAGCTCGTCGTCGCTTCCGCCGCGATCCGCCCCGAGCACCCCCAGCTCGTCGAGGCCAAGCGCCGCAGCCTCCCGGTCCTCACCTACGCGCAGGCCATCGGCCGCTGCATGATCGGCCGCACCGCCGTCGCCGTCGCAGGCACCCACGGCAAGTCCTCCACCGTCGCCGCCCTGGGACACACCCTCATCCAGGCCGGCCTCGATCCCACCGTCATCGTCGGCGCGACCTGCAGGCAGCTCGCGACCGACCCCGACGCGCTCCCCTCAGGGTTCCACCTCGGCGCCCCGACCATCCCCATCGGCGCCCGCGCCGGCGCGCCGGGGCTGCTCCTCGCAGAGGCCTGTGAGTTCAACCGCTCCTTCCTCAACCACCACCCGACCGTCGGCGCTGTCACCAACGTCGAAGCCGACCACCTCGACATCTACGGCGACCTCGCAGGCGTCATCGAGGCCTTCAACAACTTCGCCCGCCTCCTCCCACCGGAAGACGAGGGCGGCGTTCTCCTGATCGCCCACGACGGCGCGCACAGAACAGAGGTCGCCGCAGGCGTCCGCGCGAAAGTCGAAACCATCGGTTTCTCTCCTGAAGCAGACTGGCGCGTCGAGTTCGATCCCGAAACCGCGCACGTCGCGCTCATCAAGGGAGGCGTGGCCGCCGCCCAGTGGATCAACCCAACCCCAGGCGTCCACAGCGCGATGAACAGCGCCTTCGCCTGCGCGCTGGCGATCACCGTCGGCGCCGACCCGGCGCGCGCCGCAGCAGCCCTCGCGTCCTTCCAGGGCGTCGACCGCCGCCTGCAATTCCTGGGCGAAGTGGGGGGCGTCCGCGTCTACGACGACTACGGCCACCACCCGACCGAGATCGACGCCACCCTCCGCGCCCTCCGCCAGCACGAGCGCCCCACCGGCCGCCTCGTCTGCGTCTTCCAGCCCCACCAGCACAGCCGCACGCGCTTCCTGCTCGACGAATTCGCGCAGTCCTTCACGAGCGCCGACGCCGTCATCGTCCCGCACATCTACTTCGTGCGCGACACCGAAGAAGAGAAAACCCTCGTCGGCGCCGACGACCTCGTCCGCAAACTCACCGACCGCGGCGTCGAGGCGCAGCACATCGACGCCTTCGACGACATCGTCGAGCACCTCCACCAGTGGTGCGCACCAGGAGACCTGCTCGTCGTCATGGGCGCCGGCCCGGTCTGGAAGGTCGCGCACCAGTTTGTTGATCGGCAAGGCGCCGCCAGCAGCGTCAGGGCGTACGCATCATGAAACTGACGATCGAAAACACACCGGTCGAACACGACGCCGAGATCAAAACCTGGTTCGGCGCTGGCGGCACAGCAGACCTCCTCGCGCGACCGGATTCCCCCGAGGCGATCGCCAGCCTCGCCCGTGCGCACCAGAACATCCGGGTGCTCGGTGATGGCGCGAACATTCTCGTCGACGATGACGGCATTGATGGGCTGGTCCTCTCGCTCGACCGGATGAAAACCACTCTGTTTCTCGATGATTCCATCATCCGCGTCGGCGCCGGCGTCAACCTCCCCGCCCTCATCATCGAGACAGTCCGCCGCGGCCTGGGCGGCCTGGAGGGGCTCGGCGGGATCCCCTCGACCGTGGGCGGCGCGATCGCCATGAACGCCGGCGGCGCCTGGGGCGAGATCGCAGACACCGTCCGTTCCGTCCGGATCGTGGACAACGACCACGCGGAGCGCACGATCGACCGCGCAGACATCGCGTTCGGGTACCGCCAATCCGGATTGCGCGACGTCGTGATCACGGAAGCCGATCTGCAGCTGACACCAGGCGACCCCGCCGCACTGCGACAGAAGCTCAAAGAGGTGATGGCCTACAAGAAGCGCACCCAACCGCTGGCCGATCGCTCCGCAGGCTGCGCCTTCAAGAACCCCGTCGTCGGTGGTGAGCGCATCAGCGCTGGAGGCCTCATTGATCTGTCAGGGTGCAAGGGGCTCCGCAATGGGACCGCCTACGTCTCCGACAAGCACGCCAACTTCGTCCTGATCGACCCAGGGGGCAAAGCCCGCGACGCCATCGAGCTCATGGACATCGTCATCGAGAGGGTCAAACAAGCACAGGGGATCACGCTCGAACACGAGATCGCGGTCTGGAGAAGGGGACAATGACCACCAGCCTCAGCACGCCAACCGTCCTCCTCCTCGCTGGAGGCCCGGACAACGAGCGCCAGGTCAGCATCGACAGCGCCGCCGCCATCCGCCAGGGCCTCCTCGATGCAGGGTTCCCAGTCGAGCACCGCCTCATCGACGCGATCACCCTCGACGACCTCCGCGCGATGCCAGGCGATGTTATCTTCCCAGCCCTCCACGGCCCCTGGGGCGAGGGCGGCCCGATGCAGGACCTGCTCGAACAGGACGGCCGCCCCTACGTCGGAGCGAACGCCGCGACGGCGCGCCTCGCGATGGACAAGCTGGGCTCGAAGATCCTCGCCGCGACGCTCGGCGTGCGCACCGCAGTGTCGTGCGCCTTCAACGCGAACGACACGAACCCACCGCTCCCACTGCCCTTTGTCGTCAAGCCTGTTCACGAGGGCTCCACCGTCGGCCTCTTCGTCTGCAGGACGATGGATGACTGGAACCATGCGCACGCGGCAACGAAGAAGCGCAACGTCGCAGCGATGATCGAACCCTACATCGCAGGCCGCGAGCTCACCGTCGGCGTCCTCAACAGCGCCACGCTCCCCATCGTCGAGATCACGCCCAAGGATGGCCTCTACGACTACGACGCCAAGTACCAGCGCGACGACACTGTTTACACCGTCGAGCCAGACCTCCCGCCGGGCGTCGCGCAGAAGATCACCCAGGGAACCGCCGCCATCGCCCGCGCGATGCACGCCGAGCAGATTGCACGCTCCGACTGGATCCTCGACCAGCAAGGCGACGCCTGGTTCCTCGAGATCAACACCATGCCAGGCTTCACCTCGCACTCGCTGCTGCCCAAAGCCGCCGCGGCGACCGGGATGCCCTTCGCCCAGGTCTGCTCCTCGCTCATCGAAGCCGCGATCCGGGACCATCAGGGCGAATCCGCCACCGCTGCATCCCGCTGACACCGCCTTCCGTGCAGGGATCGACCGCCCCTTGCCGAAGTTGATGGGGCACAGGCTCAGAGGCCCCGATCAGCGTGGCCCCAACCAGCGAGGATCCGATGGCGAAGTCGAAACGCTCCAGGAAGAAGAAAAAGTCCGCGCCCTACCGCCTCGTCGGCGACAGCGTGGGGGGGATGGCCGGCGCCACGCGCGCCATCGGCGGCATCCTCTTCAAGAAGGACGGCGAGACCGCCTTCGGACGCATCGCAGGCGCTGCGCTGCTCGCGATCATCGGCGCCTCCGCCGCCTTTGGTGTCGGTCCTCTGCGCGAGCACGTCGGCGCGACGCGCGCAGACGTCCTCGATGTCCGCTTCACCTGGCCCACCGCCTCCGGTGAATCGCAGACCTGGCTCCCCCAGTCCATCCAGAACAACCTGATCGAAACCGTCCTCGTGCGCATCAACCCCGATCCCTTCGACACCGAATCGCTCGAAGAAGCGCAGTGGGCGCTCCTGCAGTCCGGCTGGTTCCCGGAGCCCGGTCCCACGGTCACGCGCAAACCCAAGGGCGTGATCGAGGTCAACGGCGCCTGGCGCGCGCCCGCCGCGGTCGTCCGAGTCGGCGCTGTCGAGCACCTCGTCGCCGCCCGTGGTGAGTTACTCCCGCCCGAGTACCGCGCCGGGACCGCGTGGCCGCTGCGCGTCATCGAGAACCCCTGGACCGGCGCTCCCACAGACAGCGCCGGCCAGCGCCGCCCAGGCACCGCCTGGGTGGGTGGAGACGTGCAGGCAGGCCTCGACCTGCTCGCGCTGCTCCGCACGCGCGAGGGATGGCCCCACGTCGCAGGGATCAACGTCGGCGCATTCTTGAACGACAACCTCCTCGTCATCCGCACCACCGAGGGCGCCAGCGTCGTCTGGGGCGGCGCCCCAGGGGCGAAAACACCCGGTGAGCAGCCAGACGCGGAAAAACTCCGCCGATTCGACGCCCTGCTGACCAACGGCGCGTGGATCAACGCCGGCCGCCCCCGCGTCGATCTGTACACGCCCTATGTTTACTTCGATGAATCAGCCTCCGGCGCCAACCGCTGAGCCGAGCCGCAGGGCCGACGCCGCCTCCACGCGCGGCAAGCTGGTCATCAAGCGCAACGAGCCGGAGCCCAAGGCGCTCACGCTCTTCTGGTCGCTGTACCTGCTCGTCGCCGCAGGCACCACGATCTTCGCTGTCAACCACCTCTGGATCTACGACGCCAACGACTTCCGCCTCTCGAGCAAGGTCATGCTCGCGATGGTGGGCCTCGGCATCGGCGCGCTGTGGCCGATGGTCCGCCTGAGTCAGGTCGCGCCCAACAAGACCGCCGAGTCCGTCTTTGCAGATGCTGTCGCGCTGTGCGTCCCGGCGCAGGCGGTGCTCTGGCCGCTGACCCTGCTGGGCGGCTGGTCGTGGGGCGTCACCAGCGCCATCGCGCTGGCGATCATCGCGTGGACCCTCGCCATCGGGGGCATCGTCGCGCTCGGCATCGGGTTCCGCACCACCGTCGGGCGCAGCGCCTGGATGATCGTCGCGATGGCCGCGCTCCTCGGCGCGCCGCTGTGGGCGCTCAACGCAGGCTGGACCACCGAGCATCACCTGCTCGTGGACTGGCGACTCTGCTCGCCGCTGACGATGGGCTGGGGCATGACCGGCACGCTCTTCGGAGGCGCCGCAAGGCTCACCCCCGACAAATGGAATGGGGTCCTCGTCCCCGGCGCTGCTGCAGCGATCCTGTGGGCGATCTTCGCCATGAGCGCCGGCATCAGGCGATCGATCGCAACAGGCGATCGCAGCGGCTGAATCCCCGCCAGGGGCCAGCAGGCGCCCCTTCCCGCATCCCGATCGTGGATTTGAGGTACAACGATACGCCACGGCTACACCACGGTTGATGCACGTCTGTGCCAGGAAGCACGACGGCGTGAGCCCCAGGCCGCGCTGCCGAAGCCGCGACGATCCCTCAGAATGCACGCACGCTTATCCCAAGGAGTGCCACGATGTCCTACCGAAACCGTCTCCTCGCCGTTGGCGCTGTCGCGTCGCTGTCGATCGGCGCCATCGCCGCGGCGCCCGCGAGCGTCAGCGAAGACATGCTCATCCCGCGCGACGCCCTCTTCGGCAACCCCGACAAGGCCTCCCCGAGGCTCAGCCCCGACGGCATGCGGCTCGCCTACCTCGCGCCTGTTGAAGGCGTCATGAACATCTGGGTCGGCCCAGCCGACAACCCCAGCGCCGCCCAGCCTGTCACCGAAGACGACTCCCGCGGCATCCGCACCTTCTTCTGGGCCTACACCAGCGACCACGTCGTCTACATCCAGGACAAGGGCGGCGACGAGAACTGGCGCGTCTACTCCACCAACGTTCAGACCAGCGAGACCATCGACCTCACCCCGATGGACGGCGTCGCGGCGCAGATCCAGCAGGTCAGCGCCGAGTTCCCGGAAGAGATCCTCATCGCGATCAACAACCGCGTGCCGCAGTTCCACGACATCTACCGCGTGAACATCAACACCGGCGCCCGCGAGCTCGTCCAGGAGAACACCGGCTACGCAGGGTTCGTCACCGACGACAACTACCAGGTCCGCTTCGCCAACCGCTTCACGCCAGATGGCGGCACCGAGCTCTTCCGCGCCGATGGCGACGAGTTCACGCCGTTCATCAAGATCCCGATGGAGGACTCGCTCACCACAAGCCCCATCGGCTTCGACAAATCAGTCGACATCATCTAAATGATCGACAGCCGGAGGCGCAACACCTCCGCCCTCGTCACGCTCGACCTGAACACCGGCGAGAAGGCCATCATCGCCGAGAACAAGCGCGCCGACCTCTCCGACGTCATGGTCCACCCGACCAAGCTGCACGTCGAGGCCGTCGCGTTCACGCACATGCGCAAGAACTGGGCCATCATCGACGACTCGCTCAAGGCGGACTTCGCCTACCTCCGCAAGATCGCCGATGGCGACATCGAGATCGTCAGCCGCACCCTCGACGACAGCCAGTGGATGCTCGCCTACCTCCTCGATGATGGGCCGGTCCAGTACTACACCTACGACCGCACCGCGAAGAAGGCCAGGTTCCTCTTCTCCAACCGCGAGGCGCTCGAGGGCCTCCCCCTCGCCAAGATGCGGCCCGTCTCCATCAAGTCCCGCGACGGCTACGAGCTCGTCAGCTACCTGACCATCCCCAGGAACACCGAGTTGCGCAACGACGTGCCCACCAGGGCGCTGCCGATGGTCCTGCTCGTCCACGGCGGCCCCTGGGCCCGCGACAACTGGGGCTACCACCCCTACCACCAGTGGCTCTCCAACCGGGGCTACGCCGTGCTGAGCGTCAACTTCCGAGGCTCCACCGGCCTCGGCAAGGAGTTCCTCAACGCCGGCAACAAGGAATGGGCCGGCAAGATGCACAACGACCTCATCGACGCCGTCGATTGGGCGGTCGACAACGGCATCGCCGACGGCAACCGCGTCGGCATCATGGGCGGCTCCTACGGCGGTTACGCCACGCTCGTCGGACTGACCTTCACCCCCGAAGAGTTCGCCTGCGGCGTCGACATCGTCGGCCCCTCGAACATCGTCACGCTCCTCAACACCATCCCGCCCTACTGGGCCCCGATGGTCGAGATCTTCAAGAAGCGCGTCGGTGATCACACCACCCCCGAGGGCATGGCCTTCCTCGAATCACGCTCGCCCCTCTCCAGGGTGGACGACATCACCAAGCCGCTGCTCATCGCCCAGGGCGCCAACGACCCGCGCGTGAAGCAGTCCGAGTCCGACCAGATCGTCGATGCGATGCAGTCCAAGGGCATCCCGGTCACCTACGTCCTCTACCCCGACGAGGGGCACGGCTTCGCCCGTCCGGAGAACAGCACCTCCTTCACCGCTGTCGCCGAGGCCTTCCTCGCCGAGCACCTGGGCGGCCGCTACGAGCCGATCGGTGACGATTTCGACGGCTCATCCATCACCGTCCCTGTCGGCTCCGAGGAAATCCCGGGGCTGGCCGGGGCCGCGACCCGCTGACTACACTGGACATCCAGATTGCACTGATGCAAGCCCCCGGCGACGCCCGGGGGCTTGCTGTTTCGCCCCGCGTCGCAGCAACGGAAGGCCGCGAGGCCGAGGGCGAACCCGGCAGACGAGAAAGGACCCGCGATGGAGTTCATCACCCCCGAGGAAAAGGCGCAGCTCGAAGAGAAGCTGAACAAGCTCATCGGCAACCGCCTCACGCTCTCGACCCGCATCCAGGAAGCCCGCGAACTCGGCGACCTCAAAGAGAACGCCGACTACCACGCCGCCCGCGAGGAGCAGGGCCTCGAAGAGGCCGAGATCCGCCGCCTCGAGGAACGACTCGAAGCCGCGAAGGTCATCGAGGACGGCTCGCTCCCCGAGGACATCGTCTTCATCGGCGCGACCGTGAAGATCCGCGAGGTCGGCGACGACGAGGAAGAGCTCTTCCGCCTCGTCGGCGAACCAACCGGCAACGCGTCAGGCGAGATCGTCGAGGTCACCCTCGGCAGCCCCATGGGCGCCTCCCTCATGAAGGCCCGCGTCGGCGACACCATCAAGGTCGACCTCCCCAGGGGTCCCAAGCGCTTCGAAATCCTCGCCATCGTGTAATGAACGGTTTCCCGGTGCCGTGGTAGGAATCGCATTGCGATTCCTGCCACGATCAAGCGACAGCAGCGTTAAACCGACTCCCGCGCCCCTTCAACATCCACCACGACATCGAGATCGGCAACAACCGCCCCGATGTGCGATGCGCCATC
>CAYGNN010000076.1:9321-11725 GCA_964351165.1 uncultured Phycisphaeraceae bacterium
CATCAAGGTCGACCTCCCCAGGGGCCCCAAGCGCTTCGAGATCCTCGCCATCGTGTAATCAGTGGTACCAGGTGCCGTGGTAGGAATCGCAATGCGATTCCTGCCACGATCAGGCGCAATAGAGTCAAACCGACTCCCGAGCCCCCTCAACATCCACGACCACATCAAGGTCGGCAACCACCGCCCCGATGTGCGATGCGCCATCAGCAGTCAACTGCCGCCCGCGCCGCGTCCGCGCCAGGAACCCGACCTGCAGCAGGAACGGCTCTACCACCGCCTCCAGCGCGCCGGAGTCCTCGCCCATCGTCGCAGCGATCGCTTCGAGCCCGACCGGCCCGCCCTTGTACGTCTCGCCGATCGTCTTCAGGTACCGCCGGTCCAGCTCATCGAGCCCCAACGCATCGACGCCCTCGAGCGCCAGCGCCTCCTCGACGACCGCCACGCTGAGCTTCCCCTGCGCGCGCACCTGCGCGTAATCGCGAACCCGCCGGGGCAGCCGGTTCGCCACCCGGGGCGTCCCTCTGCTCCGCGAGGCGATCATCGCCAGCGCGTCAGATTCAAACCCTGCGATCGACAGCATCGCGCAGCTCCGCGAGAGGATCTCCAGCAGGTCCGCCTCTTCGTAATACCTGAGGTTGTGCGCCGCACCGAACCGCGAGCGCAAGGGGCCGGTCAGCAGCCCAGCCCGCGTCGTCGCGCCGATGAGCGTGAATGGCTGCAGCGCGATCGACACCGTCCGCGCGTGCATCCCGGAGTCCACCTGCACATCGATGCGGTGGTCCTCCATCGCAGGGTAGATGAACTCCTCGACCGCGGTGGGGAGGCGGTGGATCTCATCGATGAACAGCACATCGTGCCGCCCGAGCCGCGTCAGCGCGCCGACAAGGTCCGTCCCGCGCGTCAGCGCAGGACCAGAGGTCGCGACGAGGTTCGCGCCCTTCTCGTTGGCGATCAGGTGCGCGAGCGTCGTCTTGCCCAGGCCAGGCGGCCCGTGCAGCAGCACGTGATCCATCGGCTCGTCCCGCCCGTTGGCCGCTTCCAGCCCGATCCGCAGCCGCTCGATCAGCTCCCGCTGCCCCACGAACTGATCGATCCGCTCAGGGCGCAACGCCCAATTCGCCCTGGCCTCTTCCTCCGAGACCGTCTCGCCTGTGATGATGCGTTCCGTCGCCATATCGCCAGTGTATCAGGCAATCCGCTCCGCCTCCGGCGCTCCGATCACGATCCGGAGCGGATCAAACCGATACGGAATGGATGCCAACCCTGACCACAACACCCATCGACGCCGTCCTCGATGCACTCGATCGCACCGGCGTCGCTACCGGCGAGCAGGGGGAGACCGTCGAGATCAGCAAGTTCGCCGTCTCCACCCATGCCGGGCTCCTCCTCGAACGCGCCGCCGCAGCGGTCGGCGCGAAGACCATCGCCGAGGTCGGCTGCGCCAGCGCGCGCTCGACGCTGCACCTCGCAAGGGGCTGCCCCAGCGCCACGCTCGAATGCATGGACCCCAGGCAGACCTCCCACTGGAAGGGCATCGGCCGCCAGTCCATCAAAGCCGCAGGGATCGAGAGCCGCGTCACACTCCACGAAGCGTGCGCCCACGACATCCTCCCGCAGATGCTCGCGCGCAACACCAGACTCGACTTCGCCTTCATCGACGGCTGGCACATGCTCGACTACGTCATGGTCGAAGCGCACTACATCGACCTCATGCTCAACACTGGCGGGATCATCGCGATCCACGACCTCTGGATGCCAGCCCTCCAGCACTTCAGCGCCTTCTGGGTCACGAACCGCAACTACGAGCCCGTCACGATCCAGGGCGCCGACCACGAACTCTCGATCAACCCATACGACCTCCCCATGGACGAGCCCCGTCGCGGCATCGGCGACCGGAAGAACGCCCCGAGCGCCTTCACCAACCGCATCGCGCCCTTCGTTGACCGCACCGTCCTGCTCCTGCGCAAGACCGACAGCGACAACCGCAAGTGGGACGACTTCACCGAGTATGCTCTCGCGTGATGGCCGCTCCGAACGACAACAACGCGAAGGCCTACTGGCGCGCCAACCTCATCATCCTCGGCGCCCTCCTCGCTGTCTGGTTCGCCGTCTCCTTCTGCTGCGGCATCGTCTTCGTCGAGCCGCTGAACCAGTTCAAGCTGGGCGGCGCGCCCCTCGGCTTCTGGTTCGCCCAGCAGGGCTCCATCTACGTCTTCGTCCTGCTCATCCTCACCTACCTCATCGTCATGAACCGGCTCGACGCGAAGTTCGGCTTCCGCGAAGACTGACCAGCCAAGAGCAGGGGGGCCACCCGCTTGGACGTGCAAGCCTGGACATTCGTCATCGTCGGCGCCACCTTCGCGCTGTACATCGCCATCGCCTGGTGGTCCCGCGCAGGCTCCAC
>CAYGNN010000077.1:0-3334 GCA_964351165.1 uncultured Phycisphaeraceae bacterium
CGACCGAACGTGGTCAGCCCTGCGAAGCGGGGCGTGATTCGGGCGTTGGGGAGGAACGTCTGGCGTTGGTTGGTGCTCATCAGGGGCACTGTATCGCGGAAAATCGTGGATCGGGGGTTGGGGACAGGGCCCCGATCGATTACCCTGACAAATACGACCATGAATGTCCGGAATTGAGCGCCGGAGGCAGGGATCAGATGCAAGGAGAACCGGATGACCATCCATGACCCATCACGCAGAACGTTCATCGGCGCTGGCCTCGGCGCTGTCGCGCTGGGCCTGACCGCGCCGGGCGCCTTCGGACGAAACCCCCTGGGCGGCGCGATCAGCGCGACACCGCGTGGTGTCGGCGCCTCGGCGCCCTTCAAGCCGCTGCCCTTTACACCGAGTTCGGTGCTGATCGACGGCATCCCCTTCGCGCCGACCTTCACCGGCGATCGATTCTTCAACCCGCACCCAGGGTTCCCGGCGATCGACAAGTCACCCGTCCCTGATGAGGAGACCGACGTCGTCATCGTCGGCGGCGGTATGTCCGGCATCGCCACCGCGTACATGATGCGCGAGCAGCGGCCCGTCCTCCTGGAGATGTGGGACCGCTTCGGCGGCAACGCGCAGGGCGAGACCTGGCGCGGCGCCTACTACTCGCTCGGCTCCGCGTACATCATCAGCCCCGACAAGGGATCCTTCCTCGAAGCCTTTTACAAAGACCTCGGCCTCGACGATGCGCACCGGCTGAGCATCGAGGACGAGACCCTCGAAGTGGACGGCATGGTGCGTACCGATTTCTGGGAAGGGCTCGACCTCCCGCCAGAGCAGGTCAAGCAGTTCGAGGCGTACGCCGGCCTCGTCGAGTTGATGGGCGAGGAGTACCCAGAGATCCCCTTCCCCAAGGGCGACGAGGACTTCATCTTCGACCTCGACCGGCGGACCCTCAAAGACCACGTCGAGGCGACACTCGGCGGCCCAGTCCCGCCGCTGCTGGAGGCGGGCATCCAGTCCTACTGCTACTCGTCGTTCTGCGCCGGCTGGGAAGAGATCTCCGCCGCCAGCGGCTGGAACTTTGTCTCCGCGGAAGAGTTCGGCCGCTGGGTCTTCCCGGGCGGCAACGCGTACATGATCAACCAGATGTGGCGGCGCCTGGCGCGCCTGAAGGCCAAGGGCGGCGGCGGCCCGGTCCTCCGCGGCGGCTGCCAGGTCGTGGACATCCGCCTCGACGGCCCCGACCACGTGCTCGTCACGCACCGCGTCACCGACAAGATCGTTGACGGCGAACCGGTGGGCAAGCTCAGAACGATCCGCGCCCGCCGCGTCGTGGTTGCGTGCCCCAAGTTCATCGCCAAGCACCTCATCAAGGACATCGACAACCTCGACCACGAGAAGACCGAGGCGATCCACAGCCTCAACTACAACGCGTACATCGTCGGCAACGTCCTGCTCAACCGCCCCATCCCGCGTGATTTCTACGACATCTTCCTGCTCGGCAAGGAGGGCGAGTTCCCGACCAACGGCGGCGACGCCTCGATCCAACGGAAGGTCGTGGACATGACGCAGGGCACCTACAACAGCGCCCAGAACAAGTACGGGACGCTCACGCTCTTCTGGCCGCTCCCGTGGGGATCGAGCCGCTTCACGCTCGTCCACGGAGAGGCCTCGCACCGGGACTACGCCAAACGCCTCGCGGCGCAGCTGCCGGGCATGCTCAAGCTGATCGACATGTCGGTGGACGACATCGTGCAAGTCCGGCTGACCCAGTGGGGCCACGCGATGCCGATGGCCGAGCCCAACTTCATCGCCAGCGGCCGCGCGCACGCCGCGCAGCGCCCGATCGACGACCGGATCTTCTTCATCAATCAGGACAACTGGGCGCTGCCAGCCGTGGAGAACGGGCTGCTCGACGCGAACATCTACATCCCGCAATTGCT
Source organism: uncultured Phycisphaeraceae bacterium (assembly GCA_964351165.1). GTDB lineage: Bacteria > Planctomycetota > Phycisphaerae > Phycisphaerales > UBA1924 > JACKHE01. The sequence continues at coordinate 1,923 of CAYGNN010000077.1, forward strand.
GGGGACGCTCTGACGTGCCACGACCTAGCTTTGCTAGGTCGTGCTGTTTGCAATCGGACTGGCAACGAAGATACGACCTAGCAAAGCTAGATCGTGGCACACTACTTCACCCAAGAATCATCGAACGTCATCCCAGGGCTCAGGGGCGCTGTGTCGCTCGTCTCGACCATGCTCGCGACCGGGTACGCGCAGTAGTCCACGCTCGATGACCCAGCAGGGCGGTGGTTGCCCGACCAGCCGAGGCCGCCGAATGGCAGCTTGCCGCTCGCGCCGGCGGTGCCCGCGTTAACGTTCACGCAGCCGGCCTTCGCGTCGATCAGGAACCGCTCGCCGGTTTCCTTCGATGTCGTGAAGATCGAGGCTGCCAACCCATACCGCGTCGCGTTGGCCTGCTCGATCGCTTCCTCGTAACTCTTGACGACGCACACGCGGACGATCGGGCCGAAGACCTCCATATCGCAACCGGCGTCGCGCCCTGGACCGCCTGCGTCATCCGCGACGAACCGGTCCACGCGCACCGCGCCAGGGGTGATGAAATGCCCCCCATCGCAGCCTACGATGTCGTTGAGCGCCTTGGGCGCGACGAGGCTCTCGCCCCCTGCGCTGACCAGCGATTCGTAGTAGCCCATTGCCGCCTGCCGCGCTTCCTCGCGAATGAGCGGACCGAAGAAGACCGGCGGCTCTCTGCGGGGGTCCCCCACCTCGATCGCCTCCGCGGCGTTCTTCAGCGCGCCGATGAATCGGTCGGCGATCTTTTCGTGCAGGATGATCCGCCGCGTGCAGGTGCAGCGCTGCCCGGTCGTCGCGAAGGACGCCCTGGCGCACTCGACCGCCGCCTGCCGCAGGTCACAATCGGCCATGACGACCGCCGGGTTGTTCCCGCCCAGCTCCAGCGCGACGATGCGGCCCGGGTGATCGAGGTTCGCCTCGAGGATCTTCCGCCCGACCGGCCAGGAGCCGGTGAAGAGCACGCCGTCAACGCCTGGATGCGTCACCAGCTTCGCAGCGATGTCGCCACCGCCCTGGACAAGGTTCACGACACCCTTGGGCGCGCCGATCGAGTCGAGCGCCTCGTTGAACATCTCCGCGATGAGCTGCCCCACCGCAGGCGTTTTGTCGCTGGGTTTCAGCACCACCGTGTCGCCCATCGCGAGCGCCGGGATGATGTGCCCATTGGGCAGGTGCGCCGGGAAATTAAACGGACCGATCACCGCCATCACGCCGTGCGGCCTGTACCTGCACACGCCGCGGCGCGTCTCGCTCAGCTCGATCTCGTAATCGCTGACGCGCGCCAGGCTGCCGTGCGTTGAGTTGTCGAGCGTGATATCGACCTTCCCAGCGAGGATCGACGCCTCGCCCTTCGCCTCCCACATCGCCTTGCCTGTTTCCGCGTTGATCAGCTGCGCGATCTC